>JBIOUJ010000015.1:0-40302 GCA_044867025.1 Pyrinomonadaceae bacterium | reverse complement strand
TTGATCTGCGTCATCCGCGTTCATCTGCGGCCGAAAGGATTTTCCTGGACGAGTCGCTGGTGAACGCGTGCGACGAGGTCAGGGATCGTCGGGTCGTCACTCGACTTCGGGACGATCTTTGGATCGGGCGCGATTACCGGGCGGATCATCTTCTGTTGTAGCTGTTCGCGGGCGTCCATCATCCAGCCAAAGCCTCTGAAGATGTAAGTCAGCAGCGTTCGATCCGCTTCCTCGATTCCCAGCGCTTCCTGCACACACCACGCACCAAAATCCGTGTTCGCAGTCAAACGCAGCGGAGGACTGTCTTCCTTTCCCGGCTTGAGTACGCCATTCACAAACGCAGTCAGATAGATGAGCCGCGCAATGGAGAGTCGCTCATGCTGTACCGAATTTATTGTTAGCTGTCCGGCGTCTATGGCCTTGAAAACGGGATCGATATAGATCGCCGGCCGCGGATCCTGTTGCACTTGATTGCCTCTGCCGGCCGCCGCGATCTCCGGATGCCCAAACGTCGGTAATCCACCCGTCAGCATTTTCTCTTTGATGCGCTCCGCACGTTGCTCAGGATTCAACGGCTCGAGCTCCTGAACAAAGTCTGACATGTCGTGAATCGCACCAAAGTGACGCGCGCCGTCGAGCGCCATGTGCGAGGCGATGAAGAAATCAGCCACCGAGAACGTGTGCAACGTCGCCATGTACCTCGCGACCATGCTCGAGCCCGCCGAGCCGTGATGGATCTGAATCGTCCCCATGCGCTCGAGAATCTGTCGCTCGTGCTCGTTTGCGTGATGGCCCAGTATGAGACTGTACGAAACCTGAAACGCGTTACTTCCCTGTTTCGCTTCCTCCTCGACGAACTGCCTGGTCGAACTCACAAGCTCGTTCTCTGAGATGTTCGCGTTGCTCAACAGCAGATAATTCATGTAGGTGGAGACTCCACCCACTGCGACATTCGCCATGTGAACCGAAATCATCTCGAGGAGCAGCGACTCCGGATCGCGCTCGTCGTGCATCCCACGGTCCTGACCTTCCTGGTGTCCGAGTTTCGCTTTGTGAAGAATCAAAAAGTGATGCATCGCCACTTCCGGCCCGAGACCGGGATATTTCTTTACGAACGCCGCGACATCATCGATTAGCGAACCCCTGAGACTCTGAAAGAACTTCTGGTCTATGAAGGCTGCGAGTTCTTTGCTGGAACCGATTTCGCCAAATAGACCTGCGAAAATGACGTCCAATGGACCGATTTTGCTGCTGACGATGTCCCCTTCAGGAACAGTGCCGCGGATCGTGAACGATCTTATGTCGAGCGTAATCGTGGTGCCGTTGCAATCGACGGGCGTGTGATGAAGCACGGGGTTGGCGATTATGCCGGTTGACGCAGGCATGGTCGCAAAGTAGCCGAGTGTCGTGGCGATCTGTTTCTCACCCAATTCGTCCGCCCGGGCGGTCGCCTGTTTTACGGGATTGAATTCAGGCGCGGGTGGGTTGATCGAAAATATCTTGTCCGTCGAATCTTCTTCCTTCATCACACGATCCTTTTTTTGGTCTAAGAATAGCTAATTCTTGCTCGCGGCACCAACCACGGAGGAATTTGTGGACTAATCACGTCAGGCAAAGTATATTTACGCCGCTCTAAATTCTAACGGCTGAAAATTCTCACTAGTTGTCACCCTGGCAAAAAAATAAATTCTTACAATGGCAAGCCCCTTACTCATCGCAACACTCCTCGAATCTCCGTCGCCGGATGGATGTGAATTAACTGCGCTGCCCGCGTCGGTCGAATGGCTGGAAGTGCGCGCCGATCTCGTTGGCGACATCGATCCGGATTGGTTACGCAACCATTTTCGAGGAAGATTGTTGTATTCCTTGAGAAATCAAGACGCACCGGATCGCGTTCAGCGTCTCAAAATCGCTGCACGGTATTACGATCGGATCGAGCTCGAACGCGAAACCGACCTCTCCGATGACCTTGTCCAACTGATTCCTCCAGAGAAACGCCTGATCTCCTGGTACGGAAGTGTCAGGGAGTTAACGGAATTATCGGAACGATTCGAGCGCGTTTCGTCCGTACCGGCGGCGGCTTACAAACTTCTTACAAATGCGAACACGATAGCAGAAGAGTTTCTGCCGCTCTTTTTGCTGAACTCGTTAAAACGCACTGACACTATCGCGTTTTCGCATGGACCACTCGGATTCTGGAATCGACTCCTCGCACTGCGATTGGGGGCGCCGGCGATTTTCGGTCGCGCCGCCAACGATTCAAGCGCCGACATGGAACCGTCGATCCGAAAATTGATCGACGATTACGGGCTTCCCGAGCTGAACACGATCAGAGAGATTTTCGCTATTATCGGAAATCCGATATTCCATTCATTGTCACCACGTTTGCACAACGCGTCATACCGTGCGATGGATCATGCGGCGCTATTTTTGCCGTTACGAGTCTCTTCATTCGCGGAGTTCTGGAGTGAGTTTGTGCTGTCGCGAAAACTGGATAGGCTCGGGATGCCGATCAACGGCATGACCGTCGCTTCGCCTCACAAGGAAGAGGCATTGATAAAGGCGAAGACAGTCAGTGCAATGGCTCGCCAGGCAGAAGCAGCGAATATCCTGGTCCGAAACAATGGTTGGTGGAATGCTGATACAACCGATCCGGACGTGATCTATACTGCGAGCCGCGATCGTAGTGTTCCAGTCAAGGCGAAACGTGCGGCAGTCATCGGATGTGGCGGCGCAGGCCGCGCCATCGCCGCCGCGCTCGTAGAGTCGGGCGCAGGCGTAACGCTGATTAATCGTGGAGCTGAACGTGGCGAACACGCCGCGACGCTTCTCGGGTTGCCGTACATTCCGCTGCGCGACTTCGACGCGGAAGGTTACGACATCGTCGTGAACGCCACGCCTGTCGGACGCGACACGGAGGAAGTCCCTTTCGAGCTCGAACGCTTGAGCGATGACGCAGTCGTGATCGATCTCGTCTACGGTTCGCGGCCGACTCCGCTCATCGACACGACACGCGCGCGCAGGCAGATCGCGATCGACGGCCGCGACGTGCTCGTCACGCAGGTGCGCCACCAGTTTCGCCTGATGACCGGAAAAGAGATGTCAATTACGTTGGCTCAGCAGGTGCTTAGCCACCAAGACCACAAATGATAACCACAGATACGAGAAACGACGTCTACAGTCAGCTCGATCTCAGCGCCGAACAACAGGATCTGATCAACCGAGTGGGCGTGCTGGCGCGTGAGAAATTTGCGGCGCGCGCGGCTGAATACGATCGCACCGCAACGTTTCCTGCCGAAGACTTCGACGATCTGTTTCGCGAGGGACTACTCGCGCCCGTGGTTCCGAAAGAGCATGGCGGTTACGGTCTTGGTCCATACACGGGCGACGTCTTCACGCTGTGGATGATGACGAAAGAGATCGCGAGTGCGGATCTCTCGCTCGCGCGGTGCTGGGAAGGTCACGTCAATTCGCTCGTGCTGCTCGACGGCATGGCTACGCAGGACCAAAAGACGCGGTGGTTCAAAGGCGTCGTCGAGCGCGGTGAAAAGTGGGTGGCGTGGAGTGGTGAGCCCCAAGCTCGCAAACCTGACGAGCCTGTTCGCTTCGGCACCACCGTCGAAAAAGTTGACGGCGGTTACATCGTCGACGGCAACAAAGCCTTTGCAACCAGCGCCGGTGGCGCGCAATGGGCCATACTGCTGGTCAACACGGCTGGTCCAGGCGGCGTTCGACATGCCGATGCCACGGCACTCGATTCAGTGCTGATGATGGCGTGCAACCTTTCGGATCCGAGCGTCGAGATCGATACATCGTGGTGGGATCCGATCGGCATGCGCGCGACAGTCAGTCACCTGGTCCATTTTCGCCGCACGTTCATTCCTGACGAAGATCTGATCGGTTACCCCGGTCAGTATCTGAAAGAAGGCTGGCAAACGTGCTTCATTCCGCATTACGCGGCGACCTTCCTCGGCGCCGCTGAAGCTGCGTACGACTACGCGCTCAACTACATCACGACGCAGAAAAAGATTGAAGATCCGTACGTGCAGCACCACATCGGGCAGATGTCCGTGAACGTCGAGACTGCGCATTTGTGGTTGAGACATGTCGCTCGCCTTTGGGAAACGTGTAGATACCTCGAAGCGCAAATCGCAGGCAGCCGTGCGCGACACGTCGTCGAACACCTCGCGGAAGACACGGTCAAGCAATGCATTCGCGCGTGTGGAGCGCGCTGTCTGATCCGCCCGAGTTCGCTCGAGCGTGTCTATCGAGATTTATCGTTCTACGTCCGCCATGACAACGACGATCAAATCCTCGCAACGATCGGTAAATCGATTTTAGGTCTGACTCACGATCCTTCGTTCTATAAACCGTAGGTTTCAGAATGCTCACCGAAAAACGCAAATATAGTCTGGAAATCTGGGCACTCGGTCTCGGCTTTTACGTCTTCTACACACCTTACAGCGGTCTAACGAAAGCGCTCTCGAGCGGTCTACTCACCGGCACGAATGGACCAGTCAAAGGAACTGTGTTGCTGCCGATCTCCGCGATCGCAACTGTGGTCGGGATGCTGGGATTCATCACGGTGATGCGCTGGTGGAAGTATGCCGGGCGCCGTGAGTTCTTCGGTGTTCAGGTTCCATTCCCACGGCGACTGACGTTCCTCTCAGGCGTGTGTATGGCGACCATTATGGGAACCACCACGCTCGCGTTCACTTTCGGAGGACTCTCGATCGTTGTAGTGCTGGTGTTGCTGCGCGGCGGCACGCTGATTATTGCTCCAACAGTCGATCGAATTGTCGGCCGCAGAGTTCGATGGTTCTCCTGGACCGCGATGCTCGTGAGTCTCGCAGCGGTTCTGGTCGCGCTGAGCGATGCGGCGAATTACGTACTCACGATTGCAGCCATTATCGACGTCGCTGCTTATCTCACGGCGTACTTTTTCAAGTTGCAGTTTATGAGTCGTCTCGCAAAGTCGGACCAGCGGAGTGCAACGCTGCGTTACTTCGTCGAAGAGCAGATGGTCGCTTCTCCTCTGCTCGTGATTGCGTTGGTGGTGATGGCTTTTATCGGCGCCGGCGACGTGATGATGGGGTTCCGTGAGGGACTGACGACGTTTGCAACCACGCCGGGGGCGTTCTTCGCAGCCCTCGTCGGCTTGTTCTACGCCGCCCTCTGCATTTGCACGACTCTGATCTTTCTCGATCGTCGTGAAAACACGTTCTGCATGCCGATGCATTGCGGCTCCAGCATGCTGTCGGGATTTACTGCCACTGCGATTCTCGCGTATTTCTACGGTCAGAGTTCGCCGACTGCGGCACAGAACGTCAGCGCAGGCTTGATAATCGTGGCGCTTGGTGTTCTGTCACCACTTCACCACTTCGATCGTTATGTTGCGAAACTCAAACGGGCGTTCCGAATCGAACTAGCCCCACAACGCCTTTTTCTCTTCGTTTGCAGCGGCAACACCTGCCGCTCACCCATGGCTGCGGCGATCGCAAACGCGGAAATTGCCGCGCGACTTCGAATTCCATTCGACTCACTTGAAACCGTGAACGTGCGTGCGCTCAGCGCGGGAGTCTCCGCGCGAGAAGGGGCGCCGCTCACTGCTGAAGCAGCGGAAGTGTTGCGCTCGCTGAGTGTGCCAGTGAAACCTCACGCCGCGCGGAACCTGACGCTGGAGTTGGCCGAACAAGCGGAACTGATCTTCTGTATGACCAGCGCTCACCGTAAAGCAGTCGTCGAGATGCTGCCATCCGTCGCGTACAAGACGTATTGTCTCGATACCGAGGCTGACGTTGACGATCCAATCGGGAAAGGCATGGCTGCGTACATTGCCTGCGCGCGTCAGATTCAGACGCTGGTCCAGTTACGACTCAGTGAGATTAAACCGGCATTAGCGTGAAATTAATCGTATCTCACCTCGAGGTGTCGCGGACTTACGTCACTCGCGAGTTGTACTACATTCAGCAGGAGCTCATCACAACTCATGGTTGGCGCCACATTGAAAGCAACGCGCTTTCGTATGGACCAGAAACGCTGGAGAAGAAACTTCGGATAGCGCTCGGGCAGTTGCCGGAGGCGATCATTTTTTGGGAAGCCTATGACCTCGTGTACCAGTATTCGTTTGAGCTCCAGCGCCTGAAGTGCCTGAAAGTTTTCTTTGCCGACGATCTTCATTGGTTCAACCGGAGGATGCACGAGATCCGGGTCGTGAGTTTTGCGCTGTCGGATGTCGTGCTCTCGACATACGCTTATTGTTGGCCGAAGCTGTATCCGGAACTCTCGAACAAGAAGGTGGTGTGGATCCCGCACTCAGCTTCGCCGGATTTTATGTTCAGCTATAACCCGAGCGCTGAGAACGCGGTCTTTCTCAGCGGCGCGATCAACGAAGCGTACCCGTTGCGCCAACGAATGCTGAAGCTGCACGATGAAGGTCGTTTTCCGATCAGGCACCAACGTCATCCTGGTTATTACTGCAATTACAACTACCAGGCGGACACGCGCATTGGTCGCGGTTTTGCGAAACGGATGCATAGTTGTAGAGTTGGTTTTGCAGACAGTGTTTCGCCTTTTGGCTATGCGGTCGCGAAGTACTTTGAGATTCCCGCGACGGGCGCGCTCCTTTTGGCCGACGACACTGTCAGCGCACCGCTGAGCGAGCTCGGGTTTGTTGCAAATCAGCATTACGTTCCTGTATCTCTAAAGAACCTCGAAGAGCAGGTCCAATATGTCCTTGCGGAGAATAACCGCGAGGAGTTGGATAAAGTTAGACGCAACGGACAGGCGCTGGTCCATGAGAGGCACAAGAGCAGCGATCGCGCAAGAGATATAAATAAATGCCTCACATGATTAACGGGATTAGGCAAGATTTACATAAATCCTGCGTAATCTTGTAAATCCTGTCAAAACTGACTGCAAACATATGCGAATCTTGCTTTCCTCAGATCACGAATATCCCGCCGCGAATCCAAACGGCAGCGGCCTGCACCCGAAGAAGTTTCCATCAGGCTCGGGATACATCCTCCACGATCTGCTCGCCAAGGGTCTGGCCGAGTTGGGCCATGATGTTTTCTACCTGGTGCGCCGTTCTCATGCTGAGGCGCCGCGCGGAGTCAACCTGATCTACGAACCTGTCTCCGAAGTGGACATACTTCACACCATCTCTGGTCGCGATGCCACTCTGATTGAAGAGTCGCGGAAACCGTGGGTCGCGACGTGTCATATGGACGAACGGACGCGCGGGCGCGAGCGCGATGCCGCCACCCCGAATTGGATCTACGTTTCCCGCACGTTGGCCCAATTGCACGAAAGCGATCGTTACGTGTGGAACGGCATCGATCCGGAGGAATACGTTTACAACGAGACGAAAGACGATTACTTCCTGTTCATGTCGACGATGGACTGGGGCACGCAAAAAGGGCTCGACACAGTGCTTTCGCTGGCAAAAAGAGTCGGGTTCAAATTAGTCGTCGCAGGCACGGGCGAAAGCTACGAGCGGATCGAAAAAGTTCAGCAGATGTGCCGAGAGGTTGGCGCGAAGTATGTCGGAGATGTCAGAGGACAGGAAAAAGCGGAGTTGCTCGCCGGTGCGAAAGGTTTTCTCTTTCCGACAAAACTCGACGAAGCATTTGGTTTAGGTATGATCGAAGCACTCATGTCAGGCACGCCTGTGATTTGCAGCGACCGAGGCGCGTGCCCCGAGATAATAACTTCCGAAGTCGGTTTTGTTTGCAGCAGCGAAGATCAATACATCACGGCGCTCGAACGGATCGGCCGAATCGATCCACGCACGTGCAGAAACAAAGCATTGCGCGACTATCACTATCACGTGATGGCCGCCAACTACGTTCGCGAGTATGAGATTGAGTGTGCTCGAACCGGGAGTGACCGCGCTCACGCAGCCGCACAATGAACGAGATCATCCAGGGACTTTGGGTTGGCCCGGAACTCTCCGTCATGGAGCAGTTGTCGGTGTCGTCGTTTCTGCGACACGGACATCGATACCACCTCTACGTGTATGAAGATGTGAAAAACATTCCCCAGGGCGCGGTCGTCAAAGACGGTAACGAGATACTGCCGGCCACGAGAATTTTTCAATACAAACAACAAGCGAGCTACTCGGGCTTCTCGAATTTCTTCCGCTACAAGCTGCTACTCGAACGTGGTGGCTGGTGGGCCGACACGGACACGATCTGCTTGAAGCCGTTTGACTTCGCGGAGGAGTATGTTTTTTCCAGCGAGACGGCCCAGGGCCAGGAATTTATAAACAGCGGCACCTGCAAGGCCCCCGCAGGCAGTGAGGCGATGGCTTACGCGTGGGAAATTTGCCGGTGGAAGGATCCGGAGAAGCTGGTCTGGGGGGAAACTGGTCCACGTCTCATGGCCGCCGCGGTGAGAGAGTTTTCGCTCGAGCGGTACAAACAGCCGCCCGAAGTGTTTTGCCCGTTCGGTTATGCTGATTGGCAGAAAATTCTCGAGCCTGAGGCTGAGTTAAAGTTTGGTGAACGTACCTACGCGATTCATCTCTGGAACGAGCGATGGCGAGCGGCCGGTCAGGACAAAAATGCTGCGTATCCGGAAGGCTGTCTGTACGAAGAACTCAAGCGCAGGTATCTAGCAGTTTATCCCACGCAGAAAGCGATGCCTCGAGCGGGAAGCGTGTAACGACTTCGCGCGCGCGCCTCGCCATCGCCTCGCGTGTTGATCCATCTCGCATTAGCACGGCCAACCACTTCGCTAACACCTCCACAGTGTCTGCTCGAATAATCAAGCCGTCGACGTGCTCGCGCACAAGAGAAGTCACGGCACTTCCGGCTTCCATCGCCACGACCGGAACGCCACACGCCAACGCCTCCCAGATCGAGTTGCCAAAACCTTCGACCCACGACGTCGAGACGAAGAGATCGGCGTTGCTGAGTACGTCGTAAGGTTCGTTTGTGAAACCGTGAAGACGGATTTGTCCGGGCGCGAGTTTGTCGATCAGAGTTGTAACCCAGGTGCGGAGTGGACCATCACCGTAGATCTCGAAGTCCCACTCCGGAAACTCAGTCGCGATACTCGCAAACGCCCGAACGACGAGGTCCGGGCGTTTTTCAGGCGCGAGACGCGTCAGCGACACGACACGTCGACGAACGCCGTTGCGCTCGATCGGCGCGGCCGCCGGTGGCGGAACCAGCGGGTTCGCGATCCTTACGACGTTCAGGTCGTATTTCGACAGCCATTCGGCACTTTCAGCATGTGGCGTGACGATGGCGTGAGCACGACGATACAGAGCACCACGAACGTTCTGCCATGGCCCGATAGAGACTCGCGTTGCGTCTGTGTGCTCGCAGGCGATCACGGGAATGTTCGTCTCGTGCATTGCCGCGAGCACGCGCAGATTGGTGACGTCGAGATGCGAGACTACGACCTCCGGCGCCTGGGCGAGAATTCCGCGACGCAGCATTGCAAAGATACTGATGTGCTGTATGAGCTGTTGAGTGCAATCGGCATCAGCGAGGCCACGAAGAATCGGCGCGATCGCGGGTGCGTTCAATTCATCAGGGCGTGCTCGTCTGGGCCAACCGACATCACGCCGGTGCACGCGTGAGTCGAAGCCGTAAGCGGGCGGCGTTAAATTCTGTGAGATCGTTAGAATGGTTACGTGGTGTCCACGTTCAACCCATGCGTTCGCAAGGTTGACGCAGACGCGCTCAGCTCCGCCACCACGCAGGCCGCCGATGACCAACGTGATGCGCATGATTACTCGTTGGGGTAGGCGGCGACGACCTCGAGCATCACCAGTGCGCCCGCCGGAAGCGCGTCCACTGCAAAGGCGGTGCGTGCGGGCAAAGGGGTCACGCCGCGTCCGGGAAGCCACGCCGCGTAAATCTGGTCGACGGCTTTGAAGTTCTTGATGTCTGTGAGCAGCAAGGTGACTTTCACGATGTCAGCCGGTGTGCAGCCGGCGGCGTTCAGAACGGCATCGATGTTCGACAGCATTCGACGTGTTTGCGCTTCGAGACCTTCTTCAAGTAGGCCGGTTTCGGGATCTCGACCCGTCTGTCCGGTCAAGAAGACGAGATCACCCGTGCGAATGGCTTGCGAGTGCGTACCGAGCGAAGGCGGCGCGGCGTTGGTAGCAATCCGGATTTTATTTGGCATCGTCTTCCAATCTTTCTGCTTTCAGCGGGATCCGGAAATGCACTTTGACTGGTCCACCGCTCATGGGAGCAAGATCGAGGACCTGCGCCTTCACACCGGGAAAGATGATCTGCACGACGACGACGTTGGAAGGATCATTAAAGTCGAGATCGAAGTAATGAAACTCCGTGATGTTTGAAGCATAGATCCAGAGATTGTTCTGGTTGCGTATCCAGTTGCCGAAGACTTCGCTCTCCATTGGTTCGGTGCGGATATGGATCGGGACTTCGGAGAGTATCTGTTTGGTCAGGTCGAAGTTCGCGAAGACGTTTTGCCAGCTCTGCTCGTACGGACGTTTCGTCGAGCCGCGTTCGCGAGGCAGGCGCCCGGCTTGTTTGAGACAGATGTTCTCGCGAACGAAATCTTCTCGCTCGGTGGAGACTTCGTAGTCGCCGGTGGTGAGACGATCGAGAAAATGGCGGCCGTCGCGACTCGTGGTGAGCACGCGATGAATGAGTTGGAAGTAGGTGATCGCCGTTGGGTTGATGTCGAAGATCGTGATCGACTTGGGTTGCCAGAGCGGGACGAGATTCAGTCCGTACAGACCGCCGACGACGCTGATCATGTGAATGTTCTCGCGTCGCTCGGGGGCTACGGAGGCGTAGTGGTTGCGGATCTCCTGAAACTCTGTGAACGAGCCGTCCTGGTAACCGTCGTCAGTGCCGTAGAAGACGTTTTCCGGATGGTCGTGATACATCTCCCGATTGAAAGCTCTGGGTGCTTCTATTGCCATAGTTTCCTCTCTTCTCGTGCAATCTGTGTGTTTCTATGTGTCTTTGTGATCACAAATGGCACACAAGAAGAATCAAGTTATCTCCCATACAGGTTTGTAGAGCTGGTTGTACTGCAAACGTTTGCTCCAACTGTCTCTCAATGTTTCTTGCGCGGGCGCTTGACTATAGGTAATGCGAACGGTTTGCGCGATGAAATCGAGAGCATCTTCGACGGCCTGTGTTTCGGGGTGACGAATTGTGACGTATCCATCGCCGGTGTAGGTGGCTGCTTTGGCAGCGCCGATTTGCGGCAGGCGATGGTCCATCAACAATGCTCCGAGTTCGCGCTGCACGGTGTCAAAACCTTCGACACTCTCGATCTTTCCCGATCCGGTTCCGCGTAGAAACACCGTACCGGCTGCAAACTTCCGCTCCCATGGTCCATCAAAAGAGCCGTCCAACATCACCCTGGCCCAAACGAAATAAGGATCGATGTCGTATGCAAACGCGAGCATCGGAGCGATCCTTGCGCCGGCAGGCCGCAGAGTGGCGTCAATGAAACACGGTTGACCACTCTCCGTCAGGAAGCCTTCCATGTGCGTCATCGCATCTCCGACGGATAAGGCCCGTACGGCTGACAACCCCTCGACTATGAAACGCTCGTAGCGTGGGCCGCTGATGTCACGCGGCATTACGCAGCGCCACTGAATGGCTGGGCTCTCGACGGCTTCGAGAATCGAAGGGCGATAACAACAGATCGAGTAAAAGCGCGGTTCGTTTGCAATCGTGATCGTATCGATACACAGCTCCTCGCCCGTGAAAAATTCTTCCGCCAGGAGCGGATGCGACGGCTTCGTCAGTTCGAGCGCGAGCTCCAACTGTTGCTCGTCGCGAACACACCACGTAGCCAGCCCGCCACTGCCATTGAGTGGCTTCAAGACAATCGGCAACCCCCGTTCATCGACAAACGATCGAGCTTCTGGCTCGCTGGTGAACACGCGACTGCGAGGCGTTGCGATACCTGCCTGTTCGAGAGTCGCCTTTAGCAGCGATTTGTCGAGTGCTCGTCGAACTGTCGCGACACTCATTCCCTCGATGCCCAGCGTCTCGGCTGTGTGTGCAACTGCCTCTAACAAAGTTTCTTGAGTCGTAACGATCCTGTTCAGCGGCCCGTGTCTTTGTTGCAGCAGTCGTGCAGCCTCGATCAACTGATTCGAATCGTGAGTGTTTGTGACGTGAGCTACGTCCACGAACACATCGCTGGTTGCCGGCTGCTCACAGATGCCCAGCAGAGCGACGTTTTCGAGTCGAGTTATCGCCTGAGCGCTGCGAAGCATTTCGCCTGTAAAACTGCGCGCCACAAAAACCACAAAACGCTCTCTCACGATGCGCCCTGCCTTGCGGTAGCCAGGCGTCGGTCGTGAAGTTGCTGTTCGCGTGCGGCCTTGTCGTAAAGGACGTACTGAATCAAATCCCGAGGCGTAGCTTGGAGGTCGCTGTCCGAGAGCGGCTCCAGCCCGTGAAAAGACACGTCCGATCTGAAAAACACCAGCATTGAATTTGGTTTGTACGGCGCTGTCTTTACTTTGACGAAATCTTCGAACGGGTAGTGCGTAGAATTCGGGCACGTGAAGTTTGGATCCTTCGGACGAAACAAAGACGTTCCGAGATGCGCGGCACGGTCGTCGGGCGCGAGATAGATAAGCAACACGACCAGCTTCGTGTGCAGATCTGAATGTGGTCCAAGGTAGTATCCGGCTCGATGGCGTATCAGTTGCGATTCAACAGAGACCTCCGGCCAGTCGCTGCGATCGCCAAAGCGAACGCGCATTTGATCGCTGAACGTTTGAAGTACCGCCTGCGCCAGATCTGAACCTAAAAACCACGAATCAAAATCGTCCCAAAACGCTTTCTGCTCCGGCGGCAAAACGCCGGTCCACCCGGCTTTCATGTCGCGCTGATCTCTGTGTCGAAAGTGATCGAGTTTTAATGTCGTGACCTCATAGAGATTTTCGTAAGAATCGTTACCAGGCAAGTTCTTCAGGAGCAGTTGATAGTAATCGGCAGGAAACACGTTCTCGAGGCAGTAGTGCGGGTATGGCTCCAGCACAACTTCAGCCTCACGCAAACGGTTCACAAAATGCACAAGTATCGAACTCATGTGTGATCCATGTCATCAGCGGAAATCCGCGGCAAATGTCTTTCCTTCGCGTTGACGCACCAGCGGCATGACTTCGCGGCCGAAGATATTCATCTCCTCCAGTTTGGGCCAGCCGGAAATAATGAACTGCGTGATTCCCACAGCCTTGTACGCGAGAAACGCTTCCGCCAACTCTTCCGGACTACCAATCAGTGCGATCGACGACGAGCCGTAAAACGGCACCAGGCCCGCCCATAGATTCTGATTCAACCAACCAACTTCATCGGCCGTGGCGAGTGCCTGTTTGAGTGTTTGAGAGTCGCTGCTGCTCAGGATCTTTCGCTCCTGCTTCTCAGTCTCCTCGTCCGGCAACATCGCGCGCGCGGCAGCAACAGCCTCGGCGCGTGTCGGGCGGCATATCACGCACAACCTCAGACACAACTCGATGCCGTGTTCTCGACTGTGCGTCGCAAGTGGCGCAAGCTTCTCGGGCGTGTCGATTAATCGTAACCAGCCGTCGCCACGACGTTGGGCCAGGCGTTGTGCCTGCTCCGAATGTCCGGAGACGTAAATCTCCGGTGCCTTTCTATCCGGAGCCAGAAACGGCGTCGAAAGTTGTCCCGACTCAACCTTGAAATACTTGCCATCAAAAACAACGTCTTGGTTGTTTCCACGCCAGAACGCGTGACAGATCTCGAGAAACTCGTCAGCACGCGCATAACGTTCGTCGTGGTCCAGGAAATCGCCGTAACCTCTCTGTTCCTCAGTCGAACTACCAGCAACGATATTCAAAGCCACGCGACCATCGATCAGACCCGAAAGCGTGTTCACCTGCTGGACGAAAGTTGCCGGCTGCATGAACCCCGTGCGATAAGCGACGATGAACTTCAACTTCTTCGTCACCTGCCCGAGCGCCGCGGCAATCACCAGCGTGTCAGGCTCATAACGGCTGAACGACATCAGCACCGACTCGATCCCAACCTCCTCCGCACAGCGTGAAAACTTCAGCCATCCTTCCATGTCGGGCACCGACGCCTTCGAACTGCTTTTGGTTGTGAGGACGCGAGACGTTTCCTGGACCGTCTGCATCGCGACTTCGCCACCTTTGGGAAGCATCCAGTGAAACCTGAGATTCATAGACGTGCCTCCGCTCTTCTGACGCGCGGCACCACCTCGCCGCCGAAAGTCACGACCTCATCGAGTTCAGGCCATCCGGACATGATGAACTGCGTGACGCCGATTTTTTTGTAGTCAACAAGCGCGCCCGCAACGTCGTCGAACGAACCCAGCAGCGTGGTCCAAACCGGACCGTAGTAAGGCACGAAGCCGGTCCATAACAGCGGACTCAACCATCTATTCTCGACTTGCGATGCCTCGCGATACATTTGCGAATCGTTCTTCACTGCGACACTGCGCTCGTACTGGCCCAGGTCGTCTTCCGGCAACAGCGACTCGGCGACGTCGATCGCCTCCTGTCGCGTCGGTCGACAGATAACACACATGCGCAGGCAGACCTCGATACCGAGTTCTCGCGTGCGCGCCACCGCCGAGTGAAGGTGCTCGGGAGTGTCGGCGACGCGTAACAAGCAAGTGCCTTTCGAGCGAGCTAACTGTTCGGCCTGTTCCGAGTGACCGGAGATATAGATTTCGGGAACGCCGCCTTCACGCGCAAAAAACGGAGTGTGCAGTTTGCCGTGCTCCACCTGATAGTACTTGCCGTCGAAGTTGACATCGCCATTGGCGCGCCAGAATGAATGGCAGACGGCGAGAAACTCGTCTGCACGCGCGTATCGCTCGTCGTGCGCGAGATAATCACCATAACCTCGCTGCTCCGCAGTCGAACTTCCGGCGACGATGTTGATCGACACGCGCCCCGGCATGAAAGCAGAGACTGTGTTGAGCTGTTGCACAAACGTGGTTGGTTTCATCAAGCCCGACCGATAAGCAGCGATGAATCCGAGTTTGCTTGTCGTCTGGCCGAGTGCGGCGCTGACGAGAATCGGATCGGGCTCGTAACGGCTGAATGAGACGAGCAGCGAATCGATGCCCGCGTCTTCAGCATGTTTGCCGAAGTGTGTCCAGCCGGGAATGTCAGGACGTGGCGCGGGTGAGCCCGCGCGAGTCGACGCGAGACGATAATTCGCAGCCTCGCGCGGCGTTTGAGGGCCGTTGAGTGAGACTTCTCCGCCTTTGGGGAGCATCCAGTGAAATCTGAGGTTCATCATGGTGTCCTTCTCTGCGTTCTCTGCGTATCTCTGCGTCCTCTGCGTTAAAGGTCTGTTTCAACGCAGAGAACGCAGAGATACGCAGAGCACGCGGAGATCAAACTTCGATGGTCCAAGGCAGCGGTTCAGGTTCGACGCCGTGAGACTTGGCCCAATCCTGTAAGGCCCAGGGTACAGTGTCGACGTCGCGATAGCCGCCGAGTAACTGTCGAGTAATCGGATCTGCCTTTCGCAGCAACTCTTCGTCCGGCGTGTCGAGGTAAACTTCCGGCTTCAACCAGCGATACGCATAACCATACATCAAAACGCGCGAGACGCGGTCGCTTCGATTGGGCGCAGCCGTGTGAAAGATCCGATTTTCAAAAAACACTGCGTCGCCCGCGTTAAGCGTCAAATCACAAACCTCGACATCTCTCGGATCGATCTGCCCTTTTGGAATACCCAGCGCTTCGGAACGCAGGTGACTCTTACGCGCAAACAACGTCATACCCGAATTGGGTTGATGAAAGTCCGTCAGACAGTAGCAGACTTTAATACCCACGCGCGGCAGATCGCGGTGACCAAGATCCTTCGGAATGCGAATATCTCGATGCCATCCACGGCGGAACGGCGACCCTGCGGAACTCACCGGCCTTTTGTAGATCAGCGCCAGCGAGTGTAGATGAATATTCGGACTCAACAACTGGACCACCAACGGCACCGTCGCCGAGTGCGCAACCAACGCCACGAGCGCCTTCTCCTTCAACAAGCCGGGCCGCAGATCGAGGTGATTGTATTCTTCCTTCTCGAGCACCTCGGGTTTATCGAGAAACGCTCTCGCCCGCCGGTCACCAGCTTCGACCAATCGCTCGACAGTCTCTTTGTCGACTGCGTTGCGCACTACGAGAAATCCGTCCTCGTCGAACGTCTGTCGCTGCGCTTCTGTTAGTCGAATAAACTCCACGCGCTTAGTTTCTGATGATGCAGCAGTGTTGCATTTCGTTATTGACCGGCGGAAGTATCGTCGCGTCCGGGAACAACGACTTCATGTATTCCGTCGTGTGAAAGACATGAAACGTTCGCTGGTCTTCGCAAGCGTACCGGCGAACGTTTTCGGTTTCGATATACAAATCACCACCATTCACGAGGATAAACCACTTCGCTCCCTGCGCTCTCTGGTCCACGTCGTTCGCTTCGTCAGCAGTAATGTGTCGTCGCTCTGTCTCGAGATCGAGTCGCCATTGAAGATTGTTTCGGCCACGCTCCGCTCCCCACGTCGTGTAGTAGGGATCGATAAACGTAAACGCGAGCGCGCCACCCGGCGTCAATTTGCTTTTCAGATCCTCGACGAGCTCGAGCATGTCAGTCTGCGATGTATTCGTGAAGACCGAGTAGGCAACAACGTATGTAAACGACTCGTCCATCTCAGGCAGCGGCAGCGACGGAGTGCCGTGCGGGTTGAAGAAGAACGAAAACCGATCGTAAAAGATCCAGTGCGAACGTGGGAACGCTTCCCTGCCCTGTTCGATCGATTCCTTGTCGACGTCGAGGCACCAGTAACGTTCGGGATCGATCGTCGAATTCGGATCGCGCAGAATGTTGCCGACATTTCCGCCAAAATCGAGAACGTTTTTCCCGCGCCAGTTCGCCTCGCCGAGCTGTTTGGAGAAATAAGTAAACTGTCCAAACCTGGTGGAAGTAAACGTCATAACAACCGAGAAATTAACCTCTGCATATCTCTGCGTCCTCTGCGCCTCTGCGGTAAAAGATCTTCTCACCGCAGAGGCGCAGAGGGACGCAGAGGTACGCAGAGAAGATCTTAAATTGCGACCCTATAAAAGAACTCGCGATTCAAATAATTCGCTCGACCGCTGTCGTCCTGGAATGTATTGAACAAGACGATGACGAGCACGCCCTTATTCACGCGAATATAAATTTCAGACTTCATGAACCCGAACTCGAATGTCGCAGCGAGCGCGATTGTTCGCTGGCCCGCCTCTTCTTCGAGGTTGGCGAGCGGCTTCGTGCGCGCGATGGGCCATGCGATTGGACCATCCTCCCCAACACCCGCGATTCTGATGCTGAATAGATCTCCCTCGGGCTGAATCTCGCACTCAGCAACGCCTTGCGTGTCGGGATTTGTGTTGACCCAACGGCCGATCAGCTTTTCGGCGCGCGAGACTGTCGTAGGATCCAACAGCGCTGAATCCAGGTGTCCGTTTTGTTTGAACTCGAGTGGCTCACACGACATTTCAGTATTGTCCATGTTCCAGCGCGTAATACTCGCGAACGAAGTAGTCTGCGCGTTTGCTGTTGTCTTTGAAGCGATGAAATTGAGCCAGCACCAGCAGGCCCTTCATGATCATTCCCTGTAGTTCCGTTTCCGCGAATCCGAAGTCGTAGGTACACGTAAACCCGGCGGCCACTTGCGAGTTTGGCAGACCCGCAAACAACTTCACCGGCGTGCTGCCCCAATCGATCAATCCGTCCGGGCCGACGGCGAAGGTCTGAAGTGACAACTGCCCGTCCGATTCAGACATTACCATGCGCGCGATGCCAGTCGTGTTCGGATTCGAGTTGATCCAAACGCCTGGAAGTGCGCGCAGGTCTGTGAGTGCGCCATTCGAGCCGTTATTCTCAACGCGGTCGCTGAGTTGAGCAAACTGCATTACTTAACCCCCGTTTTTCGAAGTTCTGATCCAACTGCGAATCATCAACCGATTGGACGTCGCGGGATCGGCCAATGGCGTGCGAGCATGAATCGTTCGCGTGTTGTCGGAGAATAATAACTCGCCTTCGTTCATCAGGAAATCGACTTTCTGTCTCGTGTTCGTCACGACTTGCTCAAATCCGTCGAGCGCACGCGTGGTCTCGTCCGAAAGCGTTGCACCTTCGTCGGTCAGAGCGAGATCGATCGTGTAACGACGCCAGCACAACGTGTTTTCGGTAAGAACATTGCGCCACTTCACGCCGCCGCCGTGATAGGGTGCGAGTTGCCAGGGCACGGGTTTGGTTTCGAGAAGTTCGAGCGTGTCGTCGCCGAGATGCTCAGACACTTCTGTGCGAGCGGTATCGACGTCGAGTATTTGTGATCGTCCACCGCCGGCGTTATCAGCATTGACGCAGATCATCGAGATCAACTCGACAGGCGTTTCCCAGTCGGCGGTGTCAGTGTGTAGTCTTTCACTCTCACGGCCGCCACGCGCTGAAGGCAGGTCGGTTTGAGGCTGGATGTAATGGACGAGTTGCGCACGCGGCTTTTCGTACGGACGCGCGACGAGCTCGCCAAATGCTCGATTGATTGCTACAAACAACCTGTTTCCATGGTCGAAGTGAAGACCGGATATCAATGCGCAATAAGGCCGCTGCGCGAGTCGCTCTCTAACTGCGTGGATGAACTCGTCAAACGCGTCCGTGTTGGACGATCGAATTGAATCGAGCACGAACTGCTGCAAATCGGTTGAATAAAATTCCTTGTTGTCGTACAGAGGTAATCTCTCGGCCGCGCGCAAGAGTTCGCTTGCGAGAGGTTCCGATACGTTGAGCTTGTTTCTCTCTGGAAACGGCGCGAGCATGAGTGCGACAGTCTAGAAAGGCCTTTTGAAAGTGTCAATATGCTTTCTCTGCGTACCTCTGCATTCCTCTGCGCCTCTGCGGTAAAACAAATCCTTCACCGCAGAGGCGCAGAGGAACGCAGAGGTACGCAGAGAAAGACATAGAATTGCTATGCACGATATAAACGAGGTTTTTCCTTACAAAATCTGCATCAATCTCGATCGGAGACCGGAGCGGTGGGGGGAGATGTGTGCGAAGTTTGAGCGCTGCGGGATAGAGGGTGTGCAGAGGTTTGCTGCGGTCGATGGTGAGAGAGTGATTGTTCCGCCAAATTGGTTGGACTCGCCGGGTGCGTACGGATGTTTGCGTAGTCATCTCGAGGTGGTGCGGGAGGCGCGAAGAATCGGCGCGCCGAGTGTTTTGATCTTTGAGGATGATGCGGCGCTCGATCCGCAAATATCGGAAAAGTTCAAAACGTATTTCCCGCAGGTCCCGCAAGACTGGGACATGTTGCACTTCGGCGCCAACCACATGGCCGCGCCGGTGGAGGTTTCTGAAAACGTCGTACGGATCACGAGCGCGAATTCGACGTTTGCTTATGCGTTGAACCATACGGTGTTCGACGATTTTATCGAGCTCAACCACAAGGCGCTGACGGCTGTCGATCTGAACAATCGCACGCTGCAAACTCAGCACGCGTGTTACTGCTTCATGCCGCACCTCGCGTGGGTGGAGGATCTGACCTCGGATGTGCAAGTGCGGCAAAAGTATCATTGGTACATCAAGGAGTCGGTGGTGCTGCACGGGACTGGTATGAATCAGATCCTCGAGCAGACGGCATTGATCATTGCTTACCGGAACCGCGCGAGGAGTGACAACCATTTACAGAACCTGCTGTTCCTGGTGCGCTTTTATAAGGAACACCTCGCTGGGATCTCAATCGTCGTCGTCGAACAGGATAGCGAGCCGACTCTCACGCAAGATCAACTCCCGCAGTGCAGGTATGTGTTTCTTCGTAACGATGGCCCACTGGACCGGACGGCAGGCTTAAAGCTCACGGATCATCCGTTTCTCATATTTTCAGATAGCGACGTGTTTGTAGAAGAGTGGGACATTCGCGGGAACCTCGGGATGTGCCAGAGATACGACGGTGCGACGGGGTTCCGGAGTATGGTGAACTTAACCGAAGAAGCGACGCGAATGTTGCGTACGAGTAAGCCGATGATCCTCACGCCGTGGTTTGATGCGAATGACTATACGCGCCGCGAGAAACGAGATGTGTTTGATAAGTTTTGCGTGTTCAGCCGCAAAGGGATTGCAAAGCTTGAGCTGCGCGTGTTTCAGTCGCCGAATGACGCGTTACAAATGATGTAGGGCCACAAAAAAGGCACAAGGAAGAGTACAAAAACATTAAGAACAGCTGAAGGTGAGCCAGCTTGAGAGTGCATCATGTGACGGTGGGGGTTCCGCCAGATCCAGGTGCGAGCAGTCGCCGTTGCCGCGTACGCGCAGGAGGCGTGTGTTTGGGTTTCGCATTTGACTGGTTACGTAACGAACGATGAAGCCGATGCGGGGTTCGTCGGAGGTGTTGGGGTTGGAACCGTGAACGATTGTGCTCTGGTGCAGAGACATTTGCCCGGGCTGCAAGATGATGTCGACGGCGGCGGACTCGTCCACGTCCATTTTTATTCGCTCGCCACGCCGGTTCAAGAGATTCGGATCTTCGGAAATATTTTCATGCTCGAGTGAGCCAAGCTTGTGCGAACCGGGAATCACACGCATGCAGCCGTTCTCACGATGACTCGGCGTCAGCGCAATCCATGCGGACGTCGACGGCGTCAGGTGCAAGTCTGAATAGAAACTGTCCTGATGCCAGGAAGCGTAATGCGAGTCATGCGGCTGCTTCGACAACACCAGCGTGCCGTAAACGAGAATATCGTCGCCGAGGATTGCCTCAACCACATCGAGCAATGCGTCGTGCGTGACGACCTGGTGCGCCCAGTCGAAAAACAGGTGCAACCGATCGAACCGCTTCGGCGAACACTCTCGACTGCTTTCAATCAACTCTTCGAACGCTCCGCGAAACGTCGCAACCTCTGCAGCCGAGAACACCTCGATCGGAAACAGAAACCCGTCGCGTTCATAATTTTCGATTTGCTTTCTCGAGAGCCTCATAAAAAACTGCCGCGGATCAACACGGAAGGTTCACGGATTTGAAAACCGATCCGCAAAAATCCGTGTAGATCTGTGGGCTCAATACGGCGGCTCAAACAGAAACGAATACTTCTCGAGAAACTTCCTGTTCCTCTCCACCGTCTCGCCCATTCTCTCGACGGCGCCAGGTTTGTATCCGTTGGCCTCCAGCCTGTCTTTCATCGTCTTCTTCCAACGGTTGTTTGCGCCTTCGTTGCAATTCAGCCGCAGGTAGCCGATCACGAAGATATCCCAATCAAGCAGTCGCTCCAAAAAGCGTTTGTGATAGAGATTTCGCAGACGTTTGTTTGTCTGTAGCGCGCTGCGAGTTTTTACATACGCTTCCTTGAGCGTCTCGCGCGCAAGCGCGTCGCCCTTCTTGTCAATCGTCTTACCGATGCGGTAGATGCGCTGCAAGTAACCAAGCTCGCTCGTCGGAAAATGCCGTGGATTGCGTCCCCAGATGTAACTCTCGTCGAGCGCCATGGTCGGAATCGCGCTGTCGGCATAGAAGAACTTTTCGGAGTCGCAATGATGGGTCACTGCATCATGGTCCATAAAGATGATCTTTACTTTCCATTCGCCGCCTTCCCAGTACGATTTCAGTCCCACGTTTCTCGCCACAAACGACTCGCCGCGCGTGTGCACTCTCAGACTCAACAGCGTTCCCCAGAACTTCGCAATCTGCTCCACCAGCGACAGGTAAATGTCGTTGGCGCGCACGCGATTCTCGGCCGTCGCGAATGCCGCGTTGACGTATTGCTCGTGGTTCTTGTACGGAACGTCTGGAGGATGATAGACACCCAGAACTTCCTCCAAAACCGTGTCCGCCAGATGCCTGGCGTCGTCGTTTGTGTACGAAACGAGCAGGCCCTTTTTGAAATACTCCTCCGGTCCGGCATTTGATAGATACGTATCGAGTTTGTCGAGCCGAAAGGCGGTCGTGCCGGTCAGGATCGCCTGCGCCGGTGTGACCTGCCCGATAAATTGCGCGGCCAGTCCCAACGCGCCCGGAAGATTCGGCAAACGGCCCTGACCCTCGTTCGCAAAAGCGTTTACTGAGTCGCGCATTGCCGCTCGCATCTGATTGAATCCGGCGCCAAAACATCGCCGTTCAGTGAAGTAATCCATCGTCGTTACTTCGCCGTTGCGAGTTGGTATGGCGAAGATCGACGAGCGCGCAGCGTATGCAGGTATGGGGGCTTCGTCACGATGGACCAGACGATACGCGCGGTTAAGAATCGTCGCGGAGTTCGCCTCGTAACGCAGCAGCCACTGCATTGTGCCGCCGTCGAGTCGATGCGAAGGCGGCACCCAGTGTCCGTTGCGACCGCAAACCACGTTCAATGAATTCTCACCGCGGAGTCCGGCCCGCTTGATTTCAAACTCGATCTCGCTGCCCGGCGGTTTGACGACGAGCACGACGGTTGTCAGTGGATACTCGACCAGCGAGTTGAGACGTGAACTGGTTTTGTCCGATACCCAGTAGATCCTGCCGCTCCTTCGAAGTCGCTTAAGAATCTCAGCTTCGTAATCAGGCAGGAGATCTATCGAGCGCTCGATTTCGTCGTTGATGTAATTCTCTTCTGTGAGGTCGAGATCCGCGACGCCGCCGCTGTGCTGTACTTGCCGGATCACTTCGTCGACGACTTCCTGGGGCGTGAATAAGTACCGTGCGAGCGAGAGCTTGCAATGCTGGCGCGAGACATCGATGAAGTCGCGCAGAGCAGTGCTGGAAGTTCGTTTGCCCTGGATACGATCGTGGACGCGGTTCAAGCGTTCGAGCTTGCGGCGAAACTCCGGAACAAACTGCCGGATGTCAGTCGATGAATAACCCTCTTTTAGGACCGACTTCGCGAGCGGGCGATCGAGGCCGGGCGACTTGAGCTTGAGTTGAACGAACAACGAATCCAAGCTGTCCAGATCTTCGCGATCGAGTTTTAGTACTTGATTTTCGAGGATCAGGATTGCCAGCCGCCGGAGATTCCAGGGGATTCCGGTTCGCTGTTTGCCGTGAGCGATCAGTTTTTCGCAAAAGCGTGCGTCGTAAGAATGACGTCCGAGGAAGTCATCCATTAGTTCAAACACTTGCGCAGGGTTATGAAACTCGGATGTAAGAAGATTGAACAGCCGTGCGTTTGTCATTGGAGGTTGGAAATAGGCGGAGACTTCTCTGCGCACCTCTGCGTTCCTCTGCGCCTCTGCGGTAAAAAGATTTGCTCACCGCAGAGGCGCAGAGGAACGCAGAGGTACGCAGAGTAAAAACCTTACTTACTTACCGTCCGCGGCCTTTGCCTGGCTTCGTGCCGCCAGTAGGTCTACCGCCGCCAACGGGCTTACCCTTTGGTTTTGGCTTCGGTCCCGGCTTCGGCTTTGGTTTGGGCTTTGGCTCCGGCTTAGGCTTCGGCTTTGGCTTTGGCCTCGGCTTGCCCTTCTTGTCCTTACCCTTCTTCTTTGGCTTCCAGCTCTTCTTATACTTCTTCTTCTTGCCTTTGCCCTTCTTGTCCTTCTTCTTTTTCTTCATCAAAGAGCCACTAAGACCCAAAGCGAGGGCTGCGGCCTGAAACAGGTCAGGGGTACATCTATAGAGCGCCGGAAGAATATTGTAGAGCGTTTGTGCACAGCTTCTCCTGACTATTAGTGCGACCGGATCTTGTGCACCACCGCCACCCTTTTTCTTCTTGTGCTTTTTCTTACCACCTTTCTTACCGCCCATAACTCTCCTCCTCAACAACCTTATTGATTAGGTTTCATCTCGGGTAACGGCTGTCTGGTGAAACGGTCCGTGGCATCCTTGAGATTGACGGGTGGTTTATACCCTGGCGACACCTTCGCCGGACAACCTGCATTCCGTATCTGACTTTGCGGCCTATTACCCACACGGAAAATCCCCCAGGCGCCATCTCTTGCCTGAGTCGGAAGAAAGACGGAGTAAAGGTAGTCACCTGCCTGTCCTCCCTCTCCACCTGCCTTATCGATCAACATATCGAAGTGATCTGAAGAGCCATGATTGTCACGCGATCCGATCCACTGCGAGAGCGTGTTGTTGCCGAGCTGCGTGGAATTGTTGATGTACGGATTGCGCTGCCAAACATGACCGCTAAGTGTAAACACCTGCGACGTTCCGGTTCCGAATGGATGCGTCATGCGGAAACGAACTTTATCGCCAACCGCCGCAGTTAATAACGGCGTGCGCGGATCGCCAACCGGTTGGGTTGGACTCGGTAGCACCTGCGGTAATTGGTTCGACAACATGCACGAGAAGTCGATCGTGCTGTTGTCGTGATAACGGAAGCTCCATGGTTCGGAGCGGTAATTAACCGCGCCAGTATTGGTGCCGTTGATGCGCACTGAATCACCGATCATCAGCGCAAACTCACGGAACGTGGAACCACCCGCTGTGACCGTTGCTGATGCTCGACTCGATGGCGGAGTCGCTGTTGGATCGCAACTCTGAAGATTTCCAGCCTCACCACACTGCCAGGTCGAATTCTGAGGCTCGATGATCATCGATCCAAACAAGCCGTTCTGGTTTGCGAACATCACATCCGATGGAAACAGGTTGAGCGCACCAAACTCTACCGGCGTGTGAGTCAAAGAGCCGTTGGCGGCACGATTGATCGTTCCGGCGTACCACTGATACGTCTGCGTCTGGTTAAACCCAACAGTTTGATCGAAATTATTGGGTTGGCCTTCTCTGTTCCAACCAACATTAAGACCGCTGCTCTTGGCCGCATCGTAGGCAAGAAGCTGTGGATGCAATCCAACATAGCTCGAAACGATGTGTGGATTGGCCGTGCCCGTAAATGGCTGCGGGAACGAGAAGTTGGTATTGAGAACACTCGAGTTCGCGGCAATGGAATTCTTCAGGTTAACCGTGATGCAATCACCTGCATTTGCACGCAGGATGAGCGGCTCAACTGGAACGCCAGCCTTCAGCTTGCCCTGGGCCGTCAGATCTTCCGAACGGACGTACATGATGCCCTGCGGGTTTTGCAGGATTTGCGACTGAGCACCACGGCCATTGAAAACCAGCGTGCTGTTCGGAAGCGCCGCCTGTGCTGTTACCGCAGTGACGTTGAAAGTTCGCTGCGGCGCACCGGCCGGACAAGTCGCGAAGCTCACGTTGTTACCCGGCGCGATCGGATTATTCGGCATCGGTACAACGGTTTTAAGAATCGGATCGGTGTCCGCTGCATCCGGATCGTATGCACGGAAGATTCCCCACAGTCCGTTCGCAATTCCACTTTCGTCGAAACTCGGGCTGTAGAGATAGTCGACACAATTCACGTCCGACCTTCCGTCGGGACATTTCCGGTTAACACTCGGCGCAGACGATGACGGCACCTTGAACAGCAACTCAAAGTGTTCTGAGAGTCCCGCCGGCTGAGCACTGCGGTAACCGGAGTTCTTCCAGGAAGGTTCAGAGAACCAGACCGGTCCCTGGAAGTTGAACTGATGCTGGAAGACGTGTGCGCCGACCAGCATTCGGATCTGAACGTTGTCACCCTGATACGCGCGCATCAGAGGCGTCATTGGATCCGGCTCCCACGCCAGCGCTTGTTGTGACGGCGGAAGGAGCGAGTTGATCGACTTCACGACCGAGTTATCGAACATGTACGAAAGGTCTGCCCTCTTATCCGGGACCGGGAATGAAGATGTCCCGCCCAGACGTTTCGGGATCGGCTCGTTGGCGTAGTTCACGGACTGCGTGCCTGCCGGCAGCGCGTTGACGCCCGTGGTAATCAGCGAGGGCTGAGCCTTACTACATTGATCGAAGCATGGAGGATTGATCGCGTTCTTGGTGTCAATCCAACCAATCTTTGGATTGGCGTTAGGCGTTTTCGTTGAATCAACCGTGTAAGCGAGTTGCAAATCCTGAAACTCGAGCATGAACTCGCGATAACTGTCACTCGGATTCGCTGTGATGATTCGCGCCTGCCAGCTTGTTGGACCACCGTCTGTGCGAGTGCCGAATGGTGTTCCGTCATTTCCGGTCCACGTGGATCCCTGTGGCTCAATCAACAGACCCGCGTACAGACCAGCCTGCTGGTGCGTCGATGGACCAAAGTGATCGTGCGTAAAGACGGTTCGCAGGGTCCGATCCACATTCGAGTTGTCTACGAGCGGATCGACGTACCAACGCTGGACGGTTGTTTGCGCTCCCAACCAACTCATGCATACGGGCCGGTTCGTTGCAGTTAGATTTTCCGGACACGGTTGACACTTGATGGCGTTGGGATTCGCGGCGCAATCGAAAATGTCTTTTGGTGGACCGTACTTGATCTTGTACTGCGGATCGGCCGGGTCCAGTAACGGCTGGTTAGGAAAGTTAACAAAGCCGTGGCTCGGACTGTGATTGATCCCCCTGATGATCTCCTGCACTTCACCCGGTGAGAACGTACCGTCTTCATAGTTGTAGCCATTGCCTGCGCCGTCAGAAGCAGTAACGTCAAATTTCACGAGGTGAATGTGCTGGCCCAGGATGTCAGTGGGCGTGCGCACCTGGAAGTCGTCCACGTTGTAATAGTTGGGAATCAGGTTCGTGTGCCAGAACTCAATGATGTCGCCGCTGTTTCCGCGGAAGAATAATGGTTCAGGCTGGCGCCCGGAGGTCCCGCCATTCTCCGTGAATTGAAGAGTTGTCATGACGTCATTCCACAGCGTGAGCAAGCGTTGCTGCGGAAAGTGCCATCCGAGTTGCTTTTTGTTGAGAGTCACGTTCGCCTGTATAGCTGCGCCTTTGTAACGACGCAGCGTGCCGACGGCATTGCCGTTATCGTCGACCGCGGGATCGGCAAAGGGCGCGCCCGGAGTCGCACCCAACTGCTCCGCAGCATTACCCGCGGCATTCTTTCTCGGTAACCCGTTGACGACGAAACCCGTCGGTGGCGTATTCAAGGTTGTTTGTGGCGGAGTGCTGTTGGACGAAGGACAACTTCCAGCACTGCCATTCGGGAAGAACGATGGATAGCAACGCTGTCCGAAAAACTTCATCGCGACCTGCTCGACCTTCGTTCCCAGCTCGGGCAGTTTCTTCGCGCTAATCGTCGCGAGATCCTTGCTCCAGTCTTTTGTGTCGTGACTCTCGTAAGCGACAGTGCCGCCGATGACGACGTGGCGTGGTAGACCACCGTCGAGAAAACCGCCTGAGCCATCCTCTGCGAAATCAAGCGGCGGATGTGGTGCGCGTGCACCTGCGACACCCGGAATGAAGAACGGGAAACCGGGATTCACGGCGACGTTGTTTCCATCCGGATCAGGGGCGCCCGGCGTCCCATAAACTATTTGCCCTTTGTCGATGAAGACCGCCGACGGCATCGGAGCCATCGCAAGCGTCGGCATCGGGACAATGGCCGGTGTCGGACTGCCTGCGTCTATCTCGCCGTCAGGCAATGCGCGTGTGCCTTTAATCGGGATTCCGTTCTGTAGCTCTGATCCCCCTTCAAACGTGTCGTGCGTACGCCACATCGCCCACATGCCGGCGGCGAAGTGCGGATAGAAGTGACAGTGGAAAATCGAATCGCCGACGACTTTGTTTCGATTGCCGCTGCCGTTGTAGACCATTTCGAGCGTGTAGCTCGCGCCCGGGCTGATCATCTGGCTGTCGAGATAGGATCCCTGGTCGCTGTTTGGCGACTGCAACCACTGGTGCGCGTGTTGATGGTGAACGTGAGAGACATCGCGACCGCCGTGGAGAATTCTGAACTTCACGTGATCGTTGATGTAGCTGTGAAAAACGTTCGAGGGATCGTCCGGGTAGTAGACGCGGGTTGCTTTCGCAAATCCGTCGAGTGTGTAGGGTGTTGCGGGTGGCGCCGGCACTCTTGCGTTTGCGCAATTCGGATCCGCAGCACCTCCGTCGCCGAACTGTGGCGTCGTGCACAACGGCGGCGGTGGCGCAACTGCTGGTTGAGCTGGTGTGCTCGCCAGTGGTGGTTTTTGATTCAGAATGCTTACGTTTGCGGGCCGGTCCACGATCATCGCGGGATCGCCGACTGACCACGCACTCAAAAAGAACTCTTCATACTTGCAATCCGCGCACTTTGCCATCGGACCGACGCCGATTCGGTTGGCGTAAATCTCTGCACCGATGCCGCCGGTGCCGTAGTTGATGGCGAACGCGTCCTGACCGGCGATCGTTGTAGTTCGCACCGGTGAATCGGTCGCGAGAATTGGAAACGCCTGCGTCGCGACTCCCGGCACAAGTCCATCCAACGATCCACCCAGTGCTCCGTGATAAATCACCGTGATCTCGCGATACGGTTGTCGTCTGTCGGGCGATGCGGGGTTTTTGCAGAACAGCGGATCGACGTTCGGCGGAATCGGTGCACCCGCATCACAGTTCGCTTCCGCGGCAGTAAACCTTCCGGCGCTCGGCCCCGTGATGATCGCGGTCAGATCTGTATGGACGATGTTGTTCTGATCGTCGAGCATCTTCAGGATCGGAGTATTCGCGGGGATAAGAGTGCCGTCCGGATATTTCGACCCGGCGGGATAGACCGCGTTGTAGTTGACGATCGGGTGACCGTCGGCAGTCGTGCCGGTGGTGACCAACTTTAGATCCGCTTGCGTTATCTGGCTGCGATACCACTCGGCGGTCGCTGGTTGAACGTTCAGCGCTCCGAACAAACCCTGCGCGAGATGGCTGCCGATGGAGCTCGTGTCTCCCATGCTGTACATGAGAAAAGTGCCTTCAGCCTTGGCGTAGAGCGTATAGGTTTGTGTGCTCGAGGGCCATTGTGTGCCCGGCGATGGCGCGGGTGTCGGCGAAGGACTCGCGAGACTTGAATCGTTTCTACCCACGAACGCGCCGTCATCCTGTGGTCCGGTGACCCACTCCATGCCCTGCACGTGCAGCGAGACTTCGGGCGTCTGGAAGAATGGCGGATTCGGGATCGGTCCATTCGGGTTGTTGAATTTGAAGTTTGCGGCGGGGATGTTGTTCGTGAGACTGATCTGAATGCAATCGCCGACATTCGCGCGCAAAACGATCGGGCGCGGTCGCTTATCCGAGCGCAGGCGCATCACGCCGGCGTTCGTCACAGTGTCGCGTTTTAATGCGAAAACCATTCCGCCCGGCATCACAGTACCGAGCCTGTTCAGGAATATCGGCTGTGCGAGGGCGACTACGTCGGCCTTCAACATTCGTTTGCACTGCGCTTGTGGCGGAGGGGTGGCGTTTTCGGTTTCAGCTTTTGGCTGAGTGTCAGTCTTTGGTTCGTCAGTCTTTGGTTCGTCAGTTTTAACCGCTGGTTTTGTTTCTTCAGTAGCAACAGTGGGGGCGACGTCTGTTGCAACGGGTTCGACTTTTTGAGGAACTATCGGTTCTTCACTCGACTTCTCCACTGGAGGGCGCGGAGTTTGTGCGCCTGACAACAAGGCGCCGAACTGAAACAAGACCACGAATGCGAGGCATCTGACCATGCTTACAAACGTACTCTGTTGACCGAACATGTCGTTTCTCCTTCGATGGTTTGCGGACGGCGAGCAAGGGTGCTGAGGTTTTCATCTGCCGGGAACAATTGCCGGAATTGAAATCAAGAGTTAATGCTTTAGCGAGCGTGAAACTGCCGGACGTGAAGAAGGTTTCCGCCTTGAAAAATTTAGACTAACGCAGCGTAAGTCTGGTCTTGTTAAGTGTCAAGCAAAAGTTTTTCTATGTGGCTCTTTGTGTACACATATAGCACAAAGAAGAATTCAAAAACCGGTACCGCGGTCAGGCCTGCTTGAGGCGTCCGTGAGCAGTTTCACCAAGGCGTCAGGTGACGAGAGGCCGTAAGCGCGCGTCCAGTAGCTGGCTTTATCGTTGCCAATCAGCACCATGGGTGTGTGATCGTTCTTATTCGCAACGTAGGCTCCGAGCTCTTTTAACAGCAACTCGATCTCCGACGAGTTGCCGGTGACAAAAGTCCATCCCGGTTCGGCTTTGAATTTTTCGGCAAAGGCGTGAAGCCGTTCAGGCGTGTCAGTACTCGGATCGACGCTGATCGAAATCAATTGCACGTCGAACTTGTGTTCCAACAGTTGCTCCTGCACCTTGCGAAATGTTGCGGTCAGTGACGGGCAGATGGTGGTGCAGGTGGTGAAAACAAAATTGATTGCAACGACTTTGCCCTTGACGAGATCGCTGTAAAACTTGAGCGATTTGCCATTCTGATCCTGGATGTTGAAATCCGAAATCCGCATGGACGTGATCGCGTTCGGATCGCGCGGTGGAGCAGGCGTCACCTTCGTAAGCGTCATTTTGCACTTGCGACATCTGCCGGGCTTGCTGCTCGTGACTTCAGGGTGCATGGGACACGCGTAACGTGCCGCTGAAGTTTTTGGCTTTTGCGCCTCTATCGAAAACGCCGCACCGCTCAACAGCACCACCATTAAAACTTTGACCAGCATTGTGTTCTCCTTTAATTACTATCCACCCAACCGCTCACCGGGACAAACTGCTTCTCTTTCAAATCGATCGTGACAATGTATGCGCCGGTGGCGCCGACGCGACGATTTGGCCCGTAGCTTATCGGCTGCGTCAACCCCGTCGGATACTGGTGCAACTCCTCGAGCGCTTGAATCAGTTTCTCTCGACTGAGGTCCTTTCCAACGCGCTTCAGGGCCTCGATCAGAATTTTCGCTGCCACGTACGCGGAAATCTGTGCCGTTACCAGGTTTGTGGGCAACTTGTATTTCGCCCGGAACGCGCGAAACTCGTTCAGACCTTCGGCAGTATGATCTTCCGGCGTCGTTGCGAACGAGAAAAACACTTTGCGATCGAATCCCATCGGCGCCGCGAAAACAGATTCGCCTATCGCGCCGCCCGGCACGAGCACGGCTGGAAACCAGTTGAGCTTTTCTGCTTCACGCATGAACGCAAGCGCGTCGTCACCACTTCCCATGAAAACCACAATGTCGGCGCCAGTTTGTCTGGACTGTTTGATCGCATCGGCGACGTCAAATCGCCCGGAGTCATATTGAATAACAGTAGCGTCTTTCTTTGCTTTAACAGCGTCGATGACGTTCGTAAACACTGCGATCCGCGGCGCGATCATCACGATGTTCGACTTCTTGAACTCAGGTTTCTCCCCAATAAACTTTGCGAGACTTTTCGCCTGATCATCCAATCCCGAGAGCAAATAAAACACCTGCCGGTTCAATGGAAATCCCGTTTGCGGATAAAGCGAAAATGGACCGATCAGGGGCGTTGCGTTTTGACTGAGAATCGGAACCACCTCTTTTTCGGTACCCGCTATCATCGCGTTCGCCATCGCGAACACCAGTTGCTCCTTCAACACAGAATCGAGCTTTGCTCTCGCAGCAGCGCGTGTCTCCGCACTACATTCGATAACGTTCAATTCCAAACGCCGGCCGTACACGCCACCCTGGCTATTCACGTCCTCAAAGACCGCATTCGTTACCGCCAGGATCACCTTGCCCCAGTCAGCTAAAATTCCCGACGTCTCCACCAGCGTGCCAATGACGATCTTATTATCAGCGACACCGGGATCTCGCTCTTTGCCGAGAAGCTGTAAATAAGTTACGAGATCGTTGAGGTCTTCTCGCGACATCACGTATCGAGGCATCGCCGCGAGCAATTTATTACCGCCCGGATCGAGCCCGCGCGTGATTGCCAGCTCCAGACCGCGTTCGGTGTACGGCGGATGTTGCCTGCCACTCTCGTGCTTCACACCGTAAGGCTTCGTGAGGAATTCCCACGTCAGGTTCGAGGGATTCACACCGCCTTCAGGTTTGCCGCGGCCGTCGAGACCGTGACAACCGGTGCATGGCAATGTGCCGGCGGGCACCTCGAGCGACGCGTCTCCAACATAGGCAAGAATCTCCTTGCCCGACGGACTGGTGCCCTGAACGTAAATCTGTCGTCCCCGACTCTGTGCTGCTGCCACCGCCGGCGCCAAACAAATCAGCACGACCAACCAGAAATAATTTTGTGCCTTTTTATGGCTCATTGCGATTTCGGTGGCTGGTCGTTGAGCACGCTATCGACAACTTTCATCAACTCGTCGCTTTTAGCCAGTCCAAAAGCTTTCTTCCAAAGGCCCGTGCGTTCGTTGGCGATGATGAACTGATCGAGGTGAGCCTCCTTGTTGTCGACATAGTGACCAATCTTCTTCAAGACGAAATCGACGGTCTGCTTGTCGCCGGTGAGGAAGTACCAACCCGGACCAGCGTTCACCTTCTTTGCATACGCTTTTAGTTGCTCAGGCGTGTCGATAGCCGGATCGACGCTGATCGAAATGATGTGAACATCTTTCCCCATGTGAGCGCCGAGCCCCGCTTGCAGCTTTTCGAGATTGCGATTCAGCGGTAAACAGCTTCCAGTGCAAGTCGCGAAGAAAGAGTTGATGATGACGACCTTGCCCTGTAGCAGATCGGTGTAGAAACGCATCTTCTCGCCGTTTTGATTGATGAGAACGGTGTCGGTGAAGTAGTGCTTTGCGGCCGGCTCTGCGCCCCCGCGCGGTTCCTGCGCCGCAACCAGGCCACACCCAAGACACAACACGATCATTGACAACGTTAGTTTGAGGGTTCTTTTCATTTTTTCCTGACTTCCAGAACGAGCGGCATTATCTGACTGATTGGCACGTCCAGCGAAGGTATTCTGAAGTGGACATAGTATACGCCAGGCTGAGGCGGGGTGAAGTTGATTTCGTAAGCGCCATTCGCGATCGGTTTCGCCGGCAGGCGGTCTTGCCAGATGCCAGGCGCCAGATAAACGAGCACGCCCAGATCGTTCAGATTTGCTTTCGCTACGCCGGAGGCCGTCTCGATGATTCTGAAGCGTAAATTGTAAGACTCACCGGCGACGGGACTCTCTTTGGTTAGCTGTTGAGCGATCAGCGACTCTCTCTTCGGTTTTGGCTGTGCGGGATCCTCATCAACAGTGAAATCAAAACAATGGACGGCGCGAGGCGAATCCAACAGAAGCACGGCGTCGTAGAATCCGGGCGTGTCGAGGCGAATCGTCGTCGAATAGATTCCGCGTGCTGTTTCACGCAAACCATTGTCGAGAACCAGCAACGCCTTCGGAATGCGACGGTAGTTTTGAAAACTTCCCATCGGCGCGGCCATGCCTTCAGTGTAGTAATAGATCATCTTGTCTGAAGGGTTAGCGACCAGCACCGCGCCTTCTTCCGGCGCGGGAACGATTGCGTTCGCGATGGAGTTTGCGGCGGATTCCTTTGGGGCCTTCTGGCCCGCGGGAAACCTCGAGAGCGCGGCTTCTTTTCCGAGATCCGTGAGCTTGATCATGTTGACGAACTCACTGCCGCTCGCACGAACGTATGCGAATTGTTTGGTGAACGTGATCTGATCTGCGCCCGGCCCGACCGGTACTGTGTGAAGCAGTTTGTTTGACGTCAGATCAAACACGAAGACGGCATTTACCGCGGGATTCAGCGCAAATCCGTAGCGGCCATCCGGTTGCAAACGGATGCTTCGGAGTCCGGGTTGGGTTTTAATCCGCGTGAGAATTTCTAAACGCGCGGGGTCGACGACGGCGATTGTTCCATCACCCTCGTTCGCCACATAGATCGCCTTGCTCAAAGGCGAAAATGTAATCGCGGCCGGCAGTGCTCCGACTTTGAGATCTTTGATTCGCGCCAGTTTTCGCGTGTCGATTACTGAAAGCGTTCCGTCCTGCTTATTGGTAACAAAAGCAAAGCGATCGTCGTCAGTGAAGGCAAACTCGTGATGCCCCGCGCCGGTATTAATTTGCGCTACAACCTTCAGACTCGATGTGTCGATGACAGTGACACCCTGTTCATTTCCGACCCACAAATATCGGCCGTCATTCTGTAGCGCAACGCGCGTCGGTTTTGTGCCGGCGTCAATCGTCGCAACAGTTTTCCACGTCGTCACGTCTATCACAGCGACTTGATTAACCGCCGGCATGGAGACATAGAGTCGATTCTGATCGGAAGTGCGCATCACCCAGTCTTCACCGGTGCTCGGGAGCGCAATCAGGTTGTACAGCTTGCTGCCGCCAAAACCCGAAATCGGATCGATCACAGAGATGTTCGGTTCCTGATTAAGGGTGAGAATAAAATAGGCGTTGAGGTCGAGCACCGGGCGCTTCGCAAAACTCGTTTGCAAGAATGATTGAACCTTCTCCCGACATTCCTTCGGCTCCGAAGTTTCCCTGCTCTTTCGTTGATCGATCCACGCGACCGGCCGCAGATTGCTCAGCGGAACCGCGCCGCTCGTGCCTGTGATCTTGAAACCAAGCCTCGCTTCCTCGCCCGCGATCGGTCGCGGTTGCTGTCCGTGAAGCGGTGTGACGTTGAACTCGATCGAAACACCCTGAACATTGAGGACCTGAGGTGTTGGAGCGACTTTTGCCGCCGGCGCTGACTTATTGTCCTGCGCGAAAACCTGAACGACGGTTGTGGTGAGCAACAGAGTGACTAAGGCAAAAAATCTTGAGGACATGCTAAGACGAAATTCCTTTTTGTTGGATTGTTACTGAGACTTGACGAAAAGGCGCGACAGTTTTGGACTGTCGCGCCTAATCTAATGTGGTCATCGTCCTCACCCCGACAACCACTTTGATGGAAGGATTCACCAACCATCAGATTGGGGAGCACTATAGTCCTCTCCGCCCAGAATTGCAAATAGGTTTATGTGCCTTTTGTGAACAATCCCGTCACTTGCCTGACGAGATCGTCCTCGGTCGTCGTGATATCTACATCAATGGCGGCCAAACCCAGACGCGAAGTTTCCTCACGCAAGATCTCCGTGAATATCCGATCGCGTTCGAGCAGGTTGCGCAAGGCTCTTTCCGGGTCACTGGTCTTCGCGAGAAATCCCCATGCCGATCCGCCCCGACTCTCGATCACTGCTCGGCGGAACTCGGGCGTCGGAAGAAGCCAGACGGCACGATCGGGCACCGAGAGAAGCGGCTTCACGAGGTGTGGCAACAGCCGAAATCCTTCAACGACAACACCGGGATCGCGCGGGAAACTCAGGAGGTCTTCGACGATCATATTGAAGCCCTCGCCGCGGAACCAGTGAAACGTCTCGAGCATCGTTTTCGGAGATCGGTTCACCCATCGCTCGTCCATGTCCATCGCCATGAATTCGTGCAGCAGAGGGCAGTCTTCGCGTGAGCTCCGGCGGGCGTGATCGGCCATTACGTCGTCGGTCGAATAGACCTTCAGACCGTGCAGAACTGCGATGCGGCGAGCGATGGTCGATTTGCCCGCAGCGCTCCCACCACCGATCCAGTAGTTAGCCACGGATGTACACAGACAAGCACACGGATGATTTTATTCTAACGAATAGCGCTCAACACCCACATCATCAAAAAGAACCCGTAAAACAGCGCCAGCGCGACGAGCGCCACGCGCCGCCACATCGGCGGCCGCAACTCAACCGGCAGCAAACGCGTGTTCACGTAAAGCAAATGCATCGAGCTGATGATGAATACGATGCCCGCCATGTTTGCGCTCAACGCAAGCAGGATGATCGGTTGCGTGAGTTTGAGCGCGAGGATTCCCCATAACGAAATAATCGCCAGCACAGAGTAATAAACAACACGCACATCACCACCGCGCCACGCGCGAATACGCGCACTGCCTGTCCATAGTATGTCAGTGATCGCGCGCGTCATCCCTTCGAGAATATCCAGTTGGGTTTTGAAAAGTAGCCACACGCCGAGCGCTGCTATGATGCCACCGAAGATCGCGCCCTTCTGCGTCGCCACTGCCTGGGCCAACGCCGCAGCGATACCAAGACCACGAATGTCGCTGCCTGCCGGTACAAACGTGACGTAAAGCAATGCGGGCAACGCCATGCCCAAAACCGCGCCCACGAAGTAAACACCCCACTGGTCCACGCGCACGATTCGCCACCAGCCGCGCCAGCGCGCGAGCGACTCTGCATCGGGTTCGAATGTAATCCCGGAGTGGGCCAGCGCGACTTTCTTTCCACCAACAGCCGCAGGAATAAACCCAACGCAACTGCTCATGCCGTAACCTTTGTCTCGAGCCCAGTTTGTCAACGTGAGATTCGCAACGCCACCGCCACCGCAGTAGGCCGCAAACGCGCCGAGTAAGAAAAAGTCTGCGCCCGCAGGAAGGAACTGGAAAGAGTTGGTCCGCACGTCGAAGCCCGCGAACCCTGCGAGCGCGGCGCCCCACGTCGATAGCGGCACGAAAAGAATCGCGAGCACTCCGAGTCCACCGATGATCACTGTGACCATGATCCAGTTGAGGTATTCGAGTGTTCGTTCGATTCGCCGTCCAACCATCAGTATCAACCCGCACATGAGAAACAGCGCCACACCGATCGCGTACACCGTTCCCGATTCGCCAGCGACCGGAAGACGTTTCGCGGCGAGAAAGAAGACCGCTCCGGCGGCGGCGCCGGCCCAACCCGGCCATCCCATTTGAAGAAAGTAAAGAATCGCGTAGAACCATGCCCAGAAGGTCGAGTGCGGTCGCGTGCGCATGAAGCCGCTGATGATCGGCTCGCCGGTGGCCATCGTGTAGCGCATCAGCTCGACGTTGAGTAGCGTCTGGAGCACTGAGGCTATGCCTACGATCCAGAGCAACGAGAGACCGTATTTCACAAACGCTGCTGGTCCAAGTAAGAATTCGCCGCTGCCGATTGAAACGCCGAGTGCGATCACGCCGGGCCCAATCGCATTGAACCATCCCAGGCCCTGCGGTCTGGGTGCGGGCGGTAGCTCGCCGATTCGCCACGGATCCAGTCCGGAGCGCGCTTCGAGTGGTTGCTGTGTGGTGGTCATAGGTTTAGGCGTTGGCAGGATAATGCACTTGTGGTTTTCTTTGAACTGTTAGTATCGTTTTATCTCGGAAATCATCATGACCAGCACTATTACTATTCGCATTGCTGCGCCCGCTGACGCCGCGAAGATAACCGAAGTTATCAACGTCGCCTTTCACATCGTCGAAGGGTTCTTCATTGATGGACCACGCATCGACCAGGCGGAAGTCGAGCAACTGCTCGAAAAGGGCGCTTTCCTGCTCGCTGAATCCGGCGACAAGCTCAACGGCTGCGTCTATGTCGAGCTTCGCGGTGAACGGTCCTACCTGGGTTTGTTATCCGTCGACCCAGCTTGCCAACAGGGTGGACTGGGATCGTTGTTGATGCTCGAGGCTGAGAAGTATTGTCGCGAGCGTGGATCGCGCTTTATGGATATCTACATCGTCAACTTGCGAACGGATCTGCCTGCGTTTTATGAACGCCGAGGCTACGTCGAGAATGGGACGACGCCGTTTCCCCCGGATATCGTGACCAAGATACCTTGTCATTTCATCAACATGTCGAAGCCTTTGTAATCCCTTTGTGATCCATCGTGAGCCCGTCAAAAGAACAAGCTGAAGTGTTATCGATCGATGGACGCGAGGTCCGCATCTCGAATCCTGACAAGCCTTACTTCACCTTAGAAACAAAACTCACCAAACTCGAGCTCGTCCGATACTACTTATCAATCGCGCCCGGTGCTCTTAGTGGAATTCGCGACCGGCCCATCGTGCTGAAGCGCTTCGTGAACGGAGCGGAAGGCGAGGCGTTTTATCAAAAGCGGGCGCCGGCGAACCGGCCGGATTGGTTGCGAACGACGACATTGTCGTTTCCGTCAGGTCGTGTTGCTGAGGAAGTCGTGGTTGATGATGCCGCCGGGCTTGCGTGGGTCGTGAACCTGGGCTGCATCGAGCTCCATCCGCATCCGGTGCGTTCCAGGGATCTCGATCATCCGGATGAGTTGCGCGTCGATCTCGATCCGGGTCCGGGTGTGACCTGGGATAACGTTCGTCTGGTTGCGCTCGAAGTGAAGGGGCTCCTCGAAGAGATGGATCTGCGTGGTTGGCCCAAGACAAGCGGCTCACGCGGCATGCACGTCAACGTTCGGATTCAGCCGCGTTGGAATTTCAGCGAAGTGCGACGTGCGGCAGTCGCGTTGTCGCGCGAGATCGAACGTCGCATGCCGAAACTCGCGAGTTCAAAGTGGTGGAAGGAAGAGCGGCACGGCGTTTTTCTCGACTACAACCAGAACGCGAAAGATCGGACGACGTGTTCCGCGTACTCCGTGCGCCCGCTTCCCGACGCGCGCGTCTCGACCCCACTCGGTTGGGATGAGGTGGCGGATTGCGATCCTGCGGACTTCACCGTGCTGACGGTGCCGCAGCGGTTTGCCGAGCTTCGGAACCCACATGCTGAAATGGATGCGGTTGCTGGATCACTTGAAAAGCTTCTCGAGCTTGCGGACCGGGATGAAGCAGCCGGTCTGGGCGACGCGCCGTGGCCGCCTCACTTTCGAAAAATGGAGGGCGAAGGAACACGTGTCGCACCTTCGCGCGCTAAGAAGAAGCGCGAGCGAATGCCGCTGCTCGTCATCGCCAACTCTCCAAATAAAAAAGCAGCTCTCGAAGGACTGGAGCGTTGGAAGGCGAAGTATCCGAAGGTCGCCAAACTCCTCGCGGTCGATGATGTGCTCGTCGATTCAATGCGCGGCCGCTCTTCTACGTGGACACGCATCCGCGTAAACCTGCGCAACGTCCCCGAGAAGCTCCGCCCACCACAGGAAACTCCGGATCCCGACGACGACCCCACCCGCGACTGGCGCCAAGCCACAAAAAAGCACAAAAGTTGACCTTCATTTGTGCCTTTTCGTGGCAAAGATCGATTCGATCTCCTGTGGCGGCACAACCTCGAGTTGCTCGAACGTACAGTCAGTCGGCTTTTTGTCCGTGCGCCAACGACGAAAGTGCGACATGTGGCGAAACCGGCGACCCTGCATGTGCTCGTAAGCAACTTCAACGACGAGCTCCGGTCGCAGAGGTTCCCACGACATGTCCTTACCGTGGCTCCAGCGGCTCTGCGCGCCGGGCATGCGATGAGCATCACCGACGACGCCTATGGCCCACTCTTTCCATGGATGAGACTCCAGCGCGTTCTTCCGGTAGGGCTTGAGGAATTCAACCAGCTCGACCCGCTTCTCATCTGTGAAACTCGCACATACTCCGACGTGCTGTAGTGTCCCTGTCTCATCAAAAAGTCCGAGTAACAGCGAGCCAATCCTCGTCTTCTCGCCCTTTTTGTGCCAGCGAAATCCAGCGACCACACAATCGCATTCGCGCTCGTGTTTCACCTTGAGCATGACGCGTTTATTCGATTCGTACGTTCCCGAAACCGGTTTCGCAACAACGCCATCAAGTCCGGCGCCTTCAAAACGTCGAAACCAGTCTGATGCGACGTCGAAATCGCTGGTCGCCGGCGTCAGGTGGAGCGGCGGTTTTGCAGAAGAGAGCACCGCTTCCAATCGCGCGCGACGTTCCTGAAACGGTACGCCGCGCAGGTCTTTTTTACCTTCGGCGAGCAGATCGAAGAAAACGATCGACGAAGGGATCTGTTCGGAGAGTAATTGAATCCTCGAAGCTGCCGGATGAATCCGTAGCTGGAGCGAGTCGAAGTCGAGTGCACCGTTTTTAGCGACGACAACCTCGCCGTCGAGCACACAGCGAGTGGGCAGTTGCTTCAACAGCGGCTCGATCAATTCCGGAAAGTAACGATTGAGTGGTTTTTCGTCACGACTCTGAATTATGACCTCTTTGCCGTCGCGAAAAACGAGTGCGCGAAAGCCATCCCACTTCGGTTCGAAAATCCATTCTCCGGCTGTGGGCAGCGCGCTGACACGCTTCGCGAGCATCGGCAGGAGCGGCAGGTTAAATGGAAGCTGCATAGTCCGTGTAATTGTGTCCACAGATTACACGGATTCATGGAGCCGCGGAAGCTTCTGGGCGGATCGCTTCCGCGGACTCCGCGTGGCCCCCTCACCAAGGCCACGATCTGGCTGCGCACAGCAGCATATCTTTCGACGCGCCAAGCACTGCTCGTGCCTGATCGCGACTGACCATTGGAAACTGATCGAGAAAAGTCTCCATGGTCTGATCATCTTCAAGAAACTCGAAGAGCAACTCGATTGGAACCGAAGTTCCCATGAACACTGCGCGGCTGCTCATTTCTCGCGAGTCGTGTTGAATCGCGTCTTCAAGCTTCATGACAGTCAAAAGCCCCCCGAGTCCGCAGAAGCACCCTGGTGCGCCGCATACTTCTGCGGACTCAACCTGGCCCCCCTCCAGGCCATTCAAGCACACATTGTCATCTACGATTTTGGCTGAGCATCGCCAGCGAGGTGGTAGGTTAGGACTCGCGGCGGCAATCGTAAGCGAGAGCATCCTACTCTCAATAGCGAGAACGCGCAAGCAAAATTTTCGCGTAATTACACACGGCCCGAAGCCTTATTTCGTTTGTGCATTTTGTGCCTTTTTGTGGCATC
>JBIOUJ010000014.1:0-14845 GCA_044867025.1 Pyrinomonadaceae bacterium | reverse complement strand
ATCAATAAGGGATTTCGCATGCTCATCATCGACCCACCCGCTACCGCAGGTGGTACTGACTTCGGTCCAAGTGTGACACGAGACTTTGAGGCAAAACTATGTAGCGCTGCTATTTTTTCACCAATATGCAAGTGACAGCGCTTACTAAAAACTCACGCATGAGTGGGATATGTTTGACCAGCGGCAAGTTCTTAGTCGCAAAAAAGTTTTGATGCTCTACCTTGAGACCGGAATTGCGAATGATTCGTTCGAATTTCGCCAGCGTCATCCTGTTTAGACCAGACACAATATCCTCATATCGCGTGGCGCCGTCATCTTTGAATCGGGAACGCACGGCCATGACAGTTTTTTCAGAGAAGAGAACATTGATATACGGAACCCTGCAAAAGTTATCCATGTGGCTTCCACGGGGTGACAGCCAAGGCTCAGCAAAAGTAAGCAGAATCTTTCCACGCGGGTGAATCATCAATTTCATGGTGGCGAGTTCTTTCGCAGGGTCAGCGAAATGCTCAAAACTGCTACAACAAAGCACGACGTCAAACTTCTCTCGATTTGAACTGTCTGCTACAAAGCCCACCGCTTCCGAGAACGACACGCGGTCGTCGCATCCATTCTCCCTCGCCAGAGCACGCGCACGCTCGAGCCACTTCGGGTTGATGTCAATTCCGACTACGGCCTTTGCCCCACGCTGCCCCAGCGCTACAGCCTGGTATCCTGGACCACACCCGTAATCCAGAATCAGTTTATCTTTGATTTGATCCAGAAACTGCGGAATGGTTTTTATTGGGAAGTCCAGCGAGTTGCTAACCGTGTAGTTCAGCGTCGCTCCGGCATACTCCGGGCTGCCGGGTTTACGCGAGAGCCCTAGCAATATTCGTTCACCTAAGCGCATCAGAATCAATAAAGCCTTTGTGGAGTCACAGAAGTTTCACGACACCGAGTTTGCAGAACGTCCAAGGTATACGAACTGTTGAAGCCGTGCGACGCCCTGTCGTACCTTCTCGCGCTCGTCGGTCGTAGCCATGCCCAGCAACAAAATTGCGCCGAGATAGAGTACTCCGAATACAGCGAAGCAGACGACTAATACCACCAACGGCCGTGCACCACCGGCCATGATGACTGAACGCACAAACAGACAGCTAATCGCAGCTACGGCCGACGCCAACGATACTTTCCCGACATCCTTCAGCAAGACCAGATCTCGCGGTTTAGCGCCGATTACGCGCGTAAACCTTGCCGCGAGCATAAGCCGCAAAATGAAATTGATTACTACGACAACGGTAATCGCGCCCGGAAGTCCGAAGCGTGCGATACCATACCAAAGCGCAAACACCATCACGATCGATAGTACGATCTGAAGTTTGACGAGATAAAAACGATGCCCTTCGTAAGCACGTGCAACGGCATCGACATCCAGCAGCGAGAGTGGCAGTAGTGTGAGGTTGATCGCAAAGATCGGCCAGCTTTCGGCGTAAGCCGAGGTGAACATCACGGTCAAAAACTCGCGTCCCGTCACCATCAAAACCGCGTACACCGGAAGAATTACCACTGCCAGCTTTCGCGTTGCACTTGCGAGCAACAGGAGAATCTCGCGCGTCAATCCCTGCTCCTGGAGATAACTGATGCGCGGCAGCATTACGGAACTGACCGACTCTCTCAGAATTCCGATGAACGGGAGTTGGGCCACGCCGATTGAATAAACTGCAAATGTAGCTGCACTGAACTGGTGAGAGACGAAGTAATTGTGTAGATCGGTTTGAATCGTATACAGAAGTCCCGCAAGTCCGAACGGTAATGCGTAAGCGACTTGCTTGAGCGTTAGAGACTTATCGAATGCTCGCCAGAAGCCGGGGAACCGAGTCCACGCATACCAGCTCAAGGCTATGCTCTGAAGAACTCCATGGATGATAGCGGCATAGATCAGCGCCTCGACGCTATCAAAAAGAATCGCGGCTGAAAGTAGCAGGACGGTCCTTGTAAGTTGTCCCGCTACTATAAAAATCGTAGCGAGTCGTAATTCCTGGTTCGCTACCGCCACAGTTTCCAAAAATGATGAGAACAGCCAGAGAAGGATGACGACGCCTGCGAGAGGCGCGAACGACGACATTGCCGGATCACGAAAGATTGCACCAATCACGCCGGGGAATAATGCGAAGAGCAGACATGCCGCAAGACCCATCACGAGATTAAACAGCAGGATATTCAGAATGACTTGCCCTCGGCGCGCGGGATCTTGTTCGCGAGGGAGGTAGTAATAAGCGCTCATGCCAAACCCGAGCGGCAGGAGCGCTGTTAAAGATGTGATGATGAGAAAGACCTGCTTGAACAGGCCATATTCATTTTGGCTGAGACTTCGCGTCAGTAAAACCGGAAGCGCAAACGCAAAAGCGAACGCGAGTGTCTTGGCAATCAGCAACCCAAGGGCTTGCACTGTCAACGAGCTGCGATATTTTTGCTGAAGCATGGCGGGAACGGTTTTGTGCCTGTTGTGCTTTTTGTGGCCTCTTCACTATCAATAGTCGCAAGAGTGCCGCCCTTCCAAATTAACCGCTTTTCGACCCGCCATTTCTACGCGAATAAATACTGCGCACGATTTTGGGAGCCACTCTCAAACCGAAACAAACCAGAACCAGTTTCCAGTTCTGTCGCAAATTCTTCGCTTCTTTGAAGTGTTGGAGTGCTCCGTCAAAATCGCTGTTAAGCAGCTTTTCCTTCCCGTTTTCAACCGCAAGCTCCGCAAGTGTCCGATTCAGGTTTATGCGGAACGCCGCATCCTCGCTGGGGGTTAACTTTCCTCGACTCTTTATTGTGTTGAGGACCGATAACGTACGCTTCAATTGGCTCATTATATTGCCCGAGAGGCCACTCTCCACGATCCGATGTTGCGCCAGCACTTTCTCCTGGTAAGCGAATCGAGCGCCGTTCTTCGCCAAACGCAGCCACAGGTCAAAATCGTGGCCTCGCTTGATCTCCTCGTCAAATAACCCAACTGCAAATACTGCGTCTTTGCGCGCTAAAACGGCAGACGTAAGAACAGTGACCTCGACCGCGAGGAGACTCTCCGGTGTGACCTCACCACGAGAAGGTTGATGCTCCATAAACGTACGTCCAGCCAACGAGGAGTCACCAAAGAGCAGCGCATCCGCGTAAACCACATCTGCATTGTGCGATTTGAGAAACTCGATCTGCTGCTCGAGAAAATCAGGTGACCACGTGTCGTCCGCATCCAGAAAGGCCACGAACTCTCCCGCTGCACAGCGCAGTCCTGTGTTGCGTGCTGCGGCCGCCCCGCGATTTTCCTGTTTGATATAGCGAATGCGCGCGGCGTGTGGTTCGAGCACTCGTTCGAGCTCTTCGGTATCGGCAGAACCGTCGTTGATTACGATCGATTCGTGGGACGTGAAAGTCTGATCGAAAACTGACTGGAGAGCTTCGCCAATGTATTTTGACACGTTGTAAGCAGGGATGATGACACTGACGGTGGGGCGAGGAGGAGTTTTGGTGGGAGTTTCAAGTGGTGCTATTTCAGTCTGTATCATATTTCGGCTTGCTGATGGACCTTCCTCGCGGTGGCTACAAAAAAGCCGTCACGCTCAGCTCGTATGTCTTCAAAGCCGGTCTTTCGAAGCAGCTTGCTAATCCCCCTGGTCGTTTGGAACGATTCGTAGTAATCCTTCCGGAACGGCAAGTGAAACTCCTTGCCCACTGAATTCAGTGTTATGCCATTCGCAATGACGTACATGCAAACCATCGCGCGCCGAAAGTTGAGGCGCGATAATGCTCCAGCAGTCTCTTTCAGAACCATCGAGTAGGGGTGCAACGTCAACCACACCCTGCCTCCAATCTTAAGCACACGCCAAATCTCAGACAATGTGTCATGCAGTTGCATGTAGGGCAAAGCAACTCGCGAGAACACAAAATCAAGTTGTTCGCTTTGGAAGGGAAGATTCTCTGCGCGTGCACAAACGAAAGAGATCGTCTTATCAAGCTCTCTTCCCAAAGCAAGAGCCGATCTGTCGACGTCGAGACCGATGACTGTGGCACCCGGCTCGAAATTTGTTGCAATCAACGTCTGGCCTGCGCCACATCCGACGTCGAGAACCAGCCGGTCTGCCTTCGTCACAGGCGGCATGATGCGTTGGGAATGTCCCGCCGTGGTCGCGATTTGAAGTTCATCCAGATGGTAGTTGCTTGACTCCATTCGGGTTCACCTTTGACCCACTGCATGAGACGTTTTCGGAGTAGCGACTGTTTGTCCTGCGGCACGTATCGGCCGCATCACGTAATCTCGATACCGCGCTGGATCGCCCGACTGACCCTCCAGTGCTGCCGATACCATGTTGAAGACTTCTCTTGCCGTCGCAAAATGGACCTTGAAACCGCCGCGCGTTTGCCCAAACTCCATGACCGCAGTCATGAATCGACGCAGTTCGTCGCCCATCATCTCGTTCTGATCCTGCTCGAAGAACGCGTGGCAATGGAGTTTGATAAAGATCCAATCGGGCCGGCCTTTCACTCCGATGTGCGCGCCCTGCCAACGCCTGAAACGATCCATTTTCAACGGGTAATTGCGTGCGAGCGCGCCGTCGTCGAGTCGTGGCACTGGAAAACCCTTAACTCGCCTGGTCCAATCAAACACCAGCGGCCCATTGATGATTATCGGGAGAGTTGGTTTATCACCGACTTTTAAGTCCGGACCCGAGCGATGTGGTTTGGCTTCGGTCAGCGGATTTCCACACTGGTAGATTGAATTGATTTTTGGGACCTGTGATTGGTCCGGAGCCGACGGCAAAGTGAAATCGGCATAGCAGCCGGTCTCAGCCAGCACCTGCATCTCCGAATCGACGCCACAGTTTCTGCCCCCGGCAGAATTAGCCAGCGCCACGTTGCCGTGAACGAATGCGTAACGGGGCGGAGCCGCCGGGTTTTCGTGCGAAAGGCAATCGTGTTTGTACGCGAGGGTGTCTCTGAACGACTCCAGTACGTATCGCGTGTTTTCCGCGTTGTCCGGTTTGTCTACTCCGTGATGCAGGTGCACCTCGACCTCGCCTAAACCTTCAACCTGGAGTGCGCGTAGCTTTTCAATAGACGCGTAATCGTATTGTTCGGCCGGAAAAAAATAGGTGTGACGGAAGTGAGTGCCGTCATGATCCTGAAGTGAGAGGCCGGTTTGGCTGGCCAACTTGCACCAGCGGTCAACCGGGCCCGCTGCCTGCTTGCCGACTCCAGGTTCGAAGTGATTTGCAACTACAAAAACGACGTGCGTGAGGCCGTTCTGATTCCCGCCCGCCGCCATCAAATTGCGGGCTCGCCACAAGGGATATCGCACAAGCCAGGGCAAAGACCACTTGAACTTGCTGACAATATCGGCTTGCTGTGTCCCCATGGTTCCCCGAATGTATAAAGACTCTTGGCTGGTACGTGAGGGCCGGATAATAAATCAATCCAGCCACAAAATGAAGCCGCAAAGAACTTTTGTGCCTTTTAGCGGCTATACATACTTGAACCAGTAATAGATCAGTTTTACATACTCACCCGCAACGTCGCGCCACCCGCTCGGCTGTAACCACCACCAGGCATTCGACGTCGCCGCAACGGCATGAACACCAATCGTCGTCCCCGTCCCCGCGAAAACCTGTCGCAGCGTGCGTAACGCGCGTCTCGAGTGATAAGCCGACGTCACGACTAAAACGGACCGCACTCCCTGCGAGGATGCGTAGTCTCTCACTATCAAAGATTCATCTCGTGTACTCGAAGCAACACCCGGAACGATTCGTATCCTCTCAGCCGGAACACCGGATTTGATCAATTCATCTGTAGCTCGTTCGACGAAGTAAGGATTTCGCTGCAACGCACTGGACCATCCGCCACGCGTGTGATCGTCGGTCAGCCAAACCAGCGGCGCTCTGCCTTCACGATATAACTCCGCGGCTTTGTGTGTGCGCTCGACATAAGCACTCGAACCGCTGAGTACGACGATGGCATCCGCGGAACTCAGATCTGCGTCTACGACGAGCGCGCGCGCAGCTACCCAGGCCACAACTTCCCAGGCAACGATGAACACCAGCAACGCTAACAGTAGTCTGCGCCAACTTCTCAAAACCACTTTGCTCTTTTTATTAAACAATCAATGACTGTCAGATCCTCCGCAATACTAATCGTGTGCGTGCCTAGTAATTTCTTGTCCCAGTTGGGGAAAATATTCGAGACTTGTTCTTCACGAAACGCTTGCTGATCCAGCCGGGTTACTCTGTTGATCGAGATCGCGTAACCATAAAGACCGGAAGAATCCTGTGCGGGTCGATAAAGATCACCATTCCACTCAAACAACTTGCCCGCCGGACGCGAGCCTCTCACGTCTGACTTAACCGGATTACGCGGGTGCGGCGTCCATGGTCCAAGCGGGCTATCCGCCCAAAACACAGACAACTCGTCAGGAAAGCTGTGTTCCGCGATTGAAACGAACATCCACCACTTGTCATCGATCTCAGCCAGCGTCGCGTCCTTCGCCCGCACGCCGGTCATCAGAACTTTCTCGAGTTGCCATTCGAACGGAAACTTTGTGCTGCGGTATAACTCGACGGTTCGATTGGCAGCCGTCTCGGGCACCATGTAGTAGCTGTCGTTCCACTCAAACACAAACGGATACGACAAGTGGTATTCGCGCTCGAGCACCTTGGTTGGACCATTGATGACGCCATTCCTGCCCAATTCAATTAGCGAGATGTGGCCCTTCCCGGTCTCATTCAAATACTCTTCCAGAAAGACGCAATAACGATCGCCATCTTTGATCGCGCACGGATCGGCCCAGAAACGGTCCTTCGGAGGCAACAGGGTCTTGAACCGGTACATCGTGTTGTTCGAATCGTTTGGTCCGGATCTGAACCTGTACGAGAGCACCCACTGATGGTTATTGAACGCACTTCGAACCTTGCCCGCTGCATACTTTGTCCCAAGCCGCGACAGCCGCGAAAACAACTCGCCGTTTGTCGGCATGCGAAACAGTCGATTCGAATACGGACGGTACAGTTGGCTGTCCGGCAGGCAAACCGGCTGACCGGCGGCAAGATCTCTGAGCTTTCTAATAACAAACGCCGCCGACTTCCAGTAGAGATTGTTGCGGTTCGCTTTCACCGAGAACCTGTCCACCGTTGGCGACATTGAACGATAAATGACGCGGCCGTTGTCGAGATCTTCGGTCAGGATCTGTAGCACCGAACCGGTTACGGGTATGCCATCCATCACTTCCCAGAATCCTGCTGGACCACCTCGGTTTACCAGGTTGTCGCCGTGATGAAAGGACCAGATACCGTGCCGCGCGATCTTCAGCACGTCGCCTTTCAGTATCCGAAAGCCGAAACACAGAGCGACGTCGAGATCAAACTCGCGAATCTGCTTGAGCGTCTCTTCCGGGAACCAGTCAGAGTACGCCTTCATCTCAGGCGTGACGGAAACAACCGGGCATTCAGAGATTAAAGGCTTTATATCCGTCGGCGCGAAAGCGTCAGGTTCGACTCTGACTTTCCGTTCGTCGAACTTTCCGTACAGCGCATACAGCAGGTACTTTCGATTGCGCCAGTAACTCTTCAACCTGCCCTGCTGCGGCTGCGACGCTTCGTTTTTGATTACGACGGCGATCTCGGCGATACCCGAGGACTGGATGTCTTCGATGACTTTATGAATCCATTTACGCTGAACGAAAGAATCGATCAGCAAACCGACTCGGAGGGGTAAACGCGGCGTTGAAGAGACATTGTTCAAAGGCTTCAATCCAGTCATCGGTCATATATCATTTGGCATTTATCATTTTCCATTTAAGAGCGCTTCGAAATAACAATGACAAATGTCAAATGATATATGACCAATGATTGTGACGTTCACCAGCAGATGCCCTGGTAGTTTTCGCTCGAGGTCCGGTCGCCAAACAGACGCACAAGATCGATGAGCTGTTGATTCGGTCGCAAACGCTCCCCGACGCTGCGGAACTCTTCAGCCTGGTTGCCGATGATGATGATCTCGGAATCGGCTAACACGGCATCGATCGTGTCGCGCATCAACTTTGAAATATGAGGTATCTCGCGCTCGATATACTCTTTGTTCGCGCCAACAAGTCGCGCCAGCGAAACGTCGCGATCGTAGATCGAAAGTTCGAAACCTTTTCCGATCAGGGTCTCGATCAAAGTCACCATCGGCGACTCGCGCAGATCGTCGGTTCCGGCTTTGAAACTGAAACCAAGCACTCCGACGCGTGACTTTCCTGACTGCCGCACCATCTCGACCGCACGCTCGACCTGTAGACGGTTGCTCGGCAGGATCGCTGAGAGCACCGGAACTTCGACGTCGAGTTCTTTTGCTTTGTAATTGATCGCGCGCAGATCTTTCGGGAGACACGACCCGCCGAATGCAAAGCCGGGCTTCAGGTAGTAAGGCGACAGATTTAGTTTCGTGTCCTGACAGAACACGTGCATCACTTCGTGGCTGTCGATCTCCAACGCCTTACAAATATTTCCGATCTCGTTTGCGAAGCTGACCTTCAGCGCGTGGAAGCAGTTGCAAACGTACTTCACCATCTCCGCTGTCTTCAGCGAGGTAACGAACACGGGTGCGTTGATGTTTGCGTAGAGGCGGCGCACCGCAGATGTTGTTTCCTCATCGTCCGCGCCGATAAGCGTGAACGGAGGGTTGTGGAAGTCTTTCAACGAAGATCCTTCGCGCAGGAACTCCGGATTGATGCAAATACCAAAATCAGTTCCGGCCTTCTTGCCTGATGTTTCTTCGAGTGCGGGTATGACGGTGTTTTGAATGGTTCCCGGCAGCATCGTGCTGCGAATCACGACGATGTGGCGCTGGGCCTTTGTCTTCAGAGCCGCTCCGATTTCGCGACAGACCTGCTCGACGTGACGGAGGTGCAGGCTGCCGTTTTGATTGCTGGGCGTGCCGACACAGATCAGCGAGAGATCCGAATCGTGAACCGCGCGCGTCGAATCCGTCGTGGCCCGCAGGCGACCGGCGGCGACGACTTTGCCGATCAGCTCGTTGATACCTTCCTCGATGATCGGGGTCTTACCGGAGTTTATGATTTCTACTTTGGTTGGATTAACGTCGACGCCGGTAACGTCGTTTCCGTCCTCGGCAAAACATGCCGCAGAAACGCAACCGACGTAGCCCAAACCAAAAACACTCAATCTCACTGAAATATGTTCTCCCGGTTAGTACTCACCTCTGCGTATCTCTGCGTCCTCTGCGCCTCTGCGGTTTACCTGGTTTTTCACCGCAGAGGCGCAGAGGACGCAGAGATACGCAGAGGATTGTCATGATCGTTCTTGGATCCCCATCTAACTGCCGCCTTCATCGCAAGCGTGCGTTCACAAATGGACGCAAAGCTCTCGGCCACAGTGTCCCATCCGAATTGTTCCCTGACCTTTGTCGCCGCCCGTTGTCCAATCTCATTCGCCGAACCTTCCTGCTGGAACAGCCTGACAACAGCGTCAGCAAACGATTCCGGCGTGTCGGCGAGGAGGATGTCTTTCCCATCACTGACCGGCAAACCCTCAGCACCAATAGAGGTCGAAACAATCGGTTTTTCCATTGCCATTGCTTCAAAGATTTTGAGCCGCGTGCCGCCTCCGATCCGCAGCGGCACAATATAGACCGCCGCCTCTTCGATAAACGGGCGAACGTCGTCGACACGCCCTGTAACCACGATCGACGCATCACGTTTACTCAATTCGACTAAGCCCGGGTAGGGATCGCGGCCAACGACCGTCAGCGTCACGCCGGGAATCGACTGCTTGATTCGCGGCATGATCTGTTCCGTGAAATAGCGTATCGCGTCCTCGTTTGGCAGCCAGTCCATCGACCCGGTGAACACGAGATTGTGTGGTCGCGTCTGTGTCTGACCGCTCGGTCGAAAGAATTCCGTATCCACGCCCGTCGGCACGTCGTAGATATTTTTGACGTCGTACTCTTCCTGCATCTGTTTCCTGTCTTCGCGCGACACGGCGACGACGCAATCAAACTGCGGACACATCTTCGCCTCGAAGGACAGCATCTTCTGCCACTGGCGAAACAGATACGCCTTCTTCGCGGCATTCTTCTGGACCTCGTAGTGACGCTTCCAGATCATCGCTTCGACGTTATGCTGAAACAGTACCGAAGCACAATCAAGATTCGGCGGAACGTTCACGGCCGGCGCGAGGAAATCGCAAACGAGCACATCAAAGCGACGATCGGCGACTCGTTTCGCGACCTCATTCCGCATCGCCGCCGACTCGTACTTCTTGATGGCGTACGGCAACCCTGAAGCCAGGTTCAGTATTAGCTCAACGTAAAAACCTGTGGTGAACTTTTCGCGTCGCTGGTGGGGAATGCAGACGAGTTCGTGGCAATACTCGCTCGCAAGTTCGCGCGCCTGGGTATCTGCCGTTCCGTCGTCGAGTGTCAGGTACGTGACGTGGCAGTTACGCTTCAATGCTTTGAGCATGTTGTAACTGCGAATCTTCCCGCCCTTATCGACCGGATGCAGCAATTCGGTTTTGAGCCAAACTATATCCACTCAGAAAACTCTATTTTGGTTGGATTTTGTGTGCAATCTCTTAGCCGCAGATTTACGCGGATGAACGCAGATCTGCGGATAAGAGATTGCACAGAGCCTTAGCTGGCATGGACAAGCTCAGGTTCCAGGCACTTCGACTCGAAGGATTTCTCGCCATCAAAGAATTGCCGCAGCCATATTTCAAAGTTGATCAGCGCCCAGAGACGTTCCGAGTGATTCTCTCCACCGAGCTGATGTCGCTTCACCAGTGCGCGAACGAAATCCGCATCGAAGATCCCGCGACTCATCGCACGGTCGCCCAGGATGTATTCGTCCACCACCGGCGCGTGTGCATCGCGCAACCACGCTCCGATCGGAACAGGAAAGCCCATCTTCGATCGCGACAGGATCGCTTCGGGAAGCACATTCTTCATGCTCTTCCGCAGAATGTACTTGGTGGTCCAACCTCGTAACTTCAATCGCTCCGGCAAACTCGCCGTAAACTCGACCAGCTTATGATCCAGGAAAGGCACGCGACTCTCGATCGACGTAGCCATGCTCATCTGGTCCTGTTTCATAAGCAGCTCGTGGAGGTAAGTCTTGATATCCGAATACAGCAAACGGTCGAGCAAAGATTTCGCATCGGTTTGTTCCAGCAGCTTATGAACCGTTTCGTACGGATCCAGCGAACCGATCTGTTCGCGAGCTTCAGGCGTCAGCAACTGCGGGAGCGTCGGACGCGAGAACACGGCGAAGTTGTCGAAGTAGAGACTCTCGATATCCGGCGTCAGCGTTAAGAACGTGCGCAACAGTTTTTGTTTCACGCGCGAAGAGTTTGGAAGCCCGTTCAACTGTTTGCGAACTTCATTTTTGATTATCTCGGGCGTCACCTGGTGATAACGGTGTCCCCACGACAAATTCAGCAGCGTTTTGCGATAACGCGCATAACCAGCCAACAGCTCATCGCTTCCCTCACCAGTCAAAACAACCTTCACATGTTCCGACGCCAACTTCGAAACGAAGTAGAGCGCCACGCTCGACGGATGTGCGAGCGGCTCGTCTTCGTGCCAGACGAGTTTCGGCAGCGCCGTAAAGAAATCCTCGGGACTGACGACGATCTCGTGGTGGTCCGTCTTGAAAGTCTGCGCAACAATTCGCGCGTACTTCAGCTCGTTCGCTTCGCGCTCACGGAACGCAACTGAAAACGTCTTGATCGGCTCATCGACCAGGCCGCTCATCACCGCTGCAATCGCAGACGAATCGATGCCGCCCGAGAGAAACATTCCGAGAGGCACGTCCGCCATCAGACGCAGCTTGACGGACTCGCGAAACAACTCCGTCCACTGTTCGATGTAATTGTTTTCGCTATATTCCTCGTCACTCGTTTTAACGAAACTCACGTCCCAGTAGCGATTGATAATCACGCGTCCGTCACGCCAGAGGAGCGTGTGGCCCGGCAACAGACGTTTCACATCCTGGAAGAGGGTGGTTTCGCCTGATGGCGCGTGATTCGCGAGATAGTCGGGCAACGCAGCGTAATTCAGTTCCGGCTTTAGAGCGCCGGCTTCGAAGAGCGTCTTGATTTCGGAACCGAAGTAGAGCGAGCCATCAGAAGTGTGAACGTAGTACAGGGGCTTGATACCCAAACGATCGCGCGCGATGAAGAGCTCTTGTTTGCGCTGGTCCCAGATCGCAAACGCAAACATTCCGCGCAAGTAATCGACACACGCCGCGCCGTATTCCTCGTAAAGGTGCAGGATCGTTTCAGTGTCGCAGTGCGTGCGGTAGACGTGTCCGCGCTCTTCCAGCGACTCGCGATAGTCAGCGTGATTGTAAATCTCGCCGTTGTACGTGATGTGCAGGGAGTGATCTTCGTTGGTCATCGGTTGATGACCAGCGGCGACGTCGACGATGCTCAAACGGCGATGGCCGAGACCAACGTTTCCGTCGATAAAGATTCCGTCGTCGTCGGGTCCGCGGTGCGTGATGACGTCGCGCATCGCTTCCAGGACCGGCCGCGAAACCATTCGCCCAGACTTACTCGATAACGCTATACCGTTGATCCCGCACATATCTTTACCGGTCTAAAACTTCAGATACGAAGCTTCACCTTGCCGGGGCAGAACGACGACTTCCCTCACTTTTCGAATCGGCTCGTGTGACAGGCGGAGCCACTCCCACTCTTCCCCACGAATGATAACAAGATCCTGACCGTTTGCCCCATCGATAATAAAGGCCGCGCCTTCCCGCGCCTTGATGGGCGTAATCTGCCAGTCGCCGCTCGAGGGCATCAGGAAGCTGATGATTTCCGCTTCGCCTGTGAAATTGACGCGGAACACGTACGCATCGGCCTTCTGTTTTTGACCATAAGACTGCGAGAACCAACTGTCTTCCTTAAACCACTGCCCGTCGCCAAATGAGTGAATGCTGAAACCGGTGTTCGGATCGTGCACGACGTTCCCTTCCACAACCGGGCTCGCCGTTGGAGCAAGGTGGAACCGAACATCCGCGCGGTGATCGCCTGACGACGTAAGACAGTCGCGGACGATCCAGTACTCCTGTTTCAGAAACAGAATGCTGCGATTGGTAGTAACGGGATCGTCTAATCGAAGAAAACCGTCGTGCTCACCGGAAACAAAGTCGAACCGCTTGCGGCTAATCCAGCTCACGGCCGAACAATTCGCGATCGTCTTCCAGGTGAAGGCGCCGTTCGGCACCGAAGACGACTCATTGTCGACGCTCACAGTGTTGTGCGCTTGCGAACTGCGAAACCAGTTTCGCAGTTCCTTCCAACCGGTGTAGGTGCAGGTTCCGGGATCGATCAGGATGGTTTGACCCTTCGCCGCTAGTGCGAAAGACAACGCGTCAGCATGAGCGTGACCACAATTGAGCACGCCGTGTGGTCCACAGTCGAAAAGCAGATAGTTCGAGTCGCGCTTCCATCCGTCACGCATGACGAAATAACCGCCATGACGAAACGCGCGAGAGAGTTCTTTCGGCTCGTGAGGCGTAGTGCTGTCGAACTGGCGCAATCCTTCGACGCCCAGCAACCACAACAACTCTTCGGCAGCATCGTCTGCTACAAACTTGTAGTCGCCGCGTGAGAACAACACCGATGCAACGCCGAGCGTGCCGCGAAAATCGTTCGCTGCACGTACCTCGAGCTTCACGAGTCGACCACCGTCGTCGTCTCCGAAAAACGGCGTCGTGCCGTCGGGACGCGTGATGTACATCAGGTGGTCCAACAGTAGTACGAGCGAGTCCTGGACGTCGCGCGGAAGCGGCAAGTTGTTTGCGCGCGACAACAGCATGAAGTGAATGTAAAAGTCTGTCGTGTAGCGATGGTAGTAGGTCGCATGTTCGAAGTAGACGCCGTCAGGCTTCACTTGCACGGGAAGCTGTTCGATCAAAATGCGATGGCCGAGGTCCTGCCAGCGTTGTGCTTCTTCAAACTCCGGGAACATCGTGCCGATGAAAAAGAGCCCGAGAGCTTCGCCGGTCAGGTGTGTGTTCGGACTGAAGTACGTCGACAGATACGACTCGAGATGGCGTGCGTTGAGATACAAAAACTTACAAACGTTCGTGAAGGTTTCTGACGACAACGACGGAGACGACTTGAAGAAGTGGAACGCCCAGAGCCACGCCATCGATCGGAAAGCAACTTCGAGACTGCTGGTCCAGTTAACGCCGAGCTTTGGCGGGTTTGCGTCCATCCACGATTCGAAGTGGCTGGTGAACACTCGCGCGTAGCGTTCATCGCCGGTCATCCAGTAAGCCTGGCCCAGTGTTAAGAAGTACTGGTGTCGATTCAACTCCCAGACGATTCTCTTGTCGCCGGCAACGTTGGCGTTGAGGTAGTCGAGCTTGCTCCAGTGTACGAGCGGGCTACGTTTGCCTGTACAGGGTTCGAAGTGCCAGTCGATCGGATCGCCGAAACTGAGGTTGGTGCATCCGAGGAGATCGAATTTGCCGTCGCAAATGCGATCCGCTTTTCCGATGAGACGTTGAGCGACGTCGGGCCAACGGGCATTAAATGCAGCGACGGTCTCTTGTGGTGAATTGAAGCTGGGAAAGAATTTCGGCTCCGAGCGCGAGCGGAAGTGCTCGAGCAAATCGGGGATCGGCGCCGTGAACAGCGAGGCGAACTCCTCGTCCGTCGGCAGTTTTGCCAGCGTGGACCACCCGCGACGCTCGCTAAACGCGGCAATCCTCTGAGCCGCACGCACGCGCAACTCATCAATCGTCGCACCTTTAAGCCGTCGTAAATTCACGGTAGTTCGATCTAAGCCGCAGATTTTCGCAGATGAACGC
>JBIOUJ010000013.1:0-23647 GCA_044867025.1 Pyrinomonadaceae bacterium | reverse complement strand
GCGTTCATCTGCGAAAATCTGCGGCTTATGCCACCATATGGAGATATGTTGGTGTAGATAAGATCTGGCTCGACTTAAGCATCATGTTGCTCAACTTGAATATGATCTCGCGGCTCTTGAACATCATAGCCCGCACGAAGAGTAACCTCCGACGGGATCGCCTAGACCGGAGGTCGTCTTGTTGTTTATCGCTATAGCGTCGAGCAACCTAAGCCGGGAGCAGGCTGAACAAGGGCTTAGAGACTTAGAGCTTAGAGATAACGTTAGACCAAAGAATTAAACTGATCGGCCATCGTAATGCGAACTGTAAACGCTGCCAGGTATGTGACCCCTCTCCGCGAAGGTGGATCGCTGCCGGCTATCATCGAGGCGGATGATGATGGGATGTATGTGCTCAAGTTCCGTGGGGCGGGGCAAGGGACCAAGGCGCTGATCGCCGAGTTAATTGCTGGCGAACTTGCAAGGGCGGCGGGGTTGTTGGTTCCGGAACTCGTGTTTGTAAACCTCGACCCGGAAATAGCAAAGACGGAACCTGATCCAGAAATACAAGACCTCATCCGCGCAAGCGGTGGCTTAAATCTGGGACTCGACTATCTCCCAGGCTCGGTGATGTTCGACCCGGTTGCTGAGAAACCGGATGCTGACCTTGCCTCACGGATCGTCTGGTTCGACGCCTACGTCACGAACGTCGATCGCACGCCCCGAAACGCAAACATGCTAATGTGGCACCGGAAGCTCTGGTTGATCGATCACGGCGCCGCCTTGTACTTTCATCATTCGTGGAGTGATATGGACCAACGCAGCAAGGATCCGTTTCGTTTGGTCAAGGAACACATCCTGCTTCCATTCGCCACCTCGATCGAAGCAGTCGACCAAGCGATGACAGCGCTGTTCACTGAAGAAGTAATAAAAAGGATCGTCGAGCTGATCCCGAATGACTGGATAAAGGAAAACTCTCCCTTTAGTGCGACTGCGGAAAACAGACAAGCTTACGTCGATTACCTGACGAGGCGTCTCGACGAGCCTCGACACTTCGTTGAGGAGGCGATTCGTGCCCGATAAATTCAGGTATGACTACGCCGTGGTTCGCGTCGTACCAAAGGTCGACCGTGAGGAGTTTATCAACGCGGGCGTCATACTCTCGTGTCCCGATCTGTCTTTTCTTGAAGCACGCATCAAATTAAACGAGTCGCGACTTCTCGCTCTCGATCCAAACGTTGACTTGGATCTGGTTAGAAAACATTTAGCAGCGATCCCAATCATCTGTCGCGGTGGTGACGGAGCCGGATCGATCGGTCAACTACCGCAGCGCCAACGTTTTCACTGGCTCGTTGCTCCGCGCAGCACAGTAATCCAAACCTCCCCAGTTCATACCGGCAGGTGCAACGACCCAGCCGCCGTGTTGGAACATCTTCTAGCGACTATAGTGGATGCGGGTGGTATCGACGGATAGAGCCATCTAGTCACGAGATTTCGCGTCATTACAATGCTCCTCGCGATATACTGACGCAGGTTGCTTTGCCTCAAAAGTCTCTTTCATTCACACCAGGCTTTAGCCTGGTGCATGTGCAGGCCATTACTCAGAAACCGTTTCAACGGTTTTCCTGGAAAGAAATGGCAAACCGTTGAAACGGTTTTCTGCTTTAGTGTTACGTTTAGTCACCAGGCTAAAGCCTGATGTGAATGATAGAGACTTTTGAGGCAAAGCTGACGAAGGTACAAAACTATGAGAACAGAACAACTCGAAAATGAGGCTCTCAAACTTAACCCGGAAGCACGGGCGGAGCTTGCCGAGAAACTTTTAAGAAGTCTCGAAGATCTATCTGATGAAGACATTCAGCGTCTATGGGCCGAGGAAGCCGTACGCCGTGATGCCGAGCTCGATGCTGGAACGGCGTCTATGCGTGATGCCGAAGACGTATTTAGAGATGCAAGAGCCCGGATCTCGTGAACAGAGGAATAAGTTTTCATGAGCTTGCGGAATTTGAGTTGAATGACGCGGCGATCTTTTTTGAGATCAAACGAGAGGGATTGGGGCTACGGTTTTTGTCGGCAGTTGAAGCCGCTGTCGCTTATATTCGAGAACATCCGGAAGCCTCACCAGTGCTCCTACAGGACGTCAGACATAAGGTATTGACGAGATTTCCTTACAGCGTCATATACTCGATCAAACCAGATCGGATTCGAATCCTGCCGTAGCGAATCAGAAGCGTAGACCATTCTATTGGCGTGGCCGCACATGACAGGATGGCGGCTAATCTCAGCCGCCTTAATCAGTCTTCTGCTTTTTCAACTCTCTTCGGAACGCCTGCTCTCTGTCCGCGACAAAATTCTTGTAGCCTTCGGGATCGATGAAGGCTGTCGAACTCCCTGTTTTCCACTTCGCGTACTTAGTGTCCAGATCGAAGTAACTGCCGTGCGCGCCGAGGAAGTAGTCGCAAGACAATGAGTTCAAAACACGAAATGTCTTCTCGAAGTCTTCCATAATTCCGGGATAGCTCGGACTGCGATCCAGCCTATACCCGGGATTCACATTCGGACTACCAACGATGACAACGTCGCGCGACTTCGCGCCGTCATTCATTTTCATCGTCCACGTCGTGCAACCCTTCGTGTGGCCAGGCGTGAGACGTGCCGTGAGTACTGCACCTCCGAGTTTCACTTCATCACCATCATGCAAGACGCGATCGACCTTTGTTGGCGGATAAAGGCCAAGCGGCTCGTTCGCGTAATGAAAATCACTCTTGCCACCCGATTCGACTACGTCGACATCTCCATCCATGACCATGTACTTCGCGCCCGTAAGCCGTTTGATCGTCGCGCTCCCGGCACAGTGGTCCGAATGCGCATGACTAATCAGAAGAATCTTGATGTCGTCCAACTTGAATCCCAACGACTCCATACTCGCGCGGATCATCGGAACGTTCGCTTCGAGATTACTGTTTATGAGGATGTGACCTTCCGGCGTCGTGACGAGATAGCTTGCGAGTCCCTTGCTTCCCACGTAGTAAAGATTTCCTGCAATTTTGAATGCAGGAAAAGGCTCGAGCCAATCGTTTTGCACCGGGAGCTGCGCCTGCTGATTGTTGGCGACAACGATGGCCGTAAGCATGACCGCGAATGCAGTAGTGAATATTGCGCCGGTATGTCTTGTCATGGTTTTGCCGCTCGTGTTGGTTTCGATTTCTTGACGGGTTGGTCCACGATCACCGCCAATTCCGCGAGCGATGTCGTCTTGTCCGCTCCGAAGCCAGAGAGCGCGATGAGTTTAAGGTATCGCGCGGTGACCGGAGTTGAAAAGTCAAACTGCTGTGGCGCAAAGGTCGAGAGCAATTCGCCGCGCGACATCAACACTACACCCGACATCGTCGCAGGCGCGTTTAGCGTGATCACGAAATCCACCTGCTCGCGCATTGGGGCATCCTGCTCGCCAACGACGATGAAAGTGTACGGGTCGTCACCCTGATTACGCCAGGCAGGTTCTGATTGAACCAAAGGTTTTTCTCCGAGTCGGCCGGTCGAGCATGAAGCGCCAGAAGCCCTCGAGTGAGACTGGCCTGGCTGAACACACGGATGCACAAAAGACCACAACTCCGATTAGGAGCGGACGAATTATCCTGATCATCTTGCACCGAGCGGCTTTCCTCTGCGGTTCTCTGCGTGTCTCTGCGTCCTCTGCGTAAAATCATCGTTAAACGCAGAGGGCCGCAGAGATACGCAGAGGGCCGCAGAGAAAACACCGAGTCATCTTTTAATGGCAGCGATGATGTTTACGGCTTCTGTCAGAACTGCCGATTCAACCTGTTCGACGTTAGCGAATGTTCTTAAGGTCTCGGACCATCCTTGTTGTTGATAGAAACGCATTATCGCGTCGAGATCTGGATTGACAGCACTCTGGTAGATCAAGCCGGCCGCAACGAAGCGATGCAGGTCCGGAGGGCCGTGGTCCAAACCGTCGACGTACGCACTCGGAACGCCCGCCGTGACACTGTCGATCAGCACACTCGAATTCCCGCCGAACACTACATCGAGTCCTTTTAGATCGTCCAGAACAGCCGGTTTGCAACTCTCAGACATCCGTAAGTCCTGACGTGAAGCGATCCACAAATCGATGTTGCGCCAGAGGTTCTTTGGATGCGGACGAATTAGTACGCGAGCGACGCGATCGCTTGCCAGGAGATTTTCAACCAGAGCTTTCAACTGCTCGTCGTTTACATCCTTGCAGAGAAAAATCCCGACGTTGACCTTCGGCGGTAGTGGACCAGCACGCATCGGAACGTGATCCTGTTTGCGACCATGTATCAGTAACCGATCGATTTCGCAACCTTCGCCGGCGTACGTTTTGCCTGCCGCTTCCGAGTGAACGACTGCGAGATCGTACTTGATTCGCGCGACGGGCCGCACCGGCATGCCGTGTGAGACAAGCACGACCGGCACACCAAACTTTCGCGCCGCGAGATTGAACGCGAGGCCGTGCGGATTGCTGTGATTCGACGTCAACGCAACAGTGAAGTTTCCCTGACCGAAAACCTCGACGTACCGCGCATAATAACCAAGCAGCTCAATCACACGCATTGCCTTGAAAGACTCGAACCTGTGATGCATCCGCCGGCCGATCCTGTACACGCGGGCAATGTATTTTAAGTTTCGCAAAGTGAGTTTGAGCGCCGCACTCATACTCATGCGCGACTGAAACTTCAATTCAGTCCACTCGAGCTCAGGAGACAGAGCGATCAAGGGTTCGAGGGCTCGACGTTCATTGCTCAGTCGCGCAATCCACGCTGCACCGTCTAAAGGACCTTCCGGACATACAGCGAGAAAACTTCTCGTCCAGGCGAGTAACGTCAGAACTGCGGGGAACGGTGTGTGTTTTGTAAGTTGGACAAAACGCGAAACGACGCGAACGCTGCGGTGTTGAGAAATCACGTAGCGCGCTATGCCCTGCACCACTTCGGCTTCATCACAGCGCAACAGGTTCTTGATTCCGCTGTAAAGCAGGCAGTTCACCATCAATGTTTCATCATTCTCTCGACCAGTTGCAGATCCGCAGGTGTATCAACCGAGTGAGTTGCGACGAGCGTTTCCACAAGACGCACGCTCCTGCCGTGCTCGAGCAACCGCAGCATGTCAATCGACTCCGCGCGCTCGAGTGGCGTAGGGGGAAGTCGAGAAAACACCTGAAGACACGAACGCGTAAACGGAATCACACACACCTGCTTGAAGATTTTTGCCGGCGTATCTTCGAAATTCACGTGCGGAATCGGAGAACGGGAGAAATACAGTGCGTTCCCGTTTGCATCGGCGACGACTTTGATCGTATTTGGATCGAGAAATTCCTTTTGACTCGTAATGCGGTGGACCAGGTTTACGCATGAAACCGATTGATCCGATTGGAACGGCTCCAATGCAGTCTCGATCATCTCAGGCGTGATCATCGGTTCATCACCCTGAATGATTACAACCACGTCAGCCTCAAAGTGCTCGGCGGCCTCGGCGACGCGATCCGTCGCGCGTTCATGTGCCGCAGACGTCACGATCACCTTCGCACCGAAGCCTTCCGCTACGTGTCGAATCTCCTCGTCGCACGTTGCCACGTAGACTTCATCAAGCCATGAGCAACGCTTCGAACGTCGAAATACGTGTTCGATCATCGGCAACCCATGCAACAGAGCAAGCGGCTTACCTGGAAACCGCGAAGATGCCATCCGCGCCGGTATGACCGCGACTGTTCGCTCCATAGGATTTTTATCTTACGATAGACATTGGAGGCACGTGAATGAAGTTAAAGATCGTCCAGGCTGGTGATCCCGTTCTGCGAAAGAGGAGTCGCCCATTAACTAAGGAGGAGATCACGAGTGCGCAAATACAACAACTGATTGATTTGATGCGAACGACGATGCGCGAAGCGCCAGGCGTCGGTCTCGCCGCACCTCAGATCGGCCAGTCGATCCAACTCGCCGTAATCGAGGATCGAGCGACATACATAAGCGATCTCTCCGCGGATGAACTTGAAGAACGCCAGCGATCTGCGATTCCGTTTCATGTGATCATCAATCCGAAGCTCTCCGTCGTCGGTAATTCGACCGCACAATTCTTCGAAGGATGCCTTAGCGTCGGGGGTTATCAGGCGATCGTGGATCGTGCGCTGAATGTTCGCGTCCAATGTTTGAACGAACGAGGCGAAGCAGTGACGATCAACGCGCAGGGTTGGTACGCACGTATTCTCCAGCACGAGATAGACCATTTGAACGGCACGTTGTACGTCGATCGCATGAAAACGCGCACTCTGACGACCGTGCCGAATGCGCAGCGACACTGGAACGATAAGAGCATCAAGCAGGTGCTGGATGAACTCGGCGACTAGTCGTACCCGTACAGCGAGATAGGTGGTACTTGTACCAACGGCATACAGTGGCAAGTACTTCACGTAACTCGTTCTGTGGTTGGACCGGGTCAGTACCACCCGCGGTAGCGGGTGGCTCAACGATCATAATCAGGCGTGATCGAGCCGGTCGACCCACCCGCTACCGCAGGTGGTACTGACGCGGTCAAGTGAAGTGCAGTTGGACGGCCCTCTTTTTGCTTACCACTCCCGAACAAACACGAACAAAGGGGGGAATCGCTATGGATGCCTTTCAGTTACTCAAAGAGGACCACAGGAAAGTTGAGCAGCTCTTTAGCGAGCTGGAGAATGCCACCGGAAAAGCAAAATTAGATGTGTTCAAGCAGATCAAGACCGAGCTCGAACTGCACACCCACATCGAAGAAAAGATCTTCTATCCCGCGCTCGAAGAGCCGGAGGAAACCCACGACCTGACGCTGGAGGCTTACGAAGAGCATGCCGTCGTCAAGACGCTGCTAAAGGAACTCGGCAGAGCCAGGACCGCAAACGACCAGTGGGAAGCGCAGGCGAAAGTGCTGCAAGAGAACGTCGAGCACCACGTCGAAGAAGAGGAAAACGAACTCTTCAAAAAGGCCGACGGTGCCTTGAGTGAAGAAGAGCTCGAAGATCTGACCAAGCGCATGATAGCCGAAAAGTCGCGTAAAGCAGGCCGTCCGGCGGTCCAGGCTTCGGCAAAGAAATCTTCAGGCTCGAAGAAACCCGCCGGCAAGAGTAAATCGGCGAGCAAGAACGCGTCGGCGTCGAAAGGAAGTTCGAGGTCGGCTGCGGCCAAAACCGCACGGCGATCGCGGTCGAAGAAGTCAGCAGCAAAGAAACGATAGAGTTTGAATACATCGATCAACGATAAGCCCTACGACTGCATCGTCATCGGCGCGGGGCCGGCGGGCCTGTCTGCGTCGCTCTTCCTTGCGCGCTATCTTCGCAGGACACTCACGTTTCATCACAACAGTCCGCGAAATGAATACGCGCATGGCGTGCACGGTTTTCTCGGACACCACGGAATCCGTCCGAACGAGCTCCTGGCTCGAGGCCGCGATGAAGTGACGACACACGGCGGGTTGATTATCGAGGGGTGCGTCACCGCGGTGGAGAAAGTTTCTGCTGAGTGCTTTAGGGTCTTAGTTGGTGAAGGAACTGAACAACAAACATTCGAAGCGCGGCGATTGTTGCTCGCGACTGGTCTACGGGATCTGACGCCGGACTGTCCGGGGTTCCGCGAGTTTTATGGTTCGAGTGTATTCCACTGTCCCGATTGTGATGGCTATGAAGTGAAAGACAAACGTGTGGCGGTGCTCGCACATGGGAAGCACGCGGCGGGTTTCACCACAAACCTTCTGACCTGGACCAGGCACGTGACTCTGCTCACCGATCGACACGAAATCTCAAACAACGATCGCGCAAGTTTGGAGGCGCTGGATGTCGCGATACGAACAGATCAGGTTATTGCGCTCGAGGGTGATAAGGCAAACAGACAGTTGCAGCGTGTTCTCTTTTCTGACGGGGAGCCGCTAGAGTGCGACGCGCTGTTCTTCAACCTCGGCACCGAGCTCGCGACTAATTTTCATGAAACACTCGGATGCCGATTGGATCCTGAATGTGACCTGGTGTGGGTAGACGACACGCGGCAAACGAGTGTCAAAGGAGTGTACGCAGCGGGCGACATAACACCCAAGTCTCAACTCGCAGTCGTGGCCGCCGCCGAGGGTGCGATGGCCGCGATCCATCTTCACAGATCGTTATCGGAGCCCCGTTCAAAGTTCAACCTTTAGGTTATCGCCATTCCTGGCGCGCAGAGCAACCTAAAGATTGAACTGTGAACTGCCAGGTAAACAATTTGACCTGCTCGTGATCTGCGGCCAGTTTCGTAACTTTTTGAAATGTGAACCCGAGCCGTTCCAGAAGCTTTATCGAGGCGTCGTTATCGAGACTCGTAATCGCGAGAATAATTTGAAGTCCCAGTCTGTCACGCGCGTCTTGCAACACCGCGTCGGCGGCTTCAAAAGCAAATCCTTTGTTCCAGAACTCGCGCAGCAGAGCAAACCCGATGTCAGGTTCGGGTAACTCATCTCGCTTGAGTAATCCGCACATCCCGATTGGCGTGTGTGTTTCCCTGAGCTCGACGAGACACAGCCCAAAGCCATGTCGCTCGTAACTTGCTACGGGTCCACTCAGAATGTATTGCCGCGCATCCTCGATACTTCGGATCTTCTTATCTCCGATGTAACGAAGAAACGCCGATTGGTTGACGAGCGTGAGAATGAATTGCGCATCGTCAACCGTGAACCGCCGCAGGATCAATCGTTCGGTTTCCAGAAGGTTCATCAGGGGACGACTCGTATGTCGGCCTGGATGCGCGGATCGACTTCGAAGTGATCGGCAAACTGGCCGCTAAAGCCTGTCACCTCGATCGTCTGGTCGGGACTGAGGCCGCTCACGTCGATGCCGGTTGAGGCGCAGACAAAGACGTTGACTTCCCCGGAACCATCGTTGACAACGACGATGAACCCGAACGGTAAATCATTGATGACGGGTTGCGAAATCGTTCCGGTGATGCGAACGATCTTGCCTTCGGTCGCTTCACTCACATCACCAGTCGCAACAGCGAGTGGCAGGATCTTCGGCCCGCTAGGTTGAACTTTGACCTCTGTTACGTTAACGAGGACAAGCAAGCCGGGCAGTACATTGTCGGCAAGAGTGCCGGTTACGCGCACCCGTTGCCTCAGTTCGAGTCCGAGGTCGAATGTGCTGACGTAGATGCCGCCGGTTCGATCTTGAATAGCAAAACCCTGATCGAAGGTGCTCGAGCTGAATGCGCCGGAAGGCACAGTGACTGAGCCAAAAATCGTGACAACGGTGCCCAGCGGCAAACTACGCGCTTGGGCGATAGAGATGATTGGGCCTGCTGGTGCAGGCGGATTGGGGGCCGGCATCGCACGACCGATCGCAAAGTTTAAGAGGAGAGCCGGCACCAGCAACACGGGCGTGAAGAATCTACGGAGTTCCTTTTTGCAAATCATGATTTTTCCTCGAGGAAAGGGACAGGTAAGCTTGGTGGGGGAAGTTCCGCTTGTTCGAGAACGCGGGAACACTATGCGAAGTATTGTAATGTGTCAAGATTTCGAGTGGGTTTTTAGTTGAGGCAACGAATCTCATTTGGAGTGGGTTTTTACGTGAGGCAACAGCCTTTTCGGATCGCGAACTCGATCGACAAATAACGCCGAAGGCGTTGGCTAATTCCAGCCCAAGGTTGGAGCCTCGGAGCGATTTAGTTAATCTGGCAAATAACGCCGAAGGCGTTGGCTAATTCCAGCCCAAGGTTGGAGCCTCGGAACAATTTAGTTATCCTGACAAATAACGCCGAAGGCGTTCGCTAATTCCAGCCCAAGGTTGGAGCCTCGGAACGATTTGGTTATCCTGACAAATAACGCCGAAGGCGTTCGCTAATTCCAGCCCAAGGTTGGAGCGTAGCGACAACCTTGGGATCATTCATCAACATTACACAACAACCCTGAAAGGGTTCGACACACCATAACCCTTTCAGGGTTGATTCGTTTTTCTAATCGCTCCCAGGGTTGTCGCTTGCGCTGTTCATTATCATGACATCCTTTACACATCGTGATCATGATAGCGGGCCTTTCATTCTCCCCAAGCTTTAGCTTGGGGGACACCGCTCCAGAATCGGGAAAACCATTTAAATGGTTTTCCAGAGTAGGAGACAACGAGGACCCCAAGCTAAAGCTTGGGGAGAATGAGAAAGGCCGCTTACAACCGGCTCGGGAAAAAACAAACTGTAAAGGATGTCATGATAATGAACAGCTTGCGCTCCAACCCTGGGTCTAAAATTGGAAGATCCGTCCAACCCTGAAGGGCTTAAGACCTGCGAGGTATTTAATGCGAGAGAAACCCTTTCAGGGTTACAACTTTTTCCTTATTTGTACCCCAGGGTTGTCGCTTGCGCTCCAACCCTGGGCTGGAATTAGCCAACGCCTTCGGCGTTATTTGTCATCGCGATTAACTAAAATGACTTCAAGTAATGCAAAAGCAAATCGCCTTCACTCAAAATATCCAGCGCGACCCATCTCACAGGATTCTGCTCGGCGATGCCCACAAACACGCTCGCCGAGTGAACTCCTTTCGACGGATACGGCTTGAACTCTTTCAACAACTCCTTCAAGTCGCTGCTTGTCGAAGTGAGCAACGTCCAGCCGGGACGGCGCTTCCAGTATTCCCCCCAGCGCCGGATTTGTTCCGGCGTGTCGGTTTGAGGATCGATTGAAATAGACACGATGATCACGTCCCTGTTTAATCGATCCCCCAGCTTGCCTTGCAGCTTCGACAACCAGTGACCCGATGTGGAGCAAACACCCTCGCACTTCGTGTAGAAGAAGTTCAGCACCACCAGCTTGCCCTTCATCACATCCCTGTAAAGCTTCACCTTCCGGTTGTCCTGGTTTGTCAGCGTGATGTCCGGAATCGCAATGCTCGAGGGCTCGTCGAAGCCGGGGAGGGCTTGCCCGTTGACGTGTTGCGGCAACAACATGCAAACGCATGCGAATAGAGTCGCAACACAGATGCAGAACGGTGCACGCATTTTCACCCTCCCCAAGCCTCAACCTCCACGATGCGACTGTAATTGTTCGGTATTGTGGTCCAACGCGCTGCGCCATGGACCACCACTCGAATCGCATTCGTCGAGACTGCCGCAAACGTAAACTGCCGCCACACCTTGTCGTTCCCAGTGACATGTGCGTTGACGTTCGGTATCGTCACCCATTTGCCGGTGCTCGGATTTCTGTATTGCACCTCGTAATCAGTAATACCCTGCCCGACGTTGTCCGCTGTTGAGAACAACATGCTCAACGTTGGTTCCAACGGGCTGGCGAAGTTGTCCTGAAGCGTAATGACGTCAATCTCGTCGATCGTCTTCACGCTCGAGAACGTGACCTGCAACCAATCCTGCGAGAACTCGCCCTGCGTCGCGTCGTTCCAGCCGCTGCCATATCCACCCAAGCCCCAGTTGTTGCCGAGGTGATCACCATCGATGATCGCCGACACCGGATAAGCAGCACTGAATTGCGACGACGCGCTAGCAGTTGATCCCGCTTGCCGTGCGAGGTTGACACGGCTGGTAGGAATAAGAGATGAAGCCTTGCCCGCGTAATCCCAGGTGGCGCGTCCGTTATAGAGACTGAATGCGATTCCATTCAGAAAGTACCAACCATTAAGCCCAACCTGGTTGGAGGGAACTTCGAGCCTCACCCACTGCCCTGCCGGCGGCAATGGTCCCATGTAGCGCCTGCTGTCAGAACCATCGACACCCCACGGGATAAGATTTTGTCCCCAGTACGCGCGATGCTCCCACGAGCCACTTTCAAACCATTGCAGCATCACTTCGCTCGGTGGGTTGACCGGATCGAGGTAGACGTATGCTATCAACCTCTCGCCAGGCATAAGCAGCATCGCGTCTCCGCCTGTGTAGTAGTGTTGATGTATGCCGGAAACGATGTTGGACTGGTGAGACACTGCACCAGAGAACGGGTTCGGATTTGAGCTCACCCATTTCCAGATTCCAGCAGGAGTCGCACCCGCGGGCAGCGCATCGTCCAGCCAGACAGTTTGAAGGACGGGAATCGATCGGCCTGCATAGTCCCACGTAGCACGACCGTTGAAGAGACTGAATGCCATCCCGTTCACAACGCGCCCTTCGAGACCCACCTGCGATGCGGGCACTTCGAGTCTCACCCATTGCCCCGTCGGAGGCAGCGGCCCCATGTTGCGTCTGCTGTTAGTTCCGTCCACACCCCAAGGTAGCTGGTTCGCTCCCCAGTAAGCGCGATGCTCCCACGAGCCGTTCTCAAACCACTGAAGCATTACCTGGCTGGGCGGATTCGCGGGATCGAGATACACATACGCAAACATACTCTCGCCGGCGCCGACGGAAATTGTTTGAGAGGTGTTGTAGAAATAATGCTGGTGCATGCCGGAGACGAGCGCCGACTGATGCGACGTCGAGCCGGACACGGGTGTTGGATTTGAGCTGACCCAGTTCCAACTTTCGCCGTCGCCCCAGAGAGTCGCGCCCGGCGGCGTCGCGTCATCAGACCAGACAGTGTGTTGAGTGCCGTAGTCGCGCCCCCATGCTTCCAGCTCAACGAGCCGGCTGAAATTGTTACCGGCATTCAGCCACTTCACAGTGCCATGCACTTGCACGCGCACTGCACTGGCCACAACCTCCGGAAATTGGAAGCGCCGCCACACCTTGTTGTTGTTGTCAACAAGACCGCCGGGCACCGTCACCCAAACAGATCCATTCCAGTATTGCACCTCGAAGTGCGTTATACCCTGACCGCTGTCGTTTGCCGTGTTGAAGATCTCATCGAGCGTCGGCTCGTCAGTCCGATGATAGTTGTCGCGCAGTGTGTAAACATCGACCTCGCTCAGATATTTAAAGCCGTCGAAGTTGACCTGGGCCACATCGCTCGAATACGTACCCTGCGTACCGTCGCTCCACCCACCTGTTGACTGACCCCAGCCGAGACCTTTTCTGTCGCCGTTGTTCGTCGCGCTCGCCGGATAGTTTGCGCTGTACGTCGAAGAAGCCGTGGCGACACCGCCGTTCGCGGTTAACGCAAAGTTGGTGCGGCCTGACGTGTCGTCGTTTGTGATCGTTCCCTGCCCTTGGATGTCGCCAGGTGTTGCTCCCGTCAGGTTGCTGACATTGACGACGAACGTCTCGTTCAGTTCGACAGCGGTGTCGCCGTTGACCTGTACTGTGAACTGGTAGGTTGAGTTGCCCTGCGGGATCGTTTGGGTTGTGAGACTCTTCGCAACGTAGTCACCGGAAGCAGCAGTTGCCGTGCCGTCGGCAGTAGCGATGTTGAAGCTGACTCCACCAGGACCAGCGGGCGAAGAGAGACTCGCGGTGAAGGTGAAATTCACTGTACCCGCGTTGCCTTCGCTCTGTGTTACGTCGTTAATGCTGAGCGCCGGTTGCGGCGGTACCGTGTTGGAGATACGCACGATCTTCGCTTTCGAAGGCACGCCGGCTGAGTTGAAGACGAAGAGCATGTAATGGCCCGGGGGACACTTTCGCGAACTGCTCGGTGCGGTAACTGTCAATTGGTTAGAACCGCTGGAGGTGTACTGGAGTACGTTGATCCGCTGGTCCTGATTGAATCCGTGCGTCACGGATGGTAGTCGAACCCATGCAACCCTGCTGATGCCGGTGGCGTTACCGTACCCGAGCGAGAACTGTTGTCCGTATTGGACCTGCACCGGTGCGGAAGTTATGTCCGGGCGAAGAGCTTCGTTGCCGTTCGCATCGAACAGGTAAGGCGGCTTATAGATCTCGACGTTGCGTTCGCCCGTCGTATGTCTGCGCAGGTTCAGATAGTCATCGGGAGCATCCGGCGGCACGCGCAGGCCGTCGGGGTTGCCGTATCCACCGACGAGCACGGTAGCGTCCGGAAGCAGAAACGCGACAGAGTGATAGCCCCTCACCTTTTCGGCTGTCGCCATCAACTGCCACTGATTCGTCGCGGGGTTCCACATCTCCGCCTCGCGCGTGATGTTGACGTCGTACACGGTGTTTGGATCCAAGGCTGGGTTGTTCACATGACATGGGGTGTGTTCGTACCCGTTGAAGCAAGGTATGCCGCCCGTCACCAACACCTTACCGTCGGGGAGTAGAGTAGCGACGTGTCTCGATCGCGGGTGAGTCATCTGCGCGGCTGGTTGCCACTGCGGGTTTGCTTGATCGAGAGTTATCGTCTGCGCCTGCCTGATCGCCGTGTTCGAGTTACTACGACCGCCGACGATCAGGACCTTGCCTTGATCGGAATCGTAAATGACCGCCGAGCCATCCAGGTGCCGGTTCGGCAAACCCATTATTTGCCAGGCACCCTTGGCGTTAGCTCCTCCTCGCGGGTTCCAGAAGTAGCTGACGTTGGGGCCGGCGATGAAGACGCCTCTGGGCAAGCCCGTCGTCGGATCGTCACCAGTCCTCGGATCCAGAAAGAGATAAGGATAGGTCGCTAAACCTTGATCGCTCTCATTCATGAGTTCGAGAGTGTTGGTTGTCGGGTTATAGATCTCCGGAGCCTTCTGCGAAGTGGTGGCCGGGGGCGTTGGGTTAGGTATTGGCTGGGTGGGATCCTGATATGTTCCCGCGAGGATCGCAACCTCGCCGGTGTCGAGAGTCACATTGAAGGGATACCATCGTCCTTTCTGCATGAACGGTCCAGTCGACCAGGTTCTTGTTATTGGATCGAAGATGTTGGTGTGTTCGTCGCCCGAGGTGGAATTCGGATGCCAATGCTTATGACCGCCGGTGACAAACAGACGGCCGTCAGGCAGGAAGCTATGACCGCTGCAAAAGAGATTAGTGGTTATGTTGTCCACTATTTCGAAGCCGCCGGTCGCCGGATCCCAGATGCGGGCCATGCTGTGACCGACCTCATCGTTTATCGTCATGTTGCCGCTTCCATCGAGGACCTTGTCACGCCCCCAAAAAAGCACTCTGCCATCGGGCAGAACGCTTGCGTGAATCATCACTGGCGTGCTCGCGGGGAAGTCGATGCGCGGTTCGAACTTTCCTTTCGTGGCCCACACAGGATTGCCCTGCACCGGGGCTGTGCTGGCGGACTTGGTGGCAGCGGGGCGGCCAACGTCGAGCGTTAATGCAAGGAAGGCCAGTGACAAGAGGATGAATAAACGTAGCTTCGACATGGGAGCGACTCCTTCTCGGTTTGGTGTCGCGCACGGTAGAGGTTTTGGGCGGAATCGTCCTAAAAATTAGCTGATAGAAACCTGATAAATTTGTGAGCCACGGATTTTCACCGAAAGAACACGGATTAGATCTGTGTTCTTTCGGTGAAAATCCGTGGCTCAACTAATTCGGCCGCGGCTTGCGTAGAGAATCGGTTTGGTTCATGCTACACGGCCAGCAGCACTCCCCAAACGGTTGTATTCCCAACCAAAATCTCATCGATTCTCATCGCTATGAATACAGCGTCCTTACTCTATTACGAATTCGGGCCTTTTCGACTTTCCGTGAACGATCGGTTGCTGATGCGCGGAGAGCAGGTCGTGCATTTGACGCCAAAGCTCATCGACATGTTAATTGTGCTCGTCGACAACGCCGGACACGTCGTAACGAAAGACGTCTTGATGTCGACGCTCTGGCCCGACACATTCGTGGAAGAGAGCAGCCTCACGCAAAACGTTTCACTCTTGAGAAGGGTGCTGGCGGGAAATGGAGATCTGAAAAACTGTATCGAGACCATTCCCAAGCGCGGATACCGGTTCACAGCAGACGTCCGCGAGATAACAAGCTCGAATCACAACCCTCTACCCAGCCCAGCCATCGTTAATGCCACGCGTCAAAGTGGACATGTTCGGAAGTACGTCTTTGCTATTTTCTTAGCACTGCTCTCGACACTTGCGCTTTATTGGTTTGCCTTAAGGAAACCTGACGACCTGGTAATGCCGAACTCGATTGCCGTACTACCATTCAAAACCATCGGCTCCGCACCTGAAAATGACGTGATTGGACTCGGGATAGCAGACGCCGTAATCCTCAGACTGACACAACTGAATCGCACAACAGTGCTACCGACGAGCTCCGTCTTTAAGTACACACAAAACGACAGAAATCCTTTAGCCATCGGTCGTGATCTGGGCGTCGACGTAGTGCTTGACGGCACTGTTCAACGTGACGGTGATCGTGTGCGGGTGAGTGCGGTTCTGATCCGGTTGCGTGATGGCAAGACTGTTTGGTCAGAGAAGTTTGACGATCGCTACAGCGATGTCTTCGCGCTGCAAGATGCAATTTCGTCCAAGCTTGCGAAGACGCTGGTTCCACAAATCGAACATCACCCAGCCGTTCATCTCACGGAGAGCTCTGAAGCGTATGAAGCGTACCTGATGGGTTTGTATTTCTGGAATCGTCGCACCAGGGAGAACCTTCCGAAGGCAATAACTTACCTCGAAGACGCGGTTCGAAAAGATCCAAACTTCGCGAAAGCACACGCTCTGCTCGGGGATGCTTACTTTCTGTCATCTCAGTCTCCCTATTTGGCGTTACCTGAGTCAGAAGCCTCACCTAAAGCCAGTGCTTCTGTGTTACGTGCGCTTCAACTGGACGATACGCTCGCTGAGGCACACATGACTCACGCGGGAATTGTGTTTATGGACGGGAAATACGACGACGCGGATAAAGAGTTCCGGCGTGCTATCGATCTGAATCCGAATTATGCTGCGACGCATTTACGTTACGGGTACTTTCTGCTTATCCGTTCCGAGTTAGACCAGGCGCTCGCCGCGATGAAACGTGCAGTGGAGCTCGATCCTGTGTCTCCAACATCTCGCGCGGCTCTCGCGTATGTACAATTCATGGCCCGCGATTTTGACGGTGCAATGGCAGAGGTTAAGAAGGCGATCGAGTTGCAGCCGGACAATGTAGTTGCGAGGGTGAATCTCGCCGCCCTGTATACTCACAAACGAATGTTCGATGAGGCAGAGGTGGAGTTGAAAAAGCTGGACCAGGAAAATCCGTTTGTCCTGCGCGAACTTGCATACCTGTACGCTATGGCCGGACGCATTGATGAGGCGCGGCTGTTGATCGAGCAGATCAAGAAGTCGAAGAACGTAGATGAGCTTGGAACATATGACTTCGCCGTGCTGTATGCCGCGGTGGGCGACAAAGATTCCGCGTTTGAATACCTGCGGAAGGCGAGCCCCTCGCATAGCCTTATGTCTATGCTGAGATTCGATCCGCAACTGGATTCGGCGCGAACCGATCCGCGCTTTGCTGAGCTCATCAACCGTCCTGTCGCTCGCCGGTAAGCGTCAGAACGTCAGAACAACACGAAACCTCACCTTGCCGCTGTGCATCTGCTCGTACGCGTCCGCCACACGATCGAGCGGATACTTTTCGATCATCGGATGTACATCGCTCAACGCGCTGAATTCGAGTGTGTCTTGTGAATCCCTCGCGGTGCCGGAATACCAACCAGCTACTGAACTGCGATGCATGATCAGTGAGAACACATTGATCGTGAGCGGCTCAGCCGGCGCCGCAGGAACAAGCAACAATCCACTGGGCGACAGACCATCGACTAACGGAGAGATTGCCTGCGCGCTGGGAGCGGTCGCGAGAATAACGCGCGCGCCACCGAGCTTTTGTAACTCCGCAACCACGTCTGTCGCGGTGGCATCGATGTAGTGATGCGCGCCGAGCTGCTGCGCGAGCGCTTGTTTGTCGTTACCTCTGTTGATTGCAACGGTCTGAAATCCCATTCGCCGCGCGTACTGAACTCCAAGATGGCCCAGGCCGCCGATGCCGTGTACTGCCACGACGTCTCCGGCGCGAGCGCCTGAGTTGCGCAGCGCGTTGTAAACCGTAACACCGGCGCACATGAATGGTCCGGCTTCTTCTGCGGGAACTTCATCGGGAACGGCAGCCAACGTAGTTGCTGGTGCTATCATGTATTCAGCATACCCACCGTCGAAATCAATGCCGGTGACTTTTCGATTGACACACATCGCGAAGTCTCCGCGACGACATTGTTCGCACACGAAACAATGCCCGCCGTGCCAACCAACCCCGACACGTTGACCTACACTCCATGCTGTCACTCCGTCGCCGACCGCATCGATACGTCCGGCAACTTCATGACCTGGCACACGTGGATACTGAAGTCCCGGCCACAGACCGTCCTTGACGAGCACGTCACTGTGGCAAATACCGCACGCCTCCACTTTCACACGCACTTGCGCCGCGCCCGGCTGCGGGATCTCGCGCTCTATCAGTTCCCAATCTCCACCTGCGCTGCTTATCTGAGCTGCTTTCATGATTGCTCCCCTTTGTTTTTGAGTTTATCTCTTCTCGATGGCCACACCAATCCAGCGACTTACAGTACCTCTTTGGAGTTATTGTCCCGGTGACTGTAGCTTCTCCTCAATTGCCGGAATAGATCGAATCTGAAACTCGGGTTCGATCGTCTTCGCGAGCTGAAGTGCTCGTTCATAACTCGCGCGCGCCTGTTGAGCTTGACCCATCTCACGAAGAATATCTCCCAACGCGAGTTGTGTATGTATTGAATCAGGCGCTAGCGCGACTGCGGCTTGTGCTTCCTGCAACGCCTGATCGAGTTGTTTTGCCTGCGCGAGGCTCTGGGCTTTCTGTATCTTGCTAAGCGCCGCTGCCAACGGCAGGTCGAACTTACCGTCAAACACAAACACGCCGCGATCGATCACAGCCGTAGGCTCAAGCAACTTGAATTGACCATAAGGGTCAAGCGTCCCCGGTCCGAATTCGACACCCGATAAGTTACTGGCGCTAATCAGCACTGGTCCATCTATCGAAGCTGGCACATCGATCGGCATGTTCAGCCATAACGTGTTAATCGTCGGCAAAGGCTTGCATGGAATTCCGTAATAGCTCGGCTCCGCGACGCCCTCCGCGAAATACAAGAACCAACAGTCTTTCACTCCACGTCGATCGAGATACTGCTTGACGCTCTTTAGTTGTTGGCCCCAATCCGAGTTCGAATCGGTTAGATACTTGTGCGTTCGAGACGGACCGCCCCAGAGCTCGTTTCCGTATGCGATATAGTTTGGAAACGCGAGCACCGATGAAGCCACATGGATGAATAGAAATATTCCCACAGCGTAAATCCACTTTCGATTCGTCTGGATCAATGTCCATGTAGCACCACCGATTAGAACGTACAAAAAAACATAGACCACCAGGATGTGTCGCACGCCAATGTTCATGCCGACAGTCAGTGCGACCAGTAGATAGAACATCACGGGAATAGCAAGAAAAAGTAATTCCCGCCAGCGGCTCAGGCGATGCGTAGCCACGACTCCGAGAGTCAACAGAAGCAGCGCCAGGACGCCAACGGTTGATTTGATCAGAAAAGCAACGGGAAAGTAGAACCACACGCCATGTGCGTACACTTTGCCGAGCACGTAGCTCGTGTAGTAATTCGCCGTGAGTTTTACGTCGGCCAGACCGTAGAGATACGACTCTGGAAGAACGCGCAGTCGAGCGGCGATTGAAATCGGCCATGCTTCCGTAAGTTTTAGACCTTTGACATACTCGGCCAGGGGTGGATTCAGTTGCAGATCGTTCGGTCGTGCGTCGTAGCGAAATCCGTAGAACGACCATAGGATCACCCAGCCGATCAGCGTGATGAGCACCAGCGAACCTAAGATCTTCAGTGCATGACGGCCACCATTCGCTCTGTAGAGGACGATTTCGCAAAGCATCAGCAGGAATAGAATCGGGAGAATAAGCAGACCAGTGTGCTTGACCGCGAGTACAAGCCCGACCGCTACTCCCGTCGCGATCAACCGTAAAGCGGACGGCGACTTCACGAATCGATAGAACATAAACACGCTGAGAAACATGAAGCAGGTAAGCCCGACGTCTGTTGTAATCAGCGCGCCGTGGGCGAGGAGATTCGGATCGAAGGTGAGCAGAGTGAGCGCGATGAAAGCGGCGCCCGCGCCGAACATCTCCCTGGTTCCAAAGAAGACAACTAACGCGGTGAGCAGTGTCAGCGTTGCTGCCGCCGTGCGAGTGCGCGAGAGAATCTTGTCCGCATCGTTCTGGTAGAGGAATTCCTTGCCGCGCAAAAATGCGTCCTCTTTAAAGAAGCGTTCTTCAAGCGCGGGAGACTTCGGCTGCGACGGCAATAACGGCGCGGTCGCGAGCAGTTTCACGAGAGGTGGATGTTCCGGGTTCAGACCGAAATCGGCATGAGTCCAGGAACGATATCCGGCGAAGATGTGATTCGCCTCGTCCCAGGTTTGCGACTCTCTTCGCACGGAAAAGAACAATTGAAGGCTGAGAACGACGAGCAACAAACATAGCGCGGCAATCTCATAAGCGTTGTGGTGTTTTCCGTCACGTAGAGTCACATAACCTCCGTTTGAGCGCGAGGATTGCTCGACTGATATCAGCAAGTTATTATTCCCGGTGCGTAACAGGCCGCAACCCGTCCGCGGAAAGGGCTGAGCCCACCTGACATTTGTCTTTCGGACAAACTGGATCTTCTTTTGGCCTGCGTGCGGACACGGGCGTTAACGAAAGGAGATCAACATGTCTCGTCTTCCCAACCGCCCTTCGCTCGTTCAACTCCGCAAACAAGCTAAGGAATTGCTGCAACAATCACGCAACGGCGATCCGTCTGCGATCGATCGCCTGCGCAAGTACAAACCAAACGTTTCCGATCCGATACTTGCGGATGCTCAGTTCGTCCTCGCTCGCGAGCAGGGTTTCGAAAGTTGGCCCAAGCTCGTGCAACATATTCATGCCGTGCACTCGGCGCCCTTCATCCTGAGCTCCAAACCACCTTTCTACCGCATCGATTGGACCAACAATAGCATCGAACCGCGCCAACCGATGTCAAGAAAAGATTGGGAAGACGTCTGTGTCGTAATCAAAGAGCTGGGACTTACAGCCATCAACTCAGGAAATCTCATCGGAGATGATGATCTCGAAATCATTTCCCAACTGGACCAAATCACGTCGTTCAACCTCGACGGATCGAAGCGTCTAACAGACAAAGGCCTGCGGTATCTCGCTCGCATGCCGCAGTTGCGTGAATTGACCCTGGCCGGTCAGATCACGGACGAGGGTCTCGAGGCCCTGGACCACCTGCGCGAACTGCGTGTATTTCGGATGTTTTGGCAAGGCAACATCACTGACGAGGGTATTGCAAATCTCAGGTTTTGCGATCAACTGGAGGAAGTCGATCTCCTGGGCTGCAACGCAGGCGACGGCGCGATCGCCGCGCTCGCAGGTAAACCTGATTTGCGTCGCTTCAAGACCGGCCGGAACGTAAGCGACGACGGACTCAGCCTGCTGCACCAGTTTCCCGCTTTCAAGACGGCGCAAGTCGAAGAACCTGAATTCGGATTGATGTCGTTTAGTGCTGAGCCCACCAATCTTCTCATCGATGGACCATTCACTCGTCAAGGTCTGAACAACCTCCGTGGACTCGATGGACTCTTTGGTTTGAGTTTCTTCTGGCACACGTCGCGTTTGCGCGGTGACGATCTTCAGGTCCTCGACGGCTTATCGAATCTGGCTTACCTGGGTTGTCAGGATCAACTCTGCGACGACGCCGCGATGCGACACATTGCGGCGCTTCCGAAGCTTCGCATGCTGATGGGCCAGGGCACTGTCGCTACTGATGAGGGCTTTGAATCTTTCAGTCGATCTCAAACAGTTGAATACTTCTGGGGACGTGAGTGTCCGAACTTGAACGGTCGGGGGTTCGTGGCACTGTCGCGGATGCCTGCGCTGAAGGGCCTGGCTGTGAGTTGCAAGTTTGTTGATGACGCGGCGTTGGCGAGCTTGCCCGAGTTCCCTGCGCTGAGAGAGTTGATGCCGATGGATGTCGGTGACGATGGTTTTCGTCACATCGGGCGCAGTCGACAACTAGAGTCGTTGATTCTGATGTATTGCCGCGACACTACAGATGTCGCGACGAGTCACATCGTTCGAATGCCTGCTCTCAAAAAATACCACGCCGGATACACCTCGATCACCGATGCGAGCCTGGAGATGTTGAGCCGGATCAAGTCGCTCAAGGAGGTCTCATTTGAAGGCTGCAAGTTCATCAGCGACGCGGGCATTCCGTTCCTCACAACCTTGCCCGGCCTTCGTGAGATATCTATCGGCGGCTGTCCAAAGATAACGCGATCGGGAGTGAAAGGGTTTGCGAGCGGTGTGAGAGTCAACTACGACACACGTTAAGGCCCAAGCCGCGTTACGCCGCGATGATTAGTGCGATCGCCTGGATTACCACGCCTAGAAGTAATCCAACAATGTATCTCTGCCTTCGCATACTGTTTCTCAAGTTGATCAATGTCGCCAGCCCGAGTGGTATGAAAATCACAGTCCCGGAGATCAACCCTGCATCGTACCGTCCGTAGACCAGACTATTAATAATGTGCGAAAGCCCGTTGAAGAAAACTGTCGCGCCTAAACACACTCCCATGAAGTGTGGAAATCCGAATCTGTGGGCCAGAACGATGCCGCAGGTCATCAGCAACCAGGCAACAGTGCTTAGAATGAGAAAGGTCCTTAGTGAAACGTTGATTCCATGCGAAGGCCCTACGCTCCTGAACTCTTCGATAACATGCAAGAGATACGCGAGCGGGAAAATCCAGAGCCACTTTGCGAAGCTGAGCCGCATCTGATCCAATATGACACGTTATATCATTGTTACAATCGCGATCTGTCTCCTGGTGCTGGCCACTTCATGTAACGATCACTCCCCTCACGAGTCGCCATCAGCAGACGGTAAATCCGCCGCGGAAGACATCGCCGGCGCGGATCAACTCTATGCTCAGCGAGCAGATCTGATGCAACTGCGCCGGGGGATTGTTTCATTGCGACAAGCGCTGACCAAAGATCCCGGCAACTATGATGCAGCATGGAGACTGTCGAAGTTCAACTACTATCTCGCGACCCACAGTGACGATTCCAATGAGCGCGACAACGCGTTTCGGGATGGGATTGCGGCAGGAAAGACTGCGGTCCAATTGCAGAACGAAAAGCCGGACGGTCATTTCTGGTTGGGCGCCAATTATGGTGGCGCCGCCGAGCACTCAACCATTCAGGGACTGGCAACAGTGAATGATATTCGTTCCGAAATGGAAACGGTGTTGCGCCTGGATGAAGGTTATCAGAATGGCAGCGCATACATGGTGCTTGGTCTGGTCGATCTCAACGCGCCGGGAATAGTTGGTGGAGATCCGCATAGAGCTGTGACAGAAATGGAAAAGGGCTTACGCTTCGGCGAACCAAACGCATTTCTTCATCTACACCTGGCTGAGGCGTACAAGAAAGTGGGACGCAACGACGACGCACGCAGAGAACTCAAAAAGATCCTCTCCATGACTCCCGATCCAAACTACCTACCCGAATACAACGAGGCGAGCGCCGCCGCACAGAAGCTGCTCGATCAAATAGACCACGGCGGTTGAGACTCTTGCTCGTAGGTGAATGCTATACGCGCAGCGATATCACTTCTGGAACCTTTATGTCCGAAAGCAATTTGCCTGATTGGGAGCAACTCCTTTCTGCAGTAGCACACTTGCAGTTTGAACGCCGAAGGCGTTGGCTAATTCCAGCCCAGGGTTCGAGCGCAGCGAGAACCCTGGGTCACAAGAGCAAGAAGAACAAACGCTGAAAGCGTTAGGCCTGTGCGACATTAACCCTTA
>JBIOUJ010000012.1:0-31064 GCA_044867025.1 Pyrinomonadaceae bacterium | reverse complement strand
TTCGGATTGTTCTTCGCCAACACCTTCGTGATCGCGGCCGTCAGCGTCGTCTTCCCGTGATCCACGTGCCCAATCGTCCCGATGTTCACGTGCGGCTTTGAACGGTCAAATTTTTCCTTCGACATCTCGGTTGTCCCCTAGTTATTCCAAAAAGCAAATTCCAAAAAAATTGCACAGGCCGAAAAGCCTGTGCCGTGGTTACTTCGCTACACCCTGAACTTTTGCGATGACTTCCTCCGCAATGTTCTTCGGCGCCTGCTCGTAGCGCTCGAAGTGCATTGTCGAAGTGGCGCGACCTTGCGTGGCGGAACGGAGATCGGTGGTGTAACCGAACATCTCCGACAACGGAACGAAGGCCGTAATCACCTGCGCACCACCGACGCGCGGCTCCATGCTTTCAATGCGGCCGCGACGCGAATTCAGATCGCCATTGACGGCGCCCGTGTAGTCGTTTGGCGTCACAACTTCGACGCGCATGATCGGCTCGAGCAGCACGGGACCGGCCTTTTTCACTGCATCCTGGAACGCGAGCGAGCCTGCGATGTGGAAAGATCGCTCATCCGAATCGACTTCGTGATAACTACCGAAAACGAGCCGGACCTTGATGTCCACCATCTCGTAGCCGGCGAGGAAACCTCGCTCCATTGCATCGCGAATGCCCTGTTCGACCGGCTTGATGTATTCCTTCGGAATCGCGCCGCCGGTGATCTCGTTGACGAATACAAAACCCTCTGTTGGCGCCGGTTCGATTTCGATTTCGACGTGTCCGTACTGACCACGCCCACCTGTCTGCTTCTTGTAGACTTCTTTGCCGGCGGCAGGTTTCGTAATCGTTTCGCGGTAGGCCACCTGCGGCTTACCGACGTTAGCCTCGACGCCAAACTCACGCTTCATCCGGTCGACGATGATCTCGAGGTGCAGTTCGCCCATACCGGCGATGATCGTCTGACCCGTTTCCTGGTCTGTCGAAACATTGAACGAGGGATCTTCCTGCGCGAGGCGGTTCAGTGCCACGCCGAGCTTGTCCTGGTCCTGACGTGTTTTGGGTTCGACCGCAACACGAATCACAGGCGCCGGAAACTCCATCGCTTCGAGCACGATTGGTTTGTTCTCGTCGCTGATCGTGTCGCCGGTCGTGACCTGCTTCATACCGCCGATCGCGATAATCTCGCCCGCACTCGCCGTCTCGATGTCTTCACGCTTGTTCGCGTGCATCCGCATCAAGCGGCCGACACGCTCTTTGGCTTCCTTGATCGGGTTGTAAGCATAAGAGCCCGCCTTGATCGTGCCGCTGTAAATGCGCACGAACGAGAGTTGGCCCAGGTGCTTGTCAGCCATGATCTTGAAGACCAGTCCGGAAAACGGAGCCGAGGCATCTGGTGGACGCGCTTCAGCTTGATTGTTCTTTGGATTCACGCCTTCGACAGGCGGAATATCGAGCGGCGACGGCAGATAATCGACAACCGCGTCGAGCAGAGTCTGCACGCCTTTGTTCTTGAAAGCCGAGCCCGTGACGACGGGAACGAGTTTCAGTCCGATCGTTCCGGTACGAAGCGCTTGGCGAATCTCACCTTCGGAAATCTCTTCGCCTTCGATGTACTTGTGCATCAAGCCATCGTCGACACTCGCAACAGCTTCGATCAGCTTTTCACGAGCTTCTGCGGCGGCATCCTTCAAATCATCAGGGATGTCAGCTACTTCGTACTCGGAGCCTTTCGTTTCGTCTTTCCAGATCAGGCCTTTCATCGATACCAAATCGACGACGCCCTTGAGCTGATCTTCGATACCGATTGGAATCTGCAAGGCTACGGGGTTGGCGCCCAGGCGAGTGATGATCGATTCAAACGAGCGTTCAAACGAGGCGCCGGCGCGATCGAGCTTGTTGATGAAGCAAATGCGTGGAACACCGTACTTGTCAGCCTGGCGCCAGACGGTTTCTGACTGCGGTTCGACGCCTGCAACGCCGTCAAACACGGCGACAGCGCCGTCGAGCACGCGCAGCGAGCGCTCAACTTCCATCGTGAAGTCGACGTGGCCGGGAGTATCGATGATATTGATGCGGTGGTCGACGCCGTTTCTCTCCCAGAAACAGGTCGTCGCAGCGCTGGTAATCGTGATACCGCGCTCCTGTTCCTGTTCCATCCAGTCCATCGTCGCCGTACCCTCGTGCACCTCGCCAATCTTGTGGGTGATGCCCGTGTAATAAAGGATACGTTCGGTGGTGGTGGTCTTACCGGCATCGATGTGCGCCATGATGCCGATATTCCTGAACTTGCTTAGGTCGTGCTTAGCCATAACTAATAGGTCCCATAGGACCTATAGGTCCTATATTTTCGTTACCACTTGTAATGCGCAAACGCCTTGTTAGCGTCCGCCATGCGGTGTGTGTCTTCTTTCTTCTTCACCGCGTTGCCGCGGTTGTTAGCCGCGTCAAGGATCTCTGCCGCCAGACGATCTGTCATCGTCTTCTCACCGCGCCCACGCGCATAGGAGACGATCCATCGAATTGCCAGGGCACCGCGCCGCTCCTGGTGTACCTCGATCGGAACCTGATAAGTCGAACCGCCAACGCGTCGTGACTTCACTTCAACCGTCGGCTTCACGTTGTCGATCGCGCGCTTGAAAACCTTCAACGGCTCTTCGCCGGTCTTGTCGCCAATCTGTCGCATCGCATCGTAGAAGATGCTCTCCGCGACGCTTTTCTTGCCTTCCCACATCACGCCACTGATGAACTTCGTCACCAGCGGGCTGTTGTAAACCGGATCGGGAAGTACGTCTCTTCGTTCGGCTACTCGTCGTCTTGGCATATCGTTATCTCGTTACTTTCCAGCACCCTTTGGCCGTTTCGCTCCGTACTTCGAGCGTCCCTGTTTTCGATCCGCAACACCGACGGAATCGAGCGTGCCGCGAATCACGTGGTAGCGAACGCCGGGAAGGTCCTTCACACGGCCGCCTCTGATGAGAACAATCGAGTGTTCCTGGAGGTTGTGGCCGACGCCAGGGATGTAAGTCGTAACCTCGATGCCGTTGGTCAGGCGAACGCGGGCGACTTTGCGCAACGCGGAGTTGGGTTTCTTCGGCGTTTGCGTGTAAACACGGGTACAAACACCTCGCTTCTGAGGTGAACTCTGAAGCGCGGGGCTGGCCGTTTTGTACTTAACCTGCTGGCGGCCTTTGCGAACAAGCTGATTTATCGTCGGCACTGTTTCCCTCTTAAATACGTGTGTGCGTTAAGCGCGCAAAAAGGCCCACTGCCTGCCTCTTTCCGGAACCAGTCCGGCAGTCAGCGCAGGCGGCTGCCCTGTTAAAAATTTGAATTTAGGGACGTTCTGACTTCGCTTTTACGCGGCGGGCGTGGATCGTGGCTTCCCTTAAGCCGAAACTTTTCTGTGGCGTCGCATTGATTAGGCGAGAAGTTTCCTTCGCGCGAGTAAGCGTTGGGGAACGCGTACTGTTACGCCACAATATTTGTCAACGACCGTCTTGCATGGTCGAGCAACGCCTCCACACCTACAGAACCAACTGGACGTTGCTTGTTTGCTCCAGACTATGCGTCCGAAACGGGAGACTATACGGGTGCAAGGGTTTACTGTCAAGCGAGGACGTACACAAAGAGCACAAAGAAGAACTCAAAAGAACCGCGTAATCAAATACCAAATCCCGTAGCCGGCGGCGCCGATAACCACGATCAGGCCCAGGCACAGCCCGATCATCAGCAGCTTGAACCGCCGGTAGCGGTTTTTGTCTGGCGGGGCCAGCGAACCTTGCGGGAAGTATGGTGGTGGTGTGTACGTGGCCATGCTAATCCTCCGGGGTCGGCGATGCGCCCGCTTTCTTTAACTCGTCTTCCTTCTGCTTCTTCAACATGTCTTGCTGGTGCTTTATGCCCGCGCGAATTCGCTTGATTCCCGCCTTCGCTTCGTCCAGACCGTCCTGCGCTCGATAGTAATCGGGATCGATGTCCAGAGCCTTCTGAAACGCTGCCGCGGCCTGGTCATACTGGGCCAACTTCGTGTGAGCAACGCCCAAATCATAGAAAATGTCCGGATCGTCGTCTTTTAACTTCGTCGCCTCCCGATACTCGCGAATGGCGTCGCTGTACTGACCCAACCCGGCATACGTCTGCCCGAAATCGTAATGAGCCTGCGCGTCGTTCTCGTTCTGCTCGAAATACTTCTTGTACGCCGCAACAGCCTTCTTGTACTGCGCTTCCGCTTCTTCACGCTTTCCCAGCGACTCGTAGCCCAGCCCGAGCCGGAAATGAGCTTCTGCCAGGTCCGGATCGAGTCTGATGGCCTCCATGAACGCCAGAACAGCCTCCGCGTCCTGGTCATCACGGTATAATTGCTTCCCTTTTTCCAGTTGCGCGCGGGCGCGGGTCCGATCCTCGGCTAAATTGTTGGACACCTGCGACGGTCCCGCACTATTATTCGTGCTTTGCTGATTGCTGCGCTTACAACCGAAGGCAGATACCACCAAGCAGACCGCGCAGATTAAGAGAACCGATCTCATCTTCCAGAAGACTCTGCCACTGTTGAAAACACATCAGGTTGGGGAAAGCAGCGGACTTATCTAACGCCAATTCGCTAGCGGAGTCAAACAACCGAGCGGGCTATCCATGCACGGATGGAAGCCGAACCTAATTGTTACTTTCTTCTACAAAGACGTCTGTTTAGGAGTGCTTATGTTCAGAAATCCACCGCGGCTAATCGGATATCTGGCGCCAATTGCCCTGGTCGCCTTTTTGTCCGCGCCGCAAATACTTGCCCAAACCCGAACGGTGGCGACTGCCAACGCGCCACTCTCCCTTAGTCTTAGCGCGGACGCGAACTCTGTCAGCGCGTGCGCCAATGGAGGCGCGCCGCAAGTGCGTCTCACGGCCAATGCGGTTTCTCCCGGTGGCTACCCGATCAAGTACAAATGGTCCACAACCGCCGGAGTGATCAACGGTGACGGTGCAGAAGTAATGTGGAACCTGGCGGGATTGGCACCGGGTTATCACAAGGCGTCACTCGACATTCAAAGCGTCGGCTCTGAAGGTTCGTGCCAGGCTTTCTCTTCGATCAGCGTGCTGGTGAATCCGTGTCCGGTGGTGAAGCCTGTCTGCCCGGCTATCGAGATTGTTTGTCCGACGAGCGTCGTGATCGATCAGCCACTTACATTCAGTTCACGTTTCACAGGAGGAGTTCCGGCAAACATCAATCCTGCTTACACGTGGTCCGTCTCGGTCGGAAACATTATTGAAGGACAAGGAACGGACACCATCAAGGTCGACACAACCGGACTGGGCGGCCAGACTGTCAGAGCGACGCTCTCAATGGGCGGGTACACGCTTGAATGTTCCGCAGACTGCGCAGTGACGATTCCGTTGCCGAAGATCTACGGCCGCAAGTTTGACGAGTTTCCTGACATTGCTCGCAACGACGAGAAGGCCCGTCTCGACAACTTCGCCATCGAACTTCAGAACGATCCGACAGCGACCGCTTACGTGATCGTATATCCAGGCCGAACAAGCAAACGCGGCGACGTCCAACATCACTCGAGCCGCATTATTGAGTACCTCGTGCACTCACGTGGTTTGGATGAGCGTCGCATCGTAACGCTTGTCGGCGCGCCACGAGAGCAATTGTTCGTCCAGCTCTGGGTCACTCCGCAGGGCGCTGCGCCTCCAACCCCCTAGTTATTAGCGACAAATAAACACGGATGAGGCGGATCAGAACCCGATCCGCCTCATCCGTGTTTATCTGTGGCTATATTATTGCTTAGAATTAGAAAACCGGATCGACTTTGTACTAGAAATTTACACGGGAGACACAGCACATGTTTCGTACTAAATCAGCGTATTGGCCTGTTTTGCTAATGGTGTTGATGCTGGCACTGCCCTTTTCGGCAGCGGCCCAGGACAAAGACAAAGAAAGTAAATCAAAAGACAAGGACGCGAAGAAAGAACTTACCGGCAAGCCCATGATGTGGCGCGACCCTGCCGACATCGCGAGCCGCAACCTCCTCCTCGGCGCCGGTGGCGAAGAGATGAAGCCCGACATCAGCAAGATCACGTTTATCGAGGACAAGCCCGGCGGTTTCTCGAAGAAGTATCGCGTACGCGACGCGAAGGGAAATGAGTGGGTCGCGAAGATCGGCAAAGAAGCTCAAACGGACACGGCTGCTAATCGCCTGCTTTGGGCGCTCGGTTACGAAACGGAAATCGCCTACCTGATTCCGAAACTCAAGATCGAGGGGAAAGGCGAGTTTGAAAACGTTCGACTCGAAGCAAGGCCCGCCGATGTGAAGCGAGCGGGAAACTGGATGTGGGAAAACAATCCGTTCCTGAACGCGCCGGAGTTCAGGGGCCTGAAGGTCCTCATGGTGACACTCAACAACTGGGACATGAAAGACGATAACAACGAAATCCTCGCACGGCGCGGCGACACCACCGGGGAGGGAGAGTTGCGCTACATCATCAGCGACCTGGGCGCCACATTTGGAAAAACCGGCGGCTTCTTCTCTCGTAGTCGCAATGAAGCTGGTGATTACGCGAAGTCTCAGTTCATCAAGGCCGTCAAGGGTGATGTGATTGACTTTAGCTACAGCGGCAAGAACCAGAAGCTGTTTACGAATCTCACGGTTGCGGACGCGCGATGGGTGAGCAATTTGTTCAAGCGCTTGAGTGACGAGCAGATCAAGGATGCGTTTCGCGCGGCGAACTATTCAGCCGAAGATGTTGATATGCTGACGAACGCGTTGAAGGCTCGAATCGCAGCGCTGGACAATCCGGCGGGCGCGGTAGCAAAAGACAATTAAGGTAGCTCTGTGCTCTTTGTGTACACAAAGGGCACAGAGATTCTATCTCACGACATCGATTGCGATCAGTTGCTGACCGGAGATTACAAACTCCGCCGGTGGCAATTCGGTTTCCCAAACCGGCGAAAGCACAGTCGGCGTGTAACCACCTGACGTCCGATCGCTATTGAGCGTCGCGACCATCGACGGCGGCAAACTCGGAAGCTCGCTGGTCCCAATCACCGCTCCAGCCGTGATCCGAAACAGCTTCACATACAGCCGGTCGCTCTTCTTAACCGTATTAATCGCTTTTACGAGTTGACTCAGATCCTGCGGCACAAACGACTTCGCCGGTGAACCTTCCTGCAACGCACCTCCGTCACCGACAAACACCAACAACTGGCCCGCAGCAGCATCGTCCGGAATCTGAATCGGAATCTGCTGCACAAACTGTTTTCCAGACTCAGTTCTCACGTAAGCCTGTATCTCGATCTTCTCTCCGCGCCGAACCTCTGTGCGATCCACCGTGATGCGCTCGAGCGTGCCCGCGTACTTCGCCTCTGAAGAAGCGATATCCAGCGTGATTCCATCGAGCTGAACGTCGTCGAAGCCGCTCGTCAGCAGCGAACTCACTGGCGCGGCAATCGAGCCCGCCGCCATTATCGGCGAGTTATTGGCGGAGAAACGCCGATCGATCTGAATGGCTTCCTGACCTTTCACACGTATCTCACCCTTCACCGTGATTGTCGAATCGCCTAACGCACGCTCGCTCGAAGTGATCGTGTTGAAAAGCGTGATATTCAGCAGCAGCGGCGTTAAAAACGAGTCGTTCGCAATTTCATAGGTGTACGTCTCGGTGCGATCGCGACTCGTGTGAAGATTGACTTTCACCGGAATCATCTTCGGCGCCTGACGCAAAAGTCCGAAGATTCCCGACGCTCGATCCTGCGAGATCGCGCCCACCATCCGGCCCGGCACCGACAGTTTGAACGAGTTGTTGACGTTGGAGATCACAGTTACGACCGACGACTCCGCCATCGGCATGTCCGAAGCACCAAGGCTCAGGAACGGATGACCAAAGGCGTAGATCCGGTCGCCGTCGCGCATCGTGACTGTTCCGGCGGCAGCGAGTGAATAATCGCCACGCACGAGTTGAACGCTGATCGAGCTTCCGGGCGGAAACGTGTTTCCATTCACTTCCGCGAGCGGCGTAATCGCCGCGGCGCCGCCGGCGCCCGACACAGGTAACAATCCATTTGCAACCAACTGCGGCGCGAACATCGCAAGCGATTCCTGACTGATACCGTTGAATACCAGTGGCGTCGCGATCGGCGTCATCTGCTGGCCCAGTAAAGGCATCAACGGCGATCCGGCCGAGACCGGGGCCAGAAGCGAAACGGACGAAACTGCCTGTTTCGGCAGGTTCGGTTTCCAGTCGGTTCCGGCAAGCTGTACGAACGAAACCGGGCGCGGCTCTTTCGGTTTCACGGTTTCCGAACCCTTGTTGAAGAGCTCGACCATCTGCTTGATGGGCGTGATTCCCGCGATTGGTTCGCGCGAGAACGGAAAGCTGAACGCAATCGCGCCCACAATCTTTCCGTCGATGTAGACCGGCGAACCCGACATACCTGCAAACACGCCCGTCTTTTCGACGTTTGAGCCACTTAGTTTCGCGATGATTGATGACTGTCGTGGTCCTGGAAATCCGGGAAGAATGCCGAGGATCTCGACGCCGAACTCCTGTGTTTCACTGCCGCTGAATACTGTTCTCGCGGTTCCCTTCATGCCCGGACGGAGGTCTTCCAGTGGAAACAACTCCGGCGCTTTGGGGGTTTGAGCGACTGCAATGCTCGCGAGTATGGCGATGAGAACGGCACCGAAAAGGAAGGGGGTAAACCTACGCATTAAAAACAACCTCCAGCGCGACTATAACAGGATTTCAGATTTTGCTACAGGATTTCAGGATTCACAAGATTTACCGGATAATCTTCGAAATCGTGGAATCCCTTCTCAATATTGATGCCTTTATTCTCGCAGGTGGTGCCTCGCGAAGAATGGGATCTGACAAATCTCAACTGCTCATCGAGGGCCAAAGCTTCGTCGAACGAATCGCGGACACACTGCTAAAGCTCACTGACTCGGTCACGATAGTCGGCCCAACGGCGGTGCCTCCGCTCCAGAACGTCCCTGATGTTTATGCACAGTGGGGTGCACTGGGCGGTGTTCATGCTGCTCTCACGGCTTGTCGTCGTGAATGGACCATCGTGGTCGCTTGTGACCTTCCTTTTGTGACGTCTGAGCTTTTCTTGTACCTGACGGGTGTGCGGTTGGACCATGATACCGTCGTGCCGTTTCAAGCGGATGGCAGGCCGCAACCGCTCGCAGCCTTGTATCGCAAGCATCCATGTCTGGAACGCGCTACGGAGCTAATCGAACGAGGACGACGCCGGCCAGTGGATCTGCTCGAAGCGGTTAACACGCGCTGGGTCGCATTCGACGAAATCAAGAATCTGGATCAGGCGGAAAAGTTTTTTGTTAACATCAATACGCCGGAGGACTATGATGAGGCGATCCGAGGTTACTCACACTGATGCCACCCCGACGAAGATTCGGTAAAAGATTAATCAAGTCTTTCCTTCCGATAGCACTCGTAATCGTGCTGGCAGTCGTGGGTGCGCTCTCGTTTGTCGTCTATTGCGTTTCACGTCCGACAAAGCGGCCTTACGTCGTCACGCCGGAATCGTTCTCACGCATCAGCGGCCGCGCACTCAAAGTCACAGACGAAACATGGACCAACCTCGACGGGCGTCACGCGCGTGGATGGCTGCTCAAGGGAGCTGAAGGAGCGCCCGCGGTTGTACTGCTGCACCGGTATGGCGGCGACCGGTCGTGGCTCTTCAACCTCGGTGTCAAGATTAATGAGGCCACCAACTTCACGATCCTGTGGCCAGATCTGCGTGGACACGGTGAAAATCCGCTCATCGGGTGGACTTCTGTTGGTGCGAAAGAAGCAGACGATCTCTTCGCTGCATTCAGATACTTGCGCGGATTGAAATCAGAGAATCAGAAGACGCTGGTGGGTGAGAGTCTCGGAGTTTATGGCGTTGAACTCGGGGCATACACTGCGTTGAAAGCAGCTCGCACGGAGACTCAAATCAAAGTTCTCGTGCTCGATTCCGTTGCGAGCTCGCCGAATGAACTACTCAACAGCGCCGTTGCAACATGCGTCGGCATGGACAACAGCTTCATCCAGTCTTTTTCACGACTCGCGATGAAGCTCTACCTGCTTGGCGCGTACGACGACACAAACGCGTGTGAGTTTGCGCATTCGATACGCGATGCGCGGGTTCTTCTGCTTACAGGAGCGGACGCAGGAAACCTCCGCGCCGCGACCGCGTCACTGCAAAGCTGTTTTCCCGTTCCAGCTAATGTCGATACGCGCACCGATCTTCCGTTGAGTGGTTACAGTCTTCCTTCGGCGACTGGAGAACAGGGCGAGGCCTACGATCGGATCGTGATCGAGTACTTCGATCGTAACCTGCGCTAATTAAATCTTGTCAAATCTTGAAAAATCTTATAAATCCTGTCCCAACTTCCATCCGAGGATTGCAGTCTTCCCATTGTCTCCAATAACCTCGATGCTCCCCCAGCCTCGATAGTTCTCAACATACTCGCGCGGAACCAAAACCAAAAACTTTCGGCCACGCGCCCGCGCCTCGCTCAGCGAAATCTCATCGAACGTCACTACTTCCCCGCGCGAGTTGTAAACAACTCTGCCGTACGCATAAAACTCCGCCGAGCGATCGTCGCTCTTTAACGCGAGCACCGGCGCGTTTGCATAACCGCGAGCATCTCCCAGCGCGATCAGATCGCGAACAGATTCACGGCGTGCGTAAGTTCCTGCGAAAAATGTGAGCGCGATTATCACAAGCACGAGGGTTCCACATGCGATAGCGATGAGTACCGCTGGTTTTCTTGGACGAAGGACATCCGAGATCAGAAGCGCCGCCGCCGGGAGTGCAGGCAGTATGTATCCCGGCAACTTCGATCCGGAAAACGAAAAGAACACAATCGGGAACAGAAGCCACGCCAACGCAAACACTCGTACAATGCTCAGGCTATCGGAGTCGCGCCACGCCCACCGTCGCGCCTTGACCAACGCTTCCACGAGAAACGGCGTCCACGGCAGCGCCAACATCAGGATAATCGCGGGATAGAAATAGATCGGCTGCGGATGGTGGTACTTGTTTGACACATAGCGGGCGAAGTGGTGCTGGACGAAGAACTCGTCGATAAAGGTCCAGCCATGCTTAGCGATGACTGGTCCATACCAAACTGCCGAGACTGCGAGTGCCAGCGGCACGCCCCAGATCAAACTCAGCCAAACGGATCTTTCCGGCCACGCGCGTCGCAATAAGTAGTAAGCACCGACCACACCAAACGGGATCACGACGCCGACGAGCCCTTTCGCGAGCAGCGACAAACCGACGAATGAATAGAATCCGATTAAATAAACGCGTCTTTTGCTGAGTTCACGTAAAAGAAAGAACGCGAGCGACCAGGTCGTGGTCATTGTGACCACAACATCAAAGCTGGCGGCGCGCGAAAAGACGATCAAACCGAGACAAGTCGCAGTCACCACGAGACTCGACAAACCCACCTTAATCTCACGCGCAACGAAAGCAACAGCTACGATCGTCAGCAACCCACACAACGCCGGGCCAAACCGCGCGGACCACTCGTTCACGCCGAAGACTTTGAAGCTTACGGCGATCAGCCAGTACAACAGCGACGGTTTTTCAAACCACGTGTACCCACCGAGCGTCGGCGTGATGTAATCGCCGCTGAGAAACATCTCACGCGCCACCTGCGCATAGCGCGGCTCGTCCGGTCCAAGCAGCGGCAACTGCCCGAGGCCGTAAAGGTAAAATACAATGATAATTTGGAAGGTGAAAACATAGACTCGCTTGGCAAGCTCTGAAGGATGCAAGTATATTCGGCTCCGAATTCGTTTTACAGGATTTACAAGATTTTTCAGGATTCACATGTAAAGCCAATTCAGACTAACACATGACGTTACGCACAGCCGTCATCGGAGCCGGTAGTCTTGGCCGCCAACATGCACGCATCCACGCGACTCTCGCTGCCGAGGGTTTGTCCGAATTTATCTCGGTCTGCGATCTGAACGAAGAAACCGCCCGCGCGATTAGCACTGAAGGCAGCAGCGAACGAAAAATTGATTGGACCACTGATTGGCGCACGCTGATCGGTCAGATAGATGCCGCCAGCATCGCAGTGCCGACCGAGGTGCACTGTGAAATCGCGTGCGGATTGCTCGAGGCCGGCATTCACGTTCTCGTCGAAAAGCCGATCTCGAGGACGCTCGAAGAAGCGGATCAAATGATTCGTGCTGCCGAGAAAGGCAATGCCGTTCTTCAGGTGGGCCATCTCGAGCGTTTCAATCCGGCACTCGTTGCGTTGCGGCCTCACGTTCGCAAGCCCGTCTATTTCGAGATCCATCGCGTGGGCCAGTTCACCGCGCGCTCTTTGGATATCGACGTCGTGCTCGACCTGATGATTCACGATCTCGACATCGTGCAGTGGCTCGTCGGCGAAGACGTCGAAGTCACGAACATTCACGCAGTCGGAATTGCGATATTGACAAACAAAGTCGATGCTGCAAATGCGCGTTTGGAATTCTCGTCGGGCGCCGTCGCTAATATCACTGCGTCACGAGTCGGCACGGAAAAGATTCGGAAGATGCGTTTCTTCCAGCCGCACGATTACATCGCCGTCGATTACACGACTAAACGCGCGTCGGTCAGCAGTCTCGAGCCGCCGACGGCGAGTGGCATGTGGCCTGGCGTTCATGTAAAACATCTCGACATCATCGACGTCGAACCGTTGCGCGCGGAGATCGTGTCGTTTCTCGAGTCGGCGCGAGATGGAGCGCCGCCCGCAGTTTCCGGCTTTGAAGGCCGAAACGCGCTGAGCCTGGCGTTGAGAACGCTCGAAAGGATTCGTCAGCACGCAGAACATCCCGGCGTGAGTGAATTCAGTGCTAACGTTCGCTGACAATGGGTACGCGAAATGAACAGTTATCCGGGCTGCTGCAAGAGCACATCGATGCAGGTGAGTTTCCTTCCGCGGTTTATCTCGTCGCCAATCGTGAGAACACCGTTTTCGCCGATGCGCTCGGTTTTTCCGTTGTCGAGCCGTATCGCGTCGCGAATAAGTTTGACACCATTTACGATCTTGCGTCACTGACAAAGCCTCTGGTCACTGGTCTGCTCTGCTCGCGCCGAATCGAACTCGGCGAACTGACTCTCGATAGTTCTGTTTCTCATTACCTTCCCGAGTTCGATAGGACTGACAAGCAGATGATCACCGTGCGCGAGTTGATGACGCACACTTCAGGCCTTCCAGCGTGGCGGCCGCTTTACCTGCTCACAGACGATCAACCGGATCGCGCCGCTGGTGCAATCGCAAACCTCGATCTTGAATACAAACCCGGCACGCGCGTGGTCTACAGCGATTTGGGATTTATCGCGCTCGGGATCTTATTGGAACGTTTGACTGGTCAGCGGCTCGTGAACATGGCTCAGCACGAGATCTTCGAGCCGTTAAAACTGAAACAGACCTTCTTCAATCCCGAGATCGCTTTGCAAACCGGAATTGCGGCGTGCGAAACGGGTAATGCATACGAGGCGGACATGTGCAAGCAAATGTGCGAGGCTGAGTATGTGAATTCGCGACAGCGGCTGATCTGGGGTGAGGTACACGATGGCAACGCTTATTTTCTCGGCGGCGCTGCGGGGCATGCAGGATTGTTCTCTACGGCGAGCGAAACGTTCTTACTCGCACAGCAATTCCTACGCGATTCCACGAAGTTGCTCGCGCCCGACACTTGCAACCTGTTTCGTGAAAACATGACAGCGGGTTTGGAAGAAGCGCGATCGATTTGTTGGCAACTGGCAGCAACAAAAGATTCAACGGGCGGTGTTGATCTGCCTCCGGATAGTTTCGGCCACAACGGATTCACCGGCACATCCCTCTGGCTCGATCCGGAACACGGGCGCATCTTCATCCTCCTGACAAACCGCACCCACGCCCACACACTTCCCTTCGCCAACATCAATGCGGTGCGGAGGGAGTTCCACAGTCGAGCCGCGAAGGCTTTAACTAATAGCTAATCAATCAACCGGCTGCCGATTGCGAGGACTTGATCAAAAAGCTTTATGAATCGACTCGTTCTTTCCAGTGGCGATCATGGCGTGCGCCGTGGAGAACCGCATAAACAACCACCGTATCATCCTTGACCCTAAAAACTACTCTGTAGGGAAATCGCCGAGTATATGCCCAACGAACTTGGCGTCGACTTTGGCGGACACGGTATAAAAAGGGATTTTGGAAAACCCGTTCAATCGTTTCAAGAACGGCGCTGAGAAATTTCTGACCAAGTCCAGGCTCTTTTTGGTTATACCAAGCCTCGGCTTCGTGCAGATCCGTATCTACCTCAGGACGAACAACAAGCCTGAGGGTCACTCACCAATTCTCCGGCGCAAGTTAGCTTTGAAATCATCCCAGGGAATGGCCGTTTCAGGCTCTCGCTCGTGAGCATCCATGCGCGCCTCAATTAGCGCCTTATCCTCCGGCGTGAGAGGATCGTCATGATCCAGCCAAAGATCGGAATCGAGTTCAGTCAACCTGACGAGGATTTCGTGGCGTTCGGCCGGTGTGAGCCTTGGTAGTTCTTCGAGTATTTCCGTTTTGCTCATGAAAAAATTCTAGTCTAGTCAGTTAAGAGTGATCAAATGAATTCTGGCGGAGACTGGCTTTTACGGCTTCAAAGCCTAAATCTTAGGATTGTGCCGATGACATTCAAATCACCGGGAATGCTGACGCCGTCGTTCTGACGCAGATAAAAGAAATCCTGAGTGAAGTGTTTGTTGAACACCTTGCTGGCGCCGGCGGCGAAGCGGTTTCGCACCCAGCGATCGACAGTCCAGTCGTAGAAAACTTCGTCTCCAACAAATAGCGATAAGCCCAGGTTGTCGGGACCGACCGGGTGCTCGACCAGGAAACGATTTCGATATCGAGTCGCGCGCGCGCCTGAATTTCGAAAGCGACGCTCAACCAAATTTCGATCGCTGAGCGTGAATTTTTCCAGCTTGAATCGCACCGTCACGGGAAACGAAAGGCGATTTTCCCAAATTCGCCTGCGCGGAACCGGCTGCATACCAATGCCCAGATAACTCGGCGCAACGGTCAAATACTTCCCGAACCGAAAAGTAAATCCCACGCCGACGCGTTCGTCTACCGGATGACTAATGTCGCGCCCTATGCGAAGCGTCCCAAGAATATTGAAGTCAACTGTTTTGGTGACTGGAACGGCGAGCTGAACGTCGCTCCAGAATTGATTATCCGTCTGATCGAGCGATTGTGCTGATGCGAAACTAACAAACACGAACACAAGACATGCACACGCAATCGTTCTCAATTTGTGCCTCTTGTCCCTTGTCGCCGCAGGACCGTGAACGAAGTCAGCGCGACGACAACTCGTTCGCCGACATGCAAACGCGAGGTGCTCGCTTCGGGCTTGGGCCGGGTTGCAATGATCCACTTCGTGGGCTCGCGATCGGGAGTTTCAGTTGTGAGATAGTAGGGACTCTCGAGAGTCTTACACTCTTCCCCGGCTGCGCGCTCCAAACGTAAACGCAAACGTTCATACGCGCCGATAAAAGTAACCTCATCAATGATCGCAGTCGAGAGCCTCGCGCATCCCGGTCGCATAAAGTCGTTCCTGCTCAGGGAAACGTCTTCCGGTCTGAAGACTACCTTGACGCAGTCGCCCGCCTTGAACTCGTCCTTGTCGAACGTCTTTGGAATCTGCGCCGAACCAATCTCGATGAAGTCTTGCCTGACAACTGCATCGAGAACGTTCGCGGCTCCCAGAAATGTCGCCACATACTCCGTCGCAGGCTGATTGTAGATCTGAAAAGGAGTGCCGATCTGTTCGATATGGCCCACGTTGAGCACGGCGACGCGATCGCCGAGCTCGAGCGCTTCTTCCTGATCGTGCGTGATGAAGATGGCGGGCACGTTCACCTTCTTGAGCAGCGCGCGAATCTCTCGGCGCAGGTGCACACGCGTCTGTGTGTCGAGCGCGCCGAACGGCTCGTCGAAGAGCAGCACCTCGGGCTTATACGCCAGTGTTCTCGCGATCGCGACGCGCTGTTGCTGTCCGCCGGAGAGTTGTGATGGATACTTCTTACGGTGTTCGTCGAGTTGGACCAGCGACAACAACTCATCCACGGTTTGCTTGATTTCTTTGCGTTTGCGCTTGCGGATACGAAGGCCGTAGCCGATGTTTTTCTCGACAGTCATCTTCGGAAACAACGCGTACGACTGGAAGATGACTCCGACACCTCTTTCACGCGCGGGAAGTTCAGTGACGTCTTTACCGTGAAGTATTACCTTTCCCGTGTACGGCATTTCGAGTCCGGCAATGATGCGCAGGATCGTGGTCTTGCCACTGCCCGATGCGCCCAGCAAGACGAGAACCTCGCCCTCGGCGACGTCGAAGCTGATGTTTTCGAGCACGCTGGTCTTGCCAAAGCGTTTGCTGATTCCAACCACACTCGCAGCAGCCAGCGGCGACGCCGCGTGGTTCACAGGCTCTTCATGTCTTGGAATCAATGTCTCTTTGGCTTTCACAACAATGCCTCAATCAACATCAAGCCAATCACGAGCGAAAAACAGAACGCTGAAGATCAAAAACGAAAACAACGCCAGGACGATCGCGATCGCATTTGCCGCCTCGATCTGGCCTTCGTTGAACTTTGCAAAGATGTAGAGTGGCGCAGTCTGTGTTCGTCCCGCGAGGTTTCCAGACACAAGAATCGTCGAGCCAAATTCTCCGACGGCGCGTGCGAACGTCAGTAGTGCGCCCGAGACGATCGCGCCTCGGAGCGATGGTAGCGTCACATGCCAGAACGTTTGCCAACGCGTGGCCCCGATCGTCGCTGATGCTTCTTCCAGCGATCGACTCATCGTATCGAAGACGGGTTTGATCACACCGAACGCCAGTGGGAACGTGACAAAAATATTCGCGAGAATGATCGCTCCCGCGGTGAACATGATTTGAACACCCTGCGGTGCGAGCAGGCGACCGAGCGTGCCGTACGGCCCCCAAAGCAGCAGCAGCGCAAATCCGGCAACCGCTGTTGGAATCGCTGTCGGAAGAGAGATCGTGACGATGAGCGCGTTGCGTCCCCAGAAGTTGTAACGCGACAGCACGTACGCGGCGAACAAACCAAAGATCACATTGAACACTGTCGCCCAGAAGCTCGTGGCCATCGAGAGCTTGAGCGCGAAGATAGCTTCGGGCGCCATCAACGCCGCCCAGAACTTGTCGAGTCCGGTTCTTGTGCCGAAGATGAAGATCGACGCGAGTGGAAGAAAGACCAGCGGCATCATCATGAACACAAGCATGCCGATGCTCAGCGGTCGAGCGACGTCGAACCCGCGTACGTGTCGCATTGCTGGAGCTATCGTGCTCATCTAGTAGGTTTTCTCTGCGCCCTCTGCGTACCTCTGCGGCCCTCTGCGTTTGAATAGCTATTTAACGCAGAGAGCGCAGAGATACGCAGAGGGCGCAGAGAATTATTGTCAAATTAGGTCATCACTTCATTTCCGCTGAACCTGGCCCTTAAAAATGTTCTCGATGACTTCCGGATATGCTTTGTCCCAGCCACCGAAGTACTGAATCGTAAACGGGAGTTCGATGTGTCCGAAATTCTTGTTCGCCTGGTTAAACGCGTCGTTCGTGGTTGAATAAAAGTGAAACTTGACGAACGCTTGTTGCGCTTCGTCGCTCCACAGATATTGCATGAACGCCTCGATGATCCCGCGCTTTGCCGTCGAGACATTTTTGTCAATCACGACAGCCGGATGCTCGCTAAAGATCGTCGCCTTTGGAACGACGACCTCGATGGGAGCATTCGCTTCCTTCATCAGCAGTCCTTCGAGCTCGTAGGTAATCAATGCGTCACCGTTACCGAGTTCAAAAGTCGTGCGAGCCTCACGCGCCGAACCAGGCGTTGAGATCACGTGTCCCCAGATGGCGCGCAGAGTTTGGAGCGCGCGCGGTTTGTCCTGTCCTTGGGTTTCCTGTTCCGACTTCTTCAACTCCGATCCGTAGATCGCAAGTATCGACCACTGTGCGCCGCCCGAACTCACCGGATCCGGATGGATGAGTCGCATTCCGGGCTTCGCTAAATCCGGGAAGTCGTTGATGCCCTTCGGATTTCCCTTACGCACGATAATGACGAAAGGCGTTTTATTGACGATTCCCCCTGCCGGACGCGAATGCCAGTCAGCGGTAACAAATCCTCCATTCATCAATCGCTGCGCGTCACGTTCGATCGATAGAATCGCGATCTCCGCAGGCGCACCCTGCAAAATCTGATTAGTAACTGTTTCTGACCCTGCAAACGATGACTGAAACTGCACGACCTGGCCGTGTTCCTGTTTCCATTTTTCAGTGAAACTCGGAAAGATCGCTTTCTCGAGCGACTCTTTCAATATCGAGAACCCGTAAAGGGTGATCGTGATGTCACCGCTCTCACTCGGTGGTTGGGGCAGACAACTAGCGGCCACGAGCCCCAAGGCGAGGGCGGCGGTGGTAAGGAACGGAACGCTTTGGGAAGTAGTCTTCCTCATGAGGACATCAGGGTCTCCTCATTCGTCTGGGACAGACCAAAAAGCCGCTGCCGCTTAATCCTGGTTACCGGGGGTTGCTCGTCTATACCACATAGTTGGGACTCGTGGGAATAGTTCTTCTCCTGAGGGCAGCCGCGGATTGCGCTGTTTCTGCGTAAATCTGCGTAATCTGGGGCTGTTTTTGTAGTAATATCCGCACGATGCGCAGAGTTATCGCTTTACTTCTGGTGCACGCGCTCCTTCTCCCCGTAGCAATTGCCCAACAGAGTCGCGACGATACCCGGCCGAGACGGACTCAGCCTGCCTGGCCTGCGCCCGCTGCGTCTACGCCAGTCATCACGCCTCCAACTCTGACTCCGCTGAGTGGACCAGAACCGACGATCCGCGTGGCGCTGACAACCGATGCGCGTTCCGCAGTTATTTCCACGACTGGACATTTGATGAACGCGAGTGGGACCAGCAAGACGCTGCTGTCGCTCGAAAGCTCACGCGTGCGCGTCGAGCCGAGATTGTTGTCACCGCTTCCGGCGACGAACGACGATGCACTCTACACCGTGATGGTTGGTAGCGCGCCGACACGTGACGAGATCGAAGAGTCTGAAAAAGAGATTCAGAAACTCGCGAACGAAGACGCGCATGTTGCGTACGACACGGAGGCTAAGACCTGGAGGTTCGCCGTCGGCTCCAAGCGTCCGCTCGTTGAAGCTGAAGAACTCCGCGCGCGTTTCGAAGCGGCCGGCTTTGACGCGACCATCGATGGACCACCGCCCACTGCGTCCGCTGCTGCTTCACCTGGTGTTAACAATAGTCCGGTTCGACTGACTTCGCGACCCGCTCTGCCGTCACGCGAAGTCGTTGCTTCGCCGACGACTGGGAAGACCTTCAGTTCAAGTGCGCCAGTCGCGTTTGCTTCTGACGATGAGAACAACTCACCCGTGCGCTACAACGAACGTCCTTATCGCGGACGGATTGAAGTGTTCACAAACCTGCGCGGAAATCTCACGGTTGTAAACGAACTGGGACTCGAGGATTACGTAAAGGGTGTGGTCGCAAATGAGTTGTCTCCGGGCGGTTATCCCGCAATCGAGGCGTTGAAGGCGCAGGCAATCGCCGCCCGCACGTACGCGTTGAAAAATCGAGGGCAGTTCTTGTCGCAGGGTTTCGACATTCTGCCGACGACGCGATCGCAGGTGTATCGAGGACTCACGTCGGAGAATGCGCTTTCGAGTCGCGCTGTCGACGAAACGCGCGGAATCATCGCCACATACAACGGTGAACCAATCAACGCGCTCTACACTTCCACGTGCGGCGGGCGCACGGAAGATTCGGAAAACATCTTCAACGACGCCATTCCTTATTTGCGCGCGCGCGAATGCGCGGCGGAAGGGGCGACGTTCGATCGGTTCGTCATCAGAACAACCCGCGCGCCGGCAGAGTTACGCGACGAAAGCAACGTGACTCTGGCGCGAGACGTCAGCCTGTTGCTCACGCAGAATTTTGGTACGTTGCACGAGCGTGTATCGGATTCGTGGTTGTCGGGAGATGCGACTGCCAGTGAGGTGCGTAATTGGTTGGCGAATGTGGCGCGTGTGGCGAAGCAGAGCTCGCCGGTTGCCGGTGATGATGTAAATCGTCCGCCGGCATTCGCAACAGCGCTTTCGATGGCGGTGTTTGGCGAAAGCAGAACGAGTACGCTGCTGAATAGTGCGGACGCTGATTACCTACTGGCTGTGAAAGACGCGCGGGATGTTCCGCTCGAGAACCGCGCCGACCTCGCAATGCTTTTGCGCGACGGGTATTTGTCGGCTTATCCGGATGCCACACTTCGACCGCGAGCAGCACTGTCGCGGGCGCGTGTGTTGCACGCGATCGCGCGTATTCTCGAGGCGCGCAATCTTCTTCAGCTTCAGAAAGCAAACGCGCGGCCCACGAGTGACGGCCAACTCATTCTCCGCTCGAGCAAAGGCAAAGATCAGCCTATCCGAGTGAATGCGGATGCGTTTCTATTTCGACAGCTTGGTGAGCGACCTTATCCCGTCGAGTCTGTAGCACTCGTAGGTGGTGAGCCGGTTACATACCACCTCGCGCCGAACGGACAGATCGACTTTCTCGAAGTCAAGCCCGCGCCCAACGGTGCCGCGGCAGATCGAATGTCGCCGTTTGCGAATTGGACCAGGAACATGTCGGTCGGGCAGGTCCAGGGTCGCCTGGCGCGATGGGCCAGAGGAATCGGGCCGATTGTGGATCTTCGCGTGGTGTCGAGAGGTAACTCCCACCGCGTCACGGATCTCGAGATCGTGGGCGCCGAAGGCACGGCCCACGTGCGCGGTGGTCGAATTCGCTCAGCGTTGGGCTTGCGCGAGCAATTGTTCGTCATCGACCGGGAGTACGACGACAACGGACGTGTATCAGAATTTATCTTCATCGGCCGTGGTTGGGGACACGGTGTCGGCATGTGCCAGGTGGGCGCCTACGGCCTCGCGAAACAAGGTTGGACCACCGAACAAATCCTCAAAGCCTACTACTCCGGCATCGAACTCACGCGAATGTATTAACGCGCCGGCATTGTGTTATAGTTGCCCCACCCACACGACAACTCAAAGGAAGTAGCTATGGCCTCAAAAGTCAAACACCTCATGACCATCGACCATTTGGAGGCGATCCCGTACGACGAGTGGCACCGGTATGAGCTCATAGAAGGAGAGCTTTACGTGTCTTGTGCACCTGGTATTCCTCACCAACTAGTGCTTCACAATCTTCTGCTAGAACTAGGTAATTACATTAGACAAAACCCAATCGGTAGACTCGTACCTGGACCTGGCGCAGTTTTCGATAGATACAATTCTGTAATTCCGGATATTGTTTTTGTCAGGAATGAACGCTGGCACAGCATTGTAGCGAAGAACCGCTTCAATGCCGCGCCCGACTTGGTGATCGAGATCGTTTCGCCCGGTCCTACAAATCGTTCACGCGATTTCAATTTAAAGCGGAAGGTGTATGGCAAATTTGGTGTGCCTGAGTACTGGATTCTTGATACCTGGTCTCGGTCCCTCGTCATCTTCAGGCTTGCAGAAGACAACATCCTTAAGGAAGTTATGAACCTCAGAGGGAACGATATCCTCGAGTCGCCGCTATTCCCCGGACTTGCACTCAACCTGAGCGAGATATTTTTGACAGGATTACAGGATTCAGAGGATTAACAAGATTTTCCTCTTAATCCTGAAATCCTGTTATGCGGTTCTCACGTAATCAAATCATCGGCGGCCTGCTGGTGCTTCTCCTCATCTGGGTCGTTATACTCGTTCGCATGTTAGCGATTGTCGGTCCGACTGCGTCAGGCAAGAGTACACTCGGGATTGAGGTCGCCCTCCAAATCAACGGCGAGATAATCAATTGCGATTCGGTGCAGGTTTACAAAGAGATCCAGGTGGCGACTGCAAAGGTGCCCGTCGAGGAACGCAAGGGAGTTCCACATCACCTGATCGATTTTGTCTCGCCTGACACGAACTACACCGCCGGCGAATGGGCGCGCGAGGCTGCCGCAAATATCGAAGAGATTGAGTCTCGTGACCGCGTACCACTACTCGTCGGCGGCACCGGCTTCTACTTGCGGGCGCTGCGACAACCGCTGTTTGTCAGTCCTCCAACCAATGAATGCCTTCGCCGGCGTCTGAACCTCATTCGCGAAAAACACGGCGCCGAACATATTCATCGACTCTTGCAACGGATCGATCCAGCCGCCGCCGAACAGTTTTACCCGCGTGACTGGCCGCGCGTCACACGGGCCATCGAAGTCTACCTGCAAACAGGCCAATCGATCGTGGACCAAAAATCAGATCGTCCGGAGCCGCATGAGAGTTCGCGGCGCCTCAGAATCCTGGCCCTCAATCCACCCCGCGACGAACTTTACAAGCGCATCAACGAACGGACCGAAGCACACTTCCATGCCGGGCTGGTTGAGGAAGTGCAAGACCTCCTGGCCCGCGGCTTTTCCCCGAGTTCAAACGCGCTCGGCGCACACGGCTACCGCCGCGTCGTCGAGTATCTCCAGGGCCTGCGTGACCTCGACAGTGCCATCGAACAGACTAAGCTCGATGTGCGTCACTACGCCAAACGCCAATTGACATGGTTTCGCCATGAAGCGGATGTCGAGTGGTTTCACGGTTTTGGCGAGGAAAACCGCGTTTTGCAATCGGTTCTGGAATCCGTCACGGCTGGGCCGAGGTCCAAATAATCATGTTTCTCTCACATCTCCCGCTATCTCTTGTCAGGCAAAGATCCGTGTTGTAATCTCCTTGCAACCGCGCGATCTAAAATTCCAACCCCCGGGTTTCAGCATGTCGGACGGCAAACAGGCACCACAAAACATTCAGGACGCATTTCTCAATACGGTGCGCCGTGAGAAGACTTCGGTCATCGTGTACCTTTTGAATGGCGCTAAACTAACGGGCCGCATCCGCAGTTTTGATAAATTTTCGGTCCTGCTCGAATCCGGTGCTCAGGAACAACTGATCTTCAAACACGCCATCTCGACCATCTCGCAATCGAGACGGGCCACCGGCGACCTGCACTCACAAGCCACCACGGAAACCAACCCGCGCGACGTCCGCAGCCAGGATGCCAACTCGCCTGAGGCGTGACATTCGATTAAACTCTCGCGAGCATTTCGCTGGATAAAGAGGACTCGTGCCTGGAACTTTCATTACCTTCGAGGGCATCGATGGCAGTGGGAAGTCAACTCAGTTGCGTTTGCTGGGAAACTTCCTGCGGGCCAATGGTTGCGACGCGCTACTGACGCGCGAACCCGGCGGGACCGGTATCGGTCTGCGACTGCGAGCAGCATTGCTTGACGCAATGGAAGAAGTAGATCCGTTGACTGAGCTGCTGGTCTTTGCTGCCGATCGCGCGCAGCACGTGCGTCGAGTGGTTCGCCCCGCGCTTGCGGCTGGAAGAGTCGTGATCTCTGATCGTTATGCCGATGCGACGGTCGCGTACCAAGGCGCTGGACGTGGATTCTCAGAAGAACTGATCGGACAGATCGTTCAACTCGCCACCGAAGGATTGAAGCCTGATCTGACGCTGCTCTTTGACGTTTCGGTTTCTGAATCGACGTACCGTACTACACGGCGTTCGAACAACAGGACCGCGACACGCGATCGGCTCGACATCGAGCACGCGGACTTTCACACGCGCGTGCGTGATGCGTACTTGCAGATCGCGCTGGCGGAACCAGAGCGAGTGAAACTCATCGATACCAGTGGGCCAGTTGAAGGCACGCATGAACGCGTGAAAGGCATCATCATTCCTTACCTGCAGAGCCGCGGACATCTCGCAATAAACTATGTTTGATCAGCTTACTGGAAACGCACGCGTCAAAGCAGTCTTGAAACGAATGCTGGTGAATGACCGGCTTCCTGGTGCTCTGCTGTTTGCAGGTGAAGAAGGCGTCGGCAAGAAACTGTTTGCGCTCGAAGTAGCGCGTGCTTTGAACTGCCGCACTCCGAAGGACCATGAGGCATGCGGCGTGTGTCCGTCGTGCGTGCGCATCGCGACGTTGAATTATCCGCAACGTGAAGACGCCGAAGAGTGGACGCACATAATCTGGACGGACCATCCCGACGTTGGTCTCGTGGTCGCACCGAAGCGTGTGTTGCGTGTCGAGCAGATGCGGCAGATAGAAAAGGAGGCGAACTTTAGACCATTTGAAGGCAAGGCGCGCGTGTTCTTGATCGACGAGGCCGACAAGCTGAACGACGCGTCAGCAAACGCGCTGCTGAAAGTTCTGGAAGAGCCGCCAAAGACGTCACACCTGATCCTGATAACTGCGCGTCCCGCGATGCTGCTGCCTACGATCTTGTCGCGTTGCCAGATGATCCGGTTCTCGCCTTTGACACCCGATGAGATCGAAACTCATTTGACTAAGAAGAATCTCGTCGACAGCAAGACCGCACGGCTGCGCGCTCGAGCTGCCGGCGGCAGCATGGGTCGCGCGTTGTCGGGAGATCTCGTGACGTTCACGTCACAGCGAAAAGCGATGCTCAAAGTCCTTAACGCCCTGGTTATCAGTAACGATCGTCCACAGCTTTTACGGTCGTCGGAACAACTGAATGAAGCGGAGTACAGAGACGAGTTCGAGCAGAGACTCGATGTACTCGAGACGCTGATTCGTGATGCGTGGATGTTGTCGCTGGGTGTTGCGCCGTCTCAACTGGTCAATGAGGATCTGGCGGCTGAGTTAAGAGAGATAAGTAAGAGCCTCGATTCAAGCCGCGCTGGTGATTGGATACTTCAGATTGAAGACTTGCGCGAACAATTGATCGTGAACATCAATCGCAAAGTGACCACTGATGCGTTATTCTTGGTGATGGCTGGAGATGTCGCGGCGACGAAGAGACCCAAAGTTCGTTAGCCACAGATGAACGCGGATTGAAAACGGATCAGATCCGCATTAATCCGCGTTCATCTGTGGCTGATTCTTAATTTCGGCGAGCAGCTTCTCAGTTTCCATCACGAAGGCTTCGACAATGTCTTCACCCGCGACTTTGCGCATCGGGACGCCGTCTTTGAAGATCATCCCGACGCCGCGACCGAATGTGATTCCGAGTTGCGAGTCGTGAGCTTCGCCTGGACCATTCACCGCGCAGCCCATTATCGAAAGATGTAGCGGCTCTTCGATGTGCGCGAGCCGTCGCTCAATCTCGGTCACGATTCCCACAAAATTATCGACATCAAGCCGGCCACAGGTTGGACAAGCTACAACCGTGACTCCACGTGTTCGCAGTCCAAGCGACCTCACAATCTCCCACGCCACGCGAACTTCTTCCTGCGGCTCAGCCGCAAGCGAAACTCGAATCGTGTCGCCGATTCCCTCGTGCAGCAGAATGCCAAGCCCGATCGAAGACTTTACCGTGCCGCTGAACGACGTGCCTGCCTCGGTCACACCGAGATGAAACGGATAATCAACCTTCTCAGCAAGCAAGCGATACGCTGCAACCGTGCGGTGCACATCCGAAGCTTTCAACGAGATGATGATGTCAGTGAAGTCAAGATCCTCGAGGATCTGAATGTGACGCAACGCTGATTCGACCATCGCTTCCGGCGTCGCGGTCCCATACTTCTTGAGTAGATCTTTCTCGAGCGAACCACCGTTGACGCCGATACGGATCGGCACCTTCTGCGCTTGCGCTGCGCGCACCACCTCACGAACACGTTCGTGAGCGCCGATATTGCCCGGATTGAGTCGCAGCTTATCGATGCCCGCTTCGAGCGCCATCAACGCGAGTTTGTAGTGGAAATGAATGTCAGCGACGATCGGAACGTCAGGCACGCGTTTCCGAATCTCTTTCAAAGCAACGGCCGCGTCATTATCCGGAACTGCGAGGCGCACGATCTCACAACCCGCACGCACCATCTCCTCGATCTGCGCAACGGTTGCGCCGACGTCGGCGGTGTCAGTCTTAGTCATCGACTGGATCGCGACGGGCGCGCCACCACCGATCTGAATGTGTTTAACTTGAACTGGTCGCGACTTGCGCATGCGGATTATTTCGCTGGGGAGGCGGCAGCGGCCGGCGGTTTCTCCGGCTCGCGATTTCCTCCAATCATCTTGATCAGATCGTTGCTGATTACAAAGACCATCAACAGCAACACCACCACGAATCCGACCTGCTGAATGCGGTCGCGAACGGCGGTCGAGATTGACAAGCCGACGAGCGCAAGCAGACCTTCGATCAAGAGGAGGAAGATTGCGCCGCCGTCGAGCACTGGAATTGGCAGCAGGTTGAAAATACCGAGATTCAAGCTCAGAAAACCGAGCATTCCGAAAACACCGTCCCAGCCAAGCCGCTCGACTGATTTCTGTGCAGCCTGGTAGATCCCGATCGGTCCCGACAAAGTGTTTCGCACGGATCTTTGTCCCGTGAACACCTGTCCGAGGGCTTTGGCTGTAAGTCGCAGGATCTGAAGATTTGAGTCGTACGCATACTTCGCTGCTGATCCGATTCCCGCTTTATGCAGTGGAAACAGTTCAGTGACACTGAATCCCAACCTGCCTTGTATACGACGCTCGTCAGTCAGCAGTTGCGTCTGAGCGCCGTTGCGCTCGACCGTGATCGCAATCTTTTGCGCATCATGGTTCCGAACGTACTCAGTGACTTGCGCTGAACTTTTTACCTCTTCACCGCCGATGGAGATAAAGCGATCGTTCTCTTTCAAACCGGCATTAGCGGCGGGTGAACCAGGTGTTACCTCTGCTACGACGACGGGTAATCCACCGTAATCAGGAATGAAATCGAGGAAGCCGGCGGTTTCACCGTTTTCAGTTCGAGCCGTAGGCGTGATGGTGAGCGGAATTTCCGATCCATTTCGATTCACGACGATCGGCAACGGACGATCCGGCGAGAGCAAAGCGTCACCGCTGATCGTTTCCCAGGTCGGATGCTCTGTGCCGTTGAAGGAAACGATTCGATCACCCTGTTGAAGCCCTGCTTTAAAAGCCGCCCCCTCCTTTTGAACGTAATAAACGACGGGCGACGGAGTTGCAGGGACTCCATTCATCATCGCACCCGCAAACGGGATAGCGAGCGCGGTCAGAATGTTCATGACCGGTCCGGCAAGGGCGACAAGCACGCGCTGCCATCTCGGACGCAGGTTGAACATCTCTTCGGGAGGGATGTCCTGCGAGCCAGGACCCTCGAGCGGTGCGTTTGACTCATCGCCGCCGAGTTTTACATAGCCACCGAGAGGAATTAATGACACACGGTAGTCCGTATGCCCCCACTTTTTGCCGAACAAACGAGGACCAAAACCGACCGAAAAGGTTTCAACGCGAATTTTGAAGAGCTTGGCGACGATAAAGTGCCCAAATTCGTGCAGGACGACAGCCGAGCCTAGTATGAATATGAAAGCAAGTGGGTAAATTAAGAAGCTCATTCAGTCCCTTTTCTTAAAGTTTGCACGTTTAGACTCGACCATTTCGAGTCAGGTTGCACAAGCGAGTGTACGGTCCGGTTGAGATAACGTCAAACATTTCGACTTTTAAGCCGCAGATTAAACCGCTGTTTTCTCCAGTTTCTCGATGGTTTCAACAGCCGCCAGACGTGCGTGGTGATCGGCTTCGAGGATTGTTTGAATATCTTTTGCCGGCTGATTTGAATGAGCATTCATGACGGTCTCAATGACTTGAGGAATTTCCGTCAAACAGATTCGTTCGCCGAGAAAGGCACTGACCGCCTCCTCGTTTGCAGCGTTCATCGTCGCCGGAAGCGTCCCGCCTTCAGACAACGCCCGATACGCGAGCTTGATGCAAGGAAATCGATCGTGGTCAGGCTGTTCAAAATGAAGACCGGAAACCGCCGTCAGATCCAGCGGTGGCAACTGGCATGAGTGTCGCTCGGGATACGTGAGTGCGTACTGAATCGCATGACGCATGTCCGTGACTCCCATTTGCGCGATCACGGATCCGTCCACCATTTCGATCATGGAATGAACTACTGATTCCGGGTGGACGAGTATGTCGATCTCTTCGGGTCCAAATCCGAACAGCCAGTGCGCTTCGATGACTTCGAGTCCTTTGTTCATCAATGTCGCCGAATCGATCGTGATCTTCGCACCCATGTTCCAGGTGGGGTGCCGCATCGCTTCCGACACGCTTGCCAGTTTCATTTCGGCTTTATTCTTTGTGCGGAACGGTCCGCCCGAAGCAGTCAAAATAATCCGGCGTACTTCTTCGCGTCGCTCACCTCGCAAACATTGATGCAGAGCGTTGTGTTCGGAGTCGACAGGTAACAGTTCAGCGCCTGACTTCTTCGCTGCCTGCGTCATCAACTCGCCCGCCATGACGAGCGTTTCCTTGTTCGCCAGCGCGACGCGCTTGCCTATCTCGAGTGCTTTGAGTGTCGGTAAAAAACCCACGGCGCCGACAGTCGCTGAGATCACGCAGTCGGCGTCCGTGTGAGTGGCGACTTCAACCAGTCCCGTTTCTCCGGTAACGATGCGCGGCAGATCGATATTGCGTGCAAATAACATGGCGCGGAGGTCGTGTGCAGCAGCTTCCGTATCGACGGAAACCAGCTCAGGCAAGTGTGTCGCAATCTGATCCGCCAATCGCTCGACATTCGTACCGGCGGCCAGCGCCACGACGCGCATGCGTGTCGTGGTTAACGACTCGATGACGCGAAGACTATTGCACCCGATCGATCCCGTTGAGCCGAGTATTGCGATGCCGGAAGTTTGGGTTGATGACTCACTCATGCAATCAAGAGGGGGATGAGTAACCTGGAATCGAAGGGGTCGAGTAGATCGATGCGTTCGCCGGAATCGTTAACGTATGCGGCTGAACTTACACGCCACGTGCTGCCGCTTACGAGCACAAGGTCAACGGAGGCATTAACCGTCTTTTTTTCACCGATTACCTTCAGGTTTATCGTTGCACGGCCGCCGGAGCCGCTTAAATTGATGCCTCCCGTAACGATGCTGCCAAAGTCTTTTACTTCACCGATATCCTGCTTCAACTTGGGGCTGTTGCGGAGGAAATCCTGTGCCCTCGCAGCCGCTTCGCTGTTGCCGAGCTGGTAAAACGCGAAGCCGACAATTGCGCCGACGAAGAGTAGTACCAGAAAACCAAGCACAACGACCACTCCCGCAACAATCAAAACGATTTTCTTCGTGGTCATCGGCTTTCTTCGTTAGCGATCAGCTGTGGAAGTAGAAGCGTGCAAAATAGTAGATGAGTGGCGCGTTGAAGAGCAAGCTATCGAGTCGATCGAGCATGCCGCCATGACCGGGCAGGATGTTTGCGGCGTCCTTTGCACCAGCGCCACGCTTGAGTGCGCTTTCTGCGAGGTCGCCGAAGATTCCGACAATGGTCATCACTGCTGCGAGAGGAAGGATGTACTTTAGCGGCAATTCGCGAAAGAACCAGAAATGCGAGAGCGCAGCCATTGCGAGGGCTGCTAACAGTCCACCAATTGCGCCCTCCCACGTCTTGCCCGGACTAATCGAAGGCGCGAGTTTGCGTTTGCCGAAAGCGCGTCCGATGTAATACGCGCCGGTGTCTGCGCCCATCAGCACGAGGAAGAAGAATGAGAGCAAGTGTCTCGACAGTGTCGGGTCGAAACCAGTGCGGAGTGAGATCAGGTGACTGCCTAAAAATGCGACGTACAGCACACCGAGGATTGTTGCGCCAACGGAGGCGAGCATCTTGTCGAATGGAGCGCCACGCACTGTTGCGGCGATGAGTGTGCCGATCGTAAGTGCGATGATCACGAACTGGTCCAGCAAGATTGCTGCCGGATCGTTATAGAGCGCGATTGTTACGAGTGCGGCTCCGGCAATGTAGCCTGCTGCGGGATCGGGTTTCAGTTGCAGTCGTTTCGCAAGCAGGTAAAACTCCCACAACCCCAAAACCATCGCGGCCACCGCGAGCAGAACGAAGACCCACCATAAAGACTGGATGAGAATTGAAGCGATCAGAAAAGGTAGAACTACAACCGCGGTTAGGATTCGTTTCATTCAGTTCGAGTTTTGTGCCCTTTTGTGGCTATTTTTTACTCACGACCAACTTCAATCCTCCAAAACGTCGGTCGCGGCCCTGGTAGTCGACTATTGCCTCGAGCAGGTGAACGCGGCGGAAGTCGGGCCAGAGTGTTTCGGTGACGTAGATTTCGCTGTACGCGCTCTGCCAGAGAAGAAAGTTTGAGATTCTCAGTTCACCGCTTGTCCGGACCAGCAGATCGAGCTCGGGCAGGTTCCTTGTGTAGAGCTCACTGGCGATGCGTTCTTCCGTCAATTCATCAGCTCGACTGCCTTCGTCGACTAATCGCCTGACTGCCGCACGTGCGGCGTCGACGATCTCTGCTCGTCCACCGTAGTTCAGCGCCACACTCAGGACCATGCCCTTGTTACGTGCGGTCTGTTCTGTGGCACGCTGGATCTCTTTTCGGACGTTTTCAGCTAAAGCACCGATGCGGCCGATAGCCTGAAACCTGATGCCCTGGCGGTCGATCTCGTCGAGTTCGAGACGAAGATAACGACGCAGCATGCGCATTAACGCATCGACTTCGTACCGCGGGCGCTTCCAGTTCTCGGTTGAGAACGCGTACAGCGTCAGCGCTCCGAGACCAAGCCGCGCGCCTGTGTCGACAGCGGCACGAACGGCCTCGACGCCGGCTTTGTGGCCCGCGATCCGAGGTTGGCCCCGTTGCGCGGCCCAACGTCCGTTGCCATCCATGATGATCGCGACGTGACGCGGCAGACGATCCCACGCAACCGCGGCGAGAAGCGACTCTTCGCGCGAGCCTTTTTGAACGATGGTTGAGAAATCAGAAAGCATCTAATCAATAACGCCGAAGGCGTTCGCTAACTTTAGCCCAGGGTTGGAGCAAAGCTGTTGATTGTCAAGACATCCTTTACAGTTTGTTTTTTCCCGAGCCGGTTGTAAGCGGCCTTTCTCATTCTCCCCAAGCTTTAGCTTGGGGTCCTCGTTGTCTACAGCCTTTCTCATTCTCCCCAAGCTTTAGCTTGGGGTCCTCGTTGTCTCCTACTCTTGAAAACCATTTAAA
>JBIOUJ010000011.1:0-6381 GCA_044867025.1 Pyrinomonadaceae bacterium | reverse complement strand
TTCGGATTGTTCTTCGCCAACACCTTCGTGATCGCGGCCGTCAGCGTCGTCTTCCCGTGATCCACGTGCCCAATCGTCCCGATGTTCACGTGCGGCTTTGAACGGTCAAATTTTTCCTTCGACATCTTTTCCTCTTCTATATATAAAGGATCTCAACCCGTCGGAGCGTTGCGCTGGAGCGCTGGAGCCCGCGATGAGATTTGAACTCATGACCTCCTCCTTACCAAGGAGGCGCTCTACCCCTGAGCTACGCGGGCTCGAATCCCAAAGCGCCATAAAAACTGGAGCGGGCGACGAGATTCGAACTCGCGACCCTCAGCTTGGAAGGCTGATGCTCTACCAACTGAGCTACACCCGCCCGAAAAACCGCGCACTGGTGCAGGGGGTAGGATTCGAACCTACGTAGGGCGTGAGCCCGCCGGGTTTACAGCCCGGTGCCATTAACCACTCGACCACCCCTGCAACTTATTTGGTAAGTATGCCGTGGAGCCGGCGAAGGGACTTGAACCCCCGACCCTCTGATTACAAATCAGATGCTCTACCAACTGAGCTACGCCGGCCCGCTACAGAGTGCAAATAGCGCAATCCGACAAAATGCGGATAGTACCAAGCGCATTTCAAAAACGCAAGTCGAACACCAGCCACAGATTACGCGTGCCAACGTGCGCACGCGCGAACTGTCCCTGAAGAAATAAATTGACCTGAATTCATGCAGCAAAGTAGGATGAGTAAACCTCACCTCGTCACTTTGCCCCAATCCCCTTCTCAAAGGACACAAAGGAGACTAAACATGTCACGGTTTGCACACTTTAAAGCACTCTTGTTCTTCGTCTGTTTGCTTGCGTTTGCCCCTGCGACCTACGCTCAGACGCCCGCCCCTACGCCTACAGTTGTATTGCCCCCTTCGGAACAACCGCGTCTCGTCACATCGAGATCGAGCCTGTATTGCACCGGTTACATTCAACATGAACGAATGCCACGGATGCCCGAGATCGTCGGCGCCGAAGAAGAGCAGGAGCAACGAAAGTACTCTGATGGTGATTTCGTCTATCTGAACGCCGGCTCACAGCAGGGTATCAAAGAAGGCCAGACGTTTCAGATCGTCCGCCCGAGAGGCGACGTCAAGGGTGTTCACAAGACAAAATCCGGGTTCATCGGGACCTACGTTCAGGATGTCGGGCAGCTTCAGGTGTTCAAGGTTCGCGAAAACACCTCAGCGGCGCAGGTAACCTTCGCATGCGACCAGATTCTGCTAGGCGATCTCCTGGCGCCGGTTCCGGATCGTGAGTCTCCAGTGCAACGCGCAGAGGAAAGCCTGGACCGTTTTACCGATCCTTCGGGTAAACAGCATGGTCGTTTGATGATGGCGAAAGATGGCCGCGAGATGGTTACGCGTCACGACATCGTGTATATCGATCTCGGAGCCGAAGATCAGGTCAAGCGGGGCGACTACCTCACGATCTATCGTCCGCTCGGCACAGGCGACATCACGCGCGTCGGCGATGGGGAGATAACACACGCGCGTTCCGCAGGTTTTCAGAGCGATCGCTATCGTGGCGGTGGCTTTTCGAATCAAGCTGCCCGCGTGAACGCGAAGCAAGTCAAACGAGATCGTCCTTCAATGCCACGGAAAGTTGTCGGTGAGATGGTTGTGCTTGATGTGCAGACAAGAACGGCGACGGCGATCATCACGCGAGTCGCAAGCGAAGTGCACACCGGCGATTGGGTCGAGATCCAGTAACCGCGGATCACACGGATTTGATCTGTGGCATGGTTTTGTATCGTTTCTCGGCGACGATCGCGCGGTAGAACGAACTGAAATATCCGTACATCGACGTGCAGGCTGAGATCACAACCAGCCACAGCATCGCTCTGCCTGCCGTGTAAAGAAGAACCTGCCAGTCGTTGCCCGTTGTTGGACCACCCGTAGTCAAGTGTTGCCACGCGGTTCGCAGTTCAGGTACGGACCAGAACTCGATCGCGGGGAATGGTCTACCGAAATTCGCCACCGGCGGTTTTCCGCCGACGCTCGATCCAATCAGCAGCGCGACCGTAACCACCTGCGCCAGCATTTTGAACTTCCCCATTTTCGACGCCGCTATCACCACGCCTTCAACTGCCGCAATCGAACGCAACCCCGTAACAGCGAACTCCCTGCCGATAATGATCACTACCGCCCACGCGGGTGCGAGCTGATTCTCGACCAGCGAGATCAGCGCCGCGGAGATGAGTAGCTTGTCTGCGATCGGATCGAGGAGTTGACCGAGTCGAGTCACCTGTTTCCGGCGCCGCGCGATGTGACCGTCGAGATAATCGGTCAGCGCTGCTCCTAAAAACATACCCACACCCAGCAGGTGCCGCGGAACTCCAAACCAGTTTTCGGAAAACGGCGTCAGCAGAACGACGACCAGCAGCGGCACGATAAAAATCCGCAGGAGAGTTAGCGCGTTGGGAAGATTCACGGGCTTACTGTAGGGCGCAATCCCGGCTGTGCGCAACTCTCTGCGGCCCTCTGCGTATCTCTGCGTTCTCTGCGTTGAAATGATCTTTAACGCAGAGAACGCAGAGATACGCAGAGGGCCGCAGAGTTTCTTTGGAACTTTTTTACAGCGTCCGGTGAATACTCAACATGAGAAGACCTTTATCCCTCCTGACGCTAATCCTTGTTTGCGCGACGGCGGTCTTTGCAGACTCGCGCGCGGACGAAGTCATAAAACAAGCTCGCGCAGCCATTGGCGGCGAAGAGCAACTACAAAAGATTCAGGGACTACAAGTGAACGGGCAGTACCGTCGCGTGTTCGGTGACCGCCAGATGGGCGGCGACCGCGAGATCAGCATCGCGCTCCCGAACAAATATCTCGTTGAAGATGCGATGAACGCCGGCGGACTCGCCACGTCGATGATCAATACGCGCGGACTCAACGGCGAGCGAGCGTGGGTTGCCAACAGCGGCGGCGGTGGAAACATGATTATCCGCATGGGTGCACCAGGCGGTCAGGACCTGACTCCCGAGCAGATCGAAGAAGGACTGCGACGAGTCTACAGCGCTGAATTCTCTCGGTATCTTCTGGCGATGATCCTTACACCACCTTCGCTGGCACTCGAATACAAGTATGCAGGCGAGTCTGATGTCGAAGAGACGCCGGCGGAAGTGGTCGACGTCTCTGGTCCAAATAATCTCGCGCTGCGCATCTTCTTCGACAAGCAGAGTCACCTGCCGCTGCTGCTCAGTTATCGTGGACCAAAGCCGCGAGTCTTCACGATGACGCGCCAGGCAGGCGGCGGCACGAGATCGCCCGAAGACATCAAAAAGGCCCGCGAAGAGGCGGAAAAGAAGATGCACGCCGAAGCGCCTGCCGTTCCAGAAGAAGCCGATTTTTATATTCGACTCACAGACCACAGGAAGGTCGACGGGATCACGCTTCCACACAAGTTCACGTTCCTTACTGGAGAAGAGGTTTCGGAAGAGTTTGAGGTCTCGAAGTACCAGTTGAATCCTCAGTTCAAAGCAGACCGTTTCGAAAAACACTGAAGGAGCACGAAGGATGCGCGTCGAGTCTCTCCATTCTCGAGCGACAAGTGTGCTTGTCGCTCTGGTCCTAACTGTCCTTCCATGTTTGGCCCAAACTCCTGCGAGTCTTGAAGTGATCGTGAAAGACCCGTCAGGCGCTTTGATCAACAAGGCCCAGGTGCAGCTAGTCAGAAACGGGAAGTCGCAATCGCTTGTTTCAACCAATCAACGCGGGGAGGCGCGATTCAACAAGGTCGCACCCGGCGCGTATCAGATTCACATCGAAGCAGCGGGCTTCAAAGCTCTCGATGTCGAAGATGTAAATGTCTCGACTGGTCCACATCGCCGCGAAGTAACACTCGAGATCGATGCTATCAAAGTGGACGTCGACGTCGCCGACGAAGCACAGGTACGAAACACAAATCCCAATGGTCCGGCTTTCAGCAACGTCCTCACAGCAGAAGAGATCGCACAGCTTCCGGACGATCCGGACGATTTTGAAAACGCGATCAACCAACTCGCGGGTCCGGGCGCGCAGATTCGCGTGAACGGATTTCGCGGCGGGAAACTTCCTCCGAAGAACCAGATTCGCGAGATACGCTTTCGTCTCAACCCGTACGCCGCCGAGAATCACGATGCGGGATTTGGGATCGTCGATATCACCACGAAGCCCGGAATCAATTCGTGGCACGGTTCGTTCAATTTCGGTTTCCGCGACGAGTCGATGAACGCGCGGCAGGTGTTCGCGCCGTTTCGCGGTCCGGAACAACAGCGAAGGTTCGGTCTCTCGCTGGATGGTCCACTCTGGAAAAACCGCACTTCACTTTTCCTGAACGCCGAAGGATCGCTCTTCTTCGACGCCCGGCCGATCTTCGCGACAACTCCGACCGGTACTGTCCAGGATCTCGCATATCGTCCTTCAAGACGGCTGAACCTCGACGCGCGCGTAGAGCACGTGCTGACGAAAACACACACCGCACGACTCCAGTTTCAACGCAATGCGGGCGTGCAGAACAATCTCGGTGTCGGAGACTTCGATCTTCCGTCTCGCGGCTTTTCACAGGACCAGACTGAATACATCGCGCGCTTTGGAGACTCAGGTGTATTTGGCAAGAAGTTCTTCAACGAACTTCGTTTGCAGGCGCGCTGGCTCGACACCGAAGCACGGTCGGTGAGCCTGGGACGAACGATCCTCGTTCCCGGCGCATTCAACGATGGCAGCGCGCAAAGAGCCGGCGGTCGCCGCCAGCTCGACTTCGAGCTCGCAGACAACGTCGACTACGCGCTCGAAAAGCATGGCCTTCGCTTTGGTATGCAACTCGAAGCCGGTGGTTACCGGAGTAACGAGAGGACAAACCCGTTCGGAACTTTCCAGTTCGCGGATCTCGAGACCTTCGAAGCGGGTTTGCCGACGCAATTTACCCAGCGCATCGGCGATCCAAATGTCAATTACCGCCAATATCAATTTGGCTGGTACGTTCAGGACGACTTTCGACTGCGCAAGAACCTGACGATCAGTTATGGAGTTCGACATGAGCTCCAGAATCACGTGCCAGGGAAATTCAATGTGGCTCCGCGCGTCGGTTTTGTATGGTCGCCGAAGAAAAATGGCTCGATCACACTGCGCGGCGGTGCGGGCATCTTCTACGATTGGTTCACCGCGCAGACGTACGAACAAACCCTGCGCGTCGACGGTGAGCGGCAGAGAGATCTCGTTATCACTCAACCTGGTTTTCCAAATCCGCTGAGCGGTGGTATGCAGACGATCCTTCCGCCGAGCCGTATTCAGACGGATCCCGATCTTCAGATCCCGTACATCATCCAGTCGTCAATCGGTGTGGAGACAAACCCGTTCAAGGCGTTTCGACTGACGACCAACTACCAGTATCAACGCGGCGTGCATCTGCTGCACGGTCGTAATCTCAACGCGCCTGTTCCCGGTTTGGGGCGCCCTGACGCGACTGTTGGCAACATCACGAATATCGAATCGTCTGCGTATTTATCCGGCCACAGACTGATGGTTGGCATTGGTCCAGCGAGGTTGGTGGCGGGACCGCGCGGCTCGAGCGGACTGTTCTGGAACGTGAACTACCTGCTGATGAAGAACACCAACGAGGCTGACAGCCCGTTTAGTTTGCCTTCGAACAACTTCAACCTGCGTGCTGACCGTGGACCATCAGCGACTGACTTTCGCCATTTGATCTCAGGCATGATCAGCAAGCGACTGCCAAAAGGCTTCGGTATCTCGACGATCTTTCAGGCCACTTCAGCACTGCCTTACAACATCACCACGGGCTTCGACGACAATGGCGACACTGTAATTAACGATCGACCGTTTGGCGTTGGACGTAACAGCGCCCGCGGCGCGTCACGCTGGGAGATTGGTTCACGTCTTAGTTGGGCTAAAGACTTTGGGCCGGAACAACAGCCTACCGGAGCTCCACAGGTCAGGATGATTCGCGTTGGCGGCGGAGGCGATGGAGCCGCGCCGCCGAATGTTTCGATGGGTGGTACAAAGAAGTATCGTTTCGAGCTCTACGCGCAGGCGTTCAATCTTCTGAACCATGCGAATCTCGGAGTCTTTTCCGGAGTGCAAACTTCACCGTTCTTCGGTGAGGCCACCTCGGCCCAACCACCACGCCGCATGGAACTCGGGATGCGGTTTAACTTTTAGTACACAGAATTTTCTGTTCGATTTGTGGGTAGTGGTTCAGTTTGAAAACCGCCGAAGGCGTTCGCTAATTCCCAGGGTTGGAGCGGGAACTGTTCATTATCATGACATCCTTTACACATCGTTATCATGATAGCGGGCCTTTTCATTCTCCCCAAGCTTTAGCTTGGGGGACACCGCTCCAGAATCGGGAAAACCA
>JBIOUJ010000010.1:0-9964 GCA_044867025.1 Pyrinomonadaceae bacterium | reverse complement strand
TCTGCGAAAATCTGCGGCCATCCAATTACTGAAAGCTCTTCAGCGCCTCCGACTCGTCATCATACGAGTCGAAGACGGTGAGCAATTTCGTAATCACCAGCAGGTTCTGAACTCGATCCGTTAGCTTCAGCAACTTGAGCTGGCCACCCTGACGGCTGATGGTCGTGTAGTTCGCGATCAACTCGCCGATGCCGCTGGAGTCGATGTACTTGACTCCCGCGAGATTGAGCAAAACCTTCTTCTTGCCCTGGTCAGCCAAATTCCTGATCGAATCGCGCAGGGCGACACTGCCTTCGCCGATTCGCACTTCACCACTCAAATCGAGAATGGTGACATCTCCCGCTTGTCGTTCTTTCACATCGAGCTCTGCCATTGCTTTCTCCGTTCAGTTCGAAGCGAACTCTTCGACCGTTATTTGAAGCTGTTGAGAGCGTCAGCTTCACTCTCATAAACGTCGAAGACGGTCAGAAGCTTCGTGATAGTCAGTAGATCCTGAAGTTTTTGCGTGAGATTGAGCAGTTTGAGCTGTCCCCCGTCTTTGCCAATCGCCGTGTAACTGGAGACGAGTTCACCAATGCCACTGGAGTCGATGTAACCCACGCCGGCGAGGTTTAGAAGAATGCGTTTCTTGCCTTCTTCGAGCAATCGCCGAATGGCGGTGCGAAGGGCGACACTTCCTTCACCGATGGTGATCTTCCCGCTCATATCAAGAACAGTTACGTCTCCGGCTTGACGCTCGTTGATATTCAACTCAGCCATTTTATGAAATCTCCTTTATGCAATTGCGATTAACGTCGCTTGAGCATGCGCACTGTTGTGCCACCGCCAGGTCTGATCGTCCAATCAACTTCGTCCATAAAAGTGCGCATGAAAAAGATGCCACGACCCGAGGTCTTTAGGATGTTCTCTTGTTCTGTTGGATCTGGGACTGCTTCCGGGTTGAATCCTGGCCCCTGGTCATGCACGCTGATTTCGACAGCGTCAGGCGAGCTTTTCAGAATGATCTCTACGACCTTCTCTTCATCCTGACGATTGCCATGAAGCACTGCGTTCGTTACGGCCTCGCGCACGGCCATATCGATGCCAAACGCAGCGTCATCACTGATCCCTGAACGGCCAACAAAATCAGCAACCGCGGCGGCGGCGGTGGCAACCGTATCAATGCGGCTGGGCAACGTTAGCTCGGTCGTCTCTCCGGTCACAACTCCTGTGCATGACCTCTCCGAAAGCCACTGCGCGAGGACTCTGGCTGCTTTCTCATACCATCAGACACTTATTAGGAGTTCGAGGGTGTAACATGCTGGATATGCGTGTGTCAAGGTAGGTTTATGGGACCTATCCGTCCTTTAGGACCTATTTCACACGACGAAGCCAAGGCTCTTGAGCGCGCGGTCGAGTTCTTCTAAATCAAGTGGCTTGCTGAGATACTTGTTGCAGCCGTTTTCCATCACGGCCTCTTCCATGCCGTAGACGTCGTACGCAGTTATAGCCACTATCGGTGTGTGTTCACCGTCTCCCTCGAGTTTTCGAAACTTCTTGATGGTCTCGAGACCATCGAGCACCGGCATGTTCAAGTCGATAATCATCAGGCTTGGCTGATGCTGCCGCGCCATTTCGAGCGCTTGTTCTCCGTCTTCGGCCTCAAGAACGCGGTAGCCTTTCAATTCCAGGGCGCGCTTGAGCATAATGCGGGTGTCGAATGAATCTTCGGCAACAAGGACTGTCGGGTACAATATTGCGGACACTGCGTCGTACATCAGGCTGTAATGCCTTTGCCTGTCATCAAATTTTCGGGGGGTAACCCGCTCGGAGGGAAAGGGCGTCTGCGGGAGGCTACTTTATACCACATAACGACGCCTATGTCTTGTAACGGACACACTTAAAGAACATGAGGGTAGCACCAGCACGTTTAATCAGTGGAAAACTGCGCATGCCGGGAGACAAATCGATCTCCCATCGAGCTGCCTTAATCGCCGCACTGTCTTCAGAAACATCTGAGATCTCAAACTTTTCCACGGCTCGCGACTGTGCTTCGACCGTCGCGTGTCTCCGGCAACTCGGTATCTACGTTGAAGATACGGGCGAGAAACTGATCGTCACGGGTAATCAGAAACTCGTTACACCTGCTGAACCCCTGGACTGCGGAAACAGCGGTTCAACGTTGCGAATACTCACGGGCGTCTTAGCCGGACATGACCTCAGCGCCGTGCTTATCGGAGACGAATCGCTCAGCTCGCGTCCGATGAAACGAATCATCGAACCGCTCGAATTGATGGGAGCGCAGATTGAAGCGACGGACGGAAAGGCGCCGCTGAAGGTTGGTGGCTCCGGTAAATTGAATCCGATCACCTACAAACTTCCCGTCGCGAGCGCGCAAGTAAAATCCGCGATCCTCTTCGCAGGACTCAATGCAAAAGGTCGAACGACGGTAATCGAAACTACACAGTCGCGCGATCATACTGAGCGCCTCTTCAACGGTTTCGGCGTGCCGGTGGCGACGAATGCTGATCTGTCAGTGACAATCGACGGTCCCGCACGGTTTACTGGCGGCGCGATCACGATTCCCGGCGACGTTTCGTCAGCCGCGTATTTCGTCGCTGCCGCGATGCTCCTTCCTGAGTCCGAGCTCTCGATCGAACGCGTAGGTTTAAATCCAACGCGCGCGGCGTTCCTTTCTGTACTCAGTTCATGGGGCGCCGACATCACCACGACGGATGTTCAGACAGATCGGAACGAGCCATACGGAACAATCAACGTCCGTGGTGGAATCGCGAAGCCTGCAAACGAAGCTGAGCGAACGTTGAGTCGATCGATGATTCCATCGTTGATCGACGAACTGCCGCTGCTGGCGGTCGTTGGTTCACAGATCTCGGGCGGCATCCGAATTCAGGATGCGGGCGAGTTACGTCACAAAGAGAGCGATCGACTTGCGGCTACCGCGCTCAACCTGCGTGCGATGGGCGCCGAAGTTGAAGAGTTTGAAGATGGTCTACAGGTTTTTGGGCCGGCAAAACTGCGCGGCGCTCGAATTGATTCGCATGGCGACCATCGAATCGCAATGGCGTTCTCAGTCGCGGCGCTCATCGCCGATGGTGAAACGGAGATTGACGGGTCGGAATGCGTCGCAATCTCTTTTCCTGAATTCTTCGAGCTGCTTCACTCGGTCGCTGCAACATGAAAATCGTAATCACAGGTTTCATGGGCTCCGGAAAGACGAGACTCGCGCGTGAACTGGCGCGGCGCCTCAATCTCGAAATGGTCGACCTCGACGACCGAGTTACCGAACGTGAAGGACGGTCCCCGGCGCAACTCATCGTCGAAGAAGGCGAGGAGGCATTTCGACTGATCGAATCAGACGTTCTGCGTGAGTTGCTGGAGACCGATGGCAAATGCGTGATTGCACTCGGCGGCGGCGCCTGGATCGTAGACGCGAATCGTCAACTCATTGATGAGCACGATTGTTTAACTGTTTGGCTGGACGTCCCGTTTGGACTGTGCTGGGCGAGAATCGAAACCTCCGGCGAAGATCGCCCACTCGGAAGAACAAGGGAACAGGCAAAAGCGCTGTTCTTCCAGAGAAGGCCCATCTATCAACTCGCAAAAATTCGCGTTGAAGTGAAGCGCGAAGTCGACCTCGATTCGCTGATTGCCAGCATCGAAACAGCCACAGATAAACGCGGATGAACGCAGATTAGATCCGCGTTTATCTGCGAGATCTGCGGCCTAAAACAGCAGCAGGAGCAGTGTGAGAGCAGGCAGATTCGCCTCTGCCTACCTGCTCCCGGCACCTGCTCCTGCTCCTGACCTCAGAACTTGTACTTCAGCGCAAACTGCATCTGCCTCGACGATCCCGAATCACCCGTACCGAAACGCGTGTTCGTTATCTGGCCGAAGTTTGTAGTTCCAACCACACGTCCCGGCTGACCGAAGTTCGCATGGTTGAATACGTCAAAAACTTCCCAACGGAACTCAATCAACTGGCTTTCAGTCAATTTCGTCCGTTTGATCACCGAGAAGTCCGTGTTGTTGAATCCTGGACCAATCACCACGTTTCGACCGAGACTTCCGAAGCGTCCGACCGGCACGATGAACGGCGAAATATCGAACCAGCGATTCGGCGTGCCGAGAATCTCGATTGGACCAGTCACATCCGGCCTCACAGTGTTGTTTGTACCAGTGAAGGTCGCGTTATTGACCACGATATTCACCGGATTGCCACTCTGCGACTGAACGATCGTTCCGAGTTGCCAACCCTCGACGAATGCATTGCCGCGGAACGGCAACTCGTACAGTCCACTGAACACGAGACGATGTCGTGCATCGTAGTCCGAAAGTCCACGACTGTCGCGTAAGTTGTAGCTGTCCTGCACGATAACGCCCTGGCTGTTCAGGGAGTTGTAATCAATCGACTTCGAGAACGTGTAAGACGCATTGAATTGCAACCCGCGCGACAGGCGCTTGGTGGCGGTTAACCACATCGCGTTGTAGCTCGAGTTTGACGTGCTCTCGGGTTGCACGATGTTGTTGAGTATGGCGGCGACCGGAAAAGTGTCAGAAGGAACCAGCCGGACAAATGGTCGAGCACCACCATTGATCGGCTGATTGATGTTTCGCGCAATCCGCAGGTGGGTTCCTTTACTGCCAAAGTAGCCGATGGTCACCCCCAGATTCTGTGCCACTTCACGTTGAATATTGAGGTTCCACGACTGAATGTAAGGGTTCTTGAAATCGTGGGCGACGTTGCTTGGAGCGAGGCCCGCAGCCGCAGCAATGTTGATTGCGTTTGCTAAGGGGATCGCGCCGGTAAAGGTGCGTGGATCGGCCAACGGAGGATTTGCGGCGAGCGGCGTCACCATGTTTGTTACTGGCTGATCGGCCAGGATCGCATATGCAGCGCGCACCGAGGTCTTACCGTCGTTGAATGGATCCCACGCTATGCCGACTCGTGGTTGGAAGTTCTTGTTGTTTTCCTCGTAGACTTTGTCAATTCCGGAACCTACTCGCTGCAGCGTTCCTGTTGCCGGATCGAAAACGACGAACCGGTCGTAGCGCTCGGTCGGAGTCATATTCCAGTCATAACGAAGACCGAGTTCAAGAGTCAGATTTGAGCGCACTTTGTAGTTGTCCTGCACATAAAATCCGAGTGCATTCTGAATGATGGCGCTCGAACGGTCGCCTAAGGTGATGTTGAAGGAGTTGGCAGTCCCGTTCATGAAACTCGCGAGGTTCGGGAACGTGAAGTTTCCAGTATCGAGTGTGAAATTGTTGTTGTAGAAACGCCTGCCCTCGCCACCAAACTTGAATGAGTGGTTCCCTCTCAGATAGTTGAGCGTGTCTGAAAGAACAATCGTCGTATCCGCGCGGCCTTGCGGGAAGCCCGCGGGCCCACCAATGTTGAAGTTAAACCCCGTGATGCTCATCTGCGGCAGGCCAATGTCGGCATCTATACCGTTCTTGATGCCGAAATCAGCCGGATTCAATTGAGCGTTGGGCGTGAAACTAATGTTGATTCGATTTAGACCCAGGCGCGCTTCATTGGTCAGGTTTGGACCAAAGATGTGCGTTTCGTTCAAGGTTAAGATTTGTCTGCGCGACTCGCGCGTGTCGCCGAAACCTGGAATCGTGTTGCCCTGAAGATTCGGTTCGCCGCGTCTGTCGCGTTGTAACGCGTAGTAACCGTGGAGACGATCGTTGGAGCTGAACTCGTGGCTTATGTCGATAGTACCCTGATCGATGTCGACCGGCGCAGTTCCAGAACCCGCAAACCTTCCGATCGGAACACCACCGACAACGTCAACACTCGTAGCACGAGGAATCAACGGCAACAATTGCTGGACTATCGGGTTTGTCACAGCCGCACGCTGCGCATCCGTCAGGACATTACTGGTAAGTGTTAATCCCTGCCGCTGTCGCAGTCCTTCATAACTGAAGAAGAAAAACGTGCGGTTCTTACCGTTGTAACTCAATATTGGACCACCTGAGCCAAAGTGCGGAAAACTTACCGGCCCGCCGAGGTTGAAGCCGAACTGGTTACGCTTGAAGGGCGGCTTCCGCGCGTCGAAGAAGTTGCGAGCATCGAGAGCTTCGTTACGGAGAAACTCGAAAAACTCGCCGTGATAGTCGTTTGCTCCGGAACGCGTCGCGATATTCACGATAGCGCCGGAGTTTCGGCCGTACTCGGCACTGAACGTTGAGTTATCAGCCTTGAATTCCTGCACGGTGTTGATGGAAGGCTGAAACGTGATCTGGTTCTGGACCATGTCGTTGAGGTTGACGCCGTTGATCATGAAGTTAACGGTGTCTTCACGATTGCCCGCCGTGTTGAAGGCAAACGAGCCCTGGCCGCGAAGCGGTGCGGTCAAAAAGCCGTTCTGCGGTGGTGTCACTGAACCGGGGATAAGTAAACCGAGATCGACAAAGTGACGGCCGTTCAGCGGGATCTCCTGGACGGTTCGCTGGTTGATGACCGTGCCGACTGACGTCGTCGCGGTTTCAATGATCGGAACGTCTGAGGAGACCAGCACCTGTTCGGTGATGGCGCCGACGTCCATTTGGAAGTTCTGAACGACGGTTTTGGCGACCTCGACGGTTACCTGATCCGCCACCTGGGTCTTGAATCCCTGGAGCCTTACCTCGACGGTATAGACGCCGACAGGTAAGGCGGCAAATTGATAGTTCCCGTCGTTGTCCGTTTGCGTCGTGCGTTCAGAAGAGGTGCTTCGGTTTTTGGCCAGCACGGTGGCGTTGGGCACCACGGCTCCCTTGGAGTCGGTAACAGTGCCCTGAAGAATTGCAGTTGATTGGGCCAATGCTGTGGAAGTCGCAAGGAGAGCGGCTACTAGCATCAAGAATGAGAACGAAAACGCGATCCTTTTGCTTAGCATAAAACCTCCTGCTACGGCTGGGCGAATTTTCAATTGTAGGGAGTGGAAAAACCCTTTAAGCAATGAGAATGCCGCTCCGCTTGATCGAATTCCTGAGGAAATCTCACTTCGCGATCAGCTCAGAAATCCAAAAACAACAAGCCCATCCGAAAACACAAAGCCTTCCTCTGCGTACCTCTGCGTCCTCTGCGCCTCGGCGGTGAAGAGGCCGGTTCACCGCAGAGGCGCAGAGGACCGCAGAGGTACGCAGAGTTAGTTACCAACGCACCAGAAACTCCCGGAGCGTCTCATACATCTCGTCGAACGACTCTGCGCAAAACAGAATCGCCTGAAAATGAGTTGGGTCGTAGACGTGGTTTGCGGCGACTTCGACGTCCAGTGGCAGCAGTTCGGCCTTGTGCATCTCCGCCAACTCTCCGGCTGACGACAACAGGCCCGTTCCGTACGCCTTGATCTGTCCGTTCTCACGCAAAACGCCGAATTCGATCGTGAACCAGTAAACGCGCGACAGGCGATCGAGCGCGTCCGGATCTGTGGTGCGGGTAACAGCCTCACCGAAGAGCCGATTGAGTTCCGCGAAACGCTTGCTGGCGAGTGTTACGGCGTGGCCGATGATTTCGTGGGCCACGTCGGGCTCGGGAGTGTACAAAGGAGTGGAATAATGACGAATGTACTGGGTTGAAAGAAACACTCCTCGGGCCAGCGACTCGAGAAACACGCGAGGCTCGACAAGGCCGGCGACCGGCTCGAGTCTGAAACCGCTCAGCGCTTCGACTTTCTGACTGACTTCGTCCAGTTGCGGAATTCGATCGCTGTCGAAATCGAGTCGTTCGAGACACTCGAGATACTCGGCACACGCGTGTTCGCTGTGTGCGGGTCCGAGCGCTTTCCAGATCGTCTGCCAGACGCCGTGTTCGAGCTCGGTGTAAGGAGCGGTCGGGATGGGCGAGCCGGGTGTGTATGTCATGGCGATCTGCGCGATCGCGTTGCGCCGCGCGCGGTAATCGGGGTCGCGAAATCCCGGGTGGTCGGGGTCGAGTTTCACGAGCGCGTTGCGATCCTCGATCGTGGTGTCGCCGTTTGCGGTGACCATGCGCATGTCGACATGGTCGAGTAAGAGGGTTTGGGTTTCGGTTGATGTCATCGTGGTTTACCTCATTGCATAAAAAAACCGGCCACCAATCCGTTTGGGATTGATGGCCGGTTTGGAAACTTGTCTAAGGTGCTACATCGTCAACGCACGCCGACAGCCCATCGCCTGACCGTCCCTCCCAGCGGAGAGCGGGCCGTAATAATAATAGTAGCGATAGGCGTACCGACTCATGACGTTGCGAGGAGAATAAGCCTTGATTCCCGAATGGTCAAGCTAAGCCGCAGATTTTCGCAGATGAACGCGGATGTGATCTGCGTTCATCTGCGGAAATCTGCGGCTTAGACCTTCAGAGTCTGGCGCGAGGCGAAGAAATCTTTCCAGGGATCGCCTTTCTTCAGCAACTCGGGCACGTTCGTGATCGTGAAGTCCTCGATCTTCACGCCCTTCGAGATCTGTTTCCACGTCAGCGGCATCGAAACAGTCGCCTTAGGCTTCGCCCGCGCCGTAAACACCGAGGCCAAACTCTTTCCTCTCGCGTTCTGCATCCAGTCGACATACACCTGCGTGCTCTTGCGCTTCGCAATCGTCCTCTCGACCGTCGCGATCTGCGGCGCGCGTCGCGCAACCTCGCTCGCAAACAGTCGCGCAAACTCCGCCACTTGCTCGTACTCGTTCTTCGGCTTCAGCGGCACATACAGATGAATCCCCGACGATCCCGACGTCTTCGGAAACACTTCCAACCCAATCTCATCCGCAACTTCCTTCACCACCAGCGCGACTTGCAGAACGTTCTCCCACGGCGCGCGCTTCGGATCGAGATCGATCGCAATCCAGTCGGGCTTGTCGAGATGCTTGGTCGTCGAGTGCCACGGATGCTGCTCGATCGTTCCGAGAGTGACGAAGTGGACCACCGAACCGACGGTCGAATAAACGCCGTAATCAAGCTCCCGTCCTTCCTGGTTTACGAGTCTTGCGGTCTTGATGAATTCAGGAGCGCTGTCGAGGTCCTGCTGGAAAAACATCGGCGCCTTGATGCCACGTGGATAGCGTTGCAGAATGGCCGGCCGGTCCTGAAGAAACGGCATGATGTAGTCGGCGACCTTCAAATAGTAGCTGAGCAGATCAAACTTCGTGAGCTTTTCGTCGGGCCAGTAAATGCGGTCCAAACTCGTGACCGACACCTGCTCCCGCCCGATTTTCAAGACAAGATCGCCTTTGGGCCGATCCAGGCTTAGGAATTCCTCAACCGTGACAACTGTTCCACCCTTTTGACGCGTTCGTTTGACAGCCATTTTGTATGGTTCTCGTAGGAGGTTTCACGATGCGGAAAATAATTGCTGGTCTAGTATTAGCGACAATCATTGGTCCCGGATCGCTGCTGGGGGCTCCTGCAACGGTAACTTATATTCTCGATGCCAGCCAGAGCAAATTCATGGCCCACGCGAACCGCAGCGGTCTTCTCTGGTTCAAAGGCCACAGTCATCATCTCGCGGCGAGCGAATTCTCGGGACAAGTTGAGCTCACGCCCGACGCGATTACACCTGCGTCGCTGCGGCTGGTGGTAAAAGCAGCCTCGTTACACGAAACGGGCGCAGACTTCACTGAGCCACAGAAACAGATCATTAACAAGGAGTTGCGCGAGATCGTGCTGCACCCGGATCAGTATCCGGACATCACTTTTCAGAGCACGAATGTTACGGCGAAGAATACCGCCCCAGGTCGTTACGAGGTGAAGATCGACGGCAACCTGACGCTGCATGGCGCCACGAAGCGCATCACCATTCCGGCAATCGTTACAGTCAACGGAGATACTCTGCGCGCGGTCGGTGAGTTCAGTATCGACCGCGACGATTTCAAAGTGAAAGCGACGTCAGCGTTCCACGGACTGGTGCGAGTCGATGATGATGTGAAGTTTGAATTTGATATCGTTGGCAAGCGGTAAAATTTGGCCGCAGATTTTCGCAGATAAACGCGGATTTGATCCGCG
>JBIOUJ010000009.1:0-37900 GCA_044867025.1 Pyrinomonadaceae bacterium | reverse complement strand
GGTGGTCAAGGTTTCGGCGTTAAAGGCATTGAACGGCGAGCCGGATGGGGAGAAGACGGTGCTGGAGCTGATGGCAGCGGTGGACAGCTACATTCCGACGCCGGCACGCGAAATGGACAAGCCGTTTTTGATGCCGGTGGAAGACATCTTCACGATTCAGGGTCGCGGCACAGTGGCCACAGGTCGTGTGGAGCGCGGCAAGGTGAAGGTGAACGAGACGGTGGAGATCGTCGGTATTCGCCCGACGCGCTCGACGGTTGTGACCGGCGTGGAAATGTTCAAGAAGTTGCTCGATGAAGGCGTGGCCGGCGACAACGTTGGTCTGCTGCTGCGCGGTATCGACCGCAAGGACATCGAGCGCGGGCAGGTGATTGCAAAGCCGGGCAGCATCACGCCGCACACGAAGTTCAAGGCAGAGGCGTACGTGTTGACGAAGGAAGAAGGTGGACGACACACGCCGTTCTTCAGTGGCTATCGGCCGCAGTTTTACTTCCGGACCACGGACGTGACCGGTGTTGCGACGCTGCCTGAGGGCGTGGAGATGGTGATGCCCGGCGACAACGTGGCGATGGAGATCGAGTTGATCGCGCCGATCGCGATGGAGAAGGGACTGCGGTTCGCGATTCGCGAAGGTGGTCGCACAGTGGGCGCCGGAACGGTGTCGGACGTTATTGAATAGAGCTTAGGATCGATATTCCTATGAATGAGAAAATCAGAATTCGCTTAAAAGCCTACGACCACCGCGTGTTGGACCAGTCGACCACGGAAATCGTCGAGACTGCCAAACGCACCGGTGCTCGGGTCGCTGGTCCAATTCCTTTACCGACGGTGAAGAACAAGTGGACCGTGCTGCGCTCGCCACACGTCGACAAGAAATCGCGCGAGCAGTTCGAGATTCGCACGCACAAGCGACTGATGGACATTCTCGATCCAACACCGCAGACGGTCGATGCGCTGATGAAGCTGGATCTTCCTGCCGGCGTTGACGTCGAGATCAAGGCTTTCGGCCGGCAATAGAGAGAATTGACAAATGATTAACGGGATCATCGGAAGAAAAATCGGCATGACGCAGATCTTTGCGGCAGACGGCTCGGTTACGCCAGTGACTGTGATCAAAGCCGGGCCATGCGTCGTCGTGCAAAAGAAAAGTGCTGCCGGTCCTGACGGTTACGATGCCGTGCAGCTCGGGCTGGTAGACGAGAAACCACAGAAGTTGAAGAACGTTACGAAGCCGATGCGCGGGCACTTCGAGAAGACGGGTGGCGGCATTCCGCCGACGCGGATCCTGAAGGAGTTTCGGCTGCTCGACTCCGGCGACGGCACAAACGTCGGCGACAAAGTTCTCGTCGATCAGTTTTCGGACGGCGAGATGGTCGACGTGATTGGCCGTTCAAAAGGTCGCGGCTTCGCGGGCACGGTTAAGCGTCACCACTTCAATCGCGGTCCCGAGTCGCATGGATCTATGAATGTCCGCGCGCCGGGTTCCATCGGTGCTTCGGCTTATCCCTCGCGAGTCGTCAAGGGAAACAGGTCGTCTGGTCACATGGGCGACGCGCGCATCACCACCAAGGGACTGACCGTCGCGCGAGTCGATGCCGAAAACAACCTTTTGATGATTCGTGGCGCGGTGCCGGGAGCGAACGGCAGCGTTGTGGTGGTTCGCAAAACGACGAAGATCGTGAAGCCAAAGAAGAAGTAGTACGGAGAAAGTTATGCCGACAGTCAAGGTGCGCAATATCGAGAACGAAGAGGTTGGCGAGGTAGAGCTGTCTGACGCTGTTTTTGGCGCGCCTCTCAATGAGGGTTTGATCCACGCTGCCGTGCGAAATTTTATGGCGAATGCGCGGCAGGGCACGTCCGCGACCAAGACTCGTGGAGACGTCTCGGGCGCCGGTCGAAAGCTGTGGAAGCAAAAAGGAACGGGCCGCGCTCGCATCGCGTCGCTGCGTTCGCCGCTCTGGAAAGGCGGCGGCAATGTGCATGGACCACAGCCGCGTGACTGGTCCTACAACATGCCTCGCAAGATGCGCCAGGGTGCATTGCGGTCAGCGCTTTCGGAGCGCGTGCGTGAGGGAAGCGTTTTTGTCGTCGAGGGCTGGAACCTGGAGAAGCCGAAGACGAAAGATTTTTCGCAGTCGTTGAGCAAGCTCGGATTGGCGGGCAAAACACTGATCGTCGATTCTCTCGATAACGAGAACCTGATGTTGTCGGCGAGGAATTTGCGCCAGACGAAAGTCGTGAACAGTTTTGGCCTGAACATCTACGATTTGCTCTATCACGACCAGTTGGTTCTTTCACGAGCGGCGGCGACAGAGCTCGAAGCGTTGCTCGGCGGGCGCCAGGGCGAGACTGAGCAGCAGGAGGCGGTCTAGCGATGAGAACAGTTTGGGACATCATCAAGTCGCCGGTAATTACAGAGAAGGCACTGGCCGCCAAGGAAGAATCACAGGACACGCGGCAGTTGTTGAGCTTTCGAGTCGATCGACGCGCTACGAAGCCGGAGATCAAGTCGGCGGTCGAGTCTATCTTTCAGGTGAAGGTGGACCACGTGCGCACGATCAACTTCATGGGCAAGATGGCGCGGCGTGGCCGCTTCGAAGGCCGCAAGCCTTCCTGGAAAAAGGCGTACGTAACTCTCAAGCAAGGTGAGAAGCCGGTTGATTACGGCGAAGCGATATAGCGGACTAACACGATGGGAATAAAGAAACTTACACCCACATCGGCAGCGCGCCGGTACCAGACGTACCTGACGCGTGATGAGTTGACCGTTGGGGCGACTCCCGAGAGGTCTCTGCTCGAGCCAAAGAAGCGTATTTCAGGTCGTAACAACGACGGTCGCATTACTGTTCGTCGTCGCGGCGGCGGTCACAAGCGGTTTTACCGGATTGTTGACTTCAAGCGCGACAAGGATGGCGTGCCCGGCCGCGTCACGCAGATTGAGTACGATCCGAATCGATCTGCTCACATCGCGTTGATCACGTACCTGGACGGCGAGAAGCGGTACATCATCGCTCCGACCGGTCTGGAAGTCGGGAAGACGATCATGAGCGGCGCTGAGGCGGACATTCTTCCGGGAAACACTTTGCCGCTGATCAATATCCCGCTCGGAACGCAGATTCATAACATCGAGCTGCGACCCGGCAAGGGCGGCCAGATGGCGCGCTCCGCAGGGACGTTCGCGCAGTTGGTTGCGAAGGAAGGCGAGTACGCACAGTTGCGCATGCCTTCAGGTGAAGTGCGGCGAGTGCCTTTGGTTTGCAAAGCGACTGTGGGCCAGGTCGGGAACATCGAGCACGAGAACGTTTCGTTGGGCAAGGCGGGCAGGTCGCGTTGGAAAGGACTGCGTCCGAAGGTTCGTGGTGTGGCGATGAATCCTGTGGACCACCCGCACGGCGGTGGTGAGGGCAAGACTTCAGGCGGACGGAATCCCGTGACGCCGTGGGGCCAGCCCACTCGCGGGTACAAGACGCGCAGCAACAAGCGAACACAGAAGATGATCTTGAAGGATCGGAGAACGAAGTAATGGCGCGTTCAGTTAAAAAAGGACCGTTTATCGATAAGGGTATTGTGAAGGCGGTCGAGAAGGCGCGCTCTGGCGGACAGCGTCCGCCGGTGATCAAGACGTGGTCGCGCCGCTCGACGATCACTCCAGACATGGTCGGGCTGACTTTCGGCGTCCACAACGGCAAGCGTCACCTTCCGATCTATGTCACGGAGAACATGGTGGGCCACAAGCTCGGTGAGTTTGCGCCGACGCGAACGTTCAAGGGCCACTCGGGCACGAAGGTCGAGAAGGCAAGTAAGGTCGCGGCAGCGGCGCCGGCGAAATAGCAAGCTGCGGCTGAACGCGAAAAAACGCGGATAAGGGATTCTTAAGATGGAAGCAACAGCGAGTGCTAGATATTTGCGAGGGTCGGCGCAGAAGGCCCGGCTGGTCGTGGATATGATTCGCGGCAAAGACGTTAACCAGGCGCTGGCGATCTTGCGTTTTTCCAAGAAGCGAGCGGCGAGCAGCATCGAGAAGTGCATGCGTTCGGCGATTGCCAACGCGAACGAAGCTGCGGAAAAGGCAAACATTTCGATCGACCCGGATGACCTGTGGGTTAGGACTGCATTTGTCGATCGTGGTCCAACAAAGAATCGCCGTCGCGTGAGACCGGCGCCGCAGGGACGCGCGTATCGCGAGCAGAGACATTTCTGTCACGTGACGATCCTGCTGAGCAACGACGAAAGGCCCGCGGCGAAGGGCACTAAGCCGGAGGCAGACGCAGAAGCGAAGCCTGCAAAATTAGCAGAGAGTAAACGACGGAAACGTGGCGGTGCTGTGGCAGCGCCCCGTGCGAAACGCGCGAGTCCGAAGAAGGAAGAGGAAGCCGCCGCTGAGAAGCCCGCGACAAAGAAGGCTTCGAAGAAGAAGGCTAAGAAGGACGAAGAGTAATCGAACTTACTGGAGAAAATTGTGGGTCAAAAAGTTCATCCATACGGTTTTCGACTCGGCTACAACAAAGATTGGCACTCGCACTGGTTTGCCAAAAAACAGTTTGGCGAGTTTCTGCTTGAAGATCTGAAGTTGAAGCGCGATCTGAAGCAGCGCTTTACCGGCGCCGGGGTGTCGCACGTCGATATCGAACGGGCCGCGAATCGCCTGAAGATCATCATCTACACGTCTCGACCGGGAATCATCATCGGTCGCAAGGGCGCTGAGATCGACAAGCTCAAGAGCGATCTCTCGATGAAGACCGGGCGTGAAGTGCTTGTCTCGATCCAGGAGATCCACAAGCCGGAGCTGAACGCGCAGCTCCAGGCGGAGAAGATCGCCGCACAGCTCGAGAAGCGCATCGCGTTTCGCCGTGCGATGAGAAAGGCCGTGGAGGAGTCTCTGCGATTTGGAGCGCAGGGAATCAAGGTGAAAGTCAGCGGCCGTTTGAACGGCGCTGAAATCGCCCGCAGCGAGTGGCACTTGCAGGGACAACTTCCGCTGCACACTCTGCGCGCGGACATCGACTACGGTCTTGCCGAAGCGCGGACGACGTTTGGACAGATCGGGGTCAAGGTTTGGATCTACCGTGGCGAGATCATGGATCCCAAAGCCGCGATGGCCCGTGGCACCGGATCGGATCCGATCAACGAAACCCGCACCGGTGAACGCGAGCGTCGACCGCGCACACGCAGAGAACGTGAGGGCGGATCCGACGGCCGGAGACCGAGGACGGACAACCAGTAGTTTGTGCTGTTTGTGTACAGGAACGAGTAAACATCATGTTGATGCCGAAGAAAGTTAAGCACCGAAAGCAGATGCGCGGACGCATGACTGGCGTCGCGACTCGTGGCAGCGAGATCAGCTTCGGTGAGTACGGGTTGAAGAGCCTGGAACCCGCGTGGATTACGGATCGCCAGATCGAAGCCGCTCGTATCGCGATGACGCGGCACATCAAGCGCGGCGGGAAGATCTGGATCCGAATGTTTCCCGATAAACCGGTAACGAAGAAGCCCGCTGAAACGCGTATGGGCAAAGGCAAGGGGGCGCCTGAGTACTGGGTCGCAGTGGTCAAGCCGGGACGCATTCTTTACGAGATCGAAGGTGTTGACGAGGTCACTGCGCGCGATGCCATGCGTCTTGCGGCTCAGAAGCTTCCGATCAAGACCAAGTTTGTGACACGCGCTGATCAGGAAGGGGGCGCGCTCTAGTAATGAAACGAAGAGAAGAGCTCGACAAGTATCGCGGGTTGAGTGAGGACGAGTTGCGCGCGGAAGCGGCGCGATTGCGCGAGTCGCTTTTCCGGTTGAATTTCAAACTGGCGCTCGGCGAAGTCGACGCGGTCAAGCGTATTCGCCAGGAGAAGAAAGCGCTGGCGCGGATCCAGACGATTTCGAAACAGCAGGCGCAGAGTTAGGAAGAAGAATGTCAGAAAATCAAGAAGCTATAACCGAAAGCGCAAACGCCACGGAAGCGGAAACCCCGCAGGCCGACCGGAGTCGTGCGAACCGGTCGCAGAAAGTCGGGACCGTCGCGTCCGACAAGATGGAGAAGACCGTCGTGGTTCGTGTAGACCGTCTGGTCCGTCACCGCAAGTATCGTCGTTACGTGCGTCGCACGTCGAAGTTCATGGCCCATGACGAGCTCGGAGCGACTGTGGGCGACAAGGTGCGGATCGTCGAGACGCGTCCGCTTTCGGCCCGCAAACGTTGGCGTGTGGTTGAGATAGTTCAAAAGGCTGCGAAGTAGGCTTCGCAGCAATAGGTCGGAGAAGAGTCGGAGGTAACGACAGTGATCCAGATGCAAACCTCTTTGGAGGTTGCTGACAATTCGGGGGCGCGACGTGTGGAGATGATCATGCCCATCGGCGGCTCCACCGGAAAGATCGCCAGCCTGGGCGACCGGATCAAGGTAACGGTCAAGGAAGCATCACCCGACGGGACCATCAAGAAGGGCACCGTTCAGGATGCAGTGATCGTGCGCACGCGTAAGGAAGTGCGCCGTGCTGATGGAACGTATGTGAGGTTCGATCAGAACGCAGCGGTCCTGATCAAGGAAGATGGAACTCCGATCGGCACACGCGTTTTTGGACCAGTAGCGCGCGAGCTGCGCGACAAGAACTTCATGAAGATTGTTTCGCTCGCGCCGGAGGTGATTTAAGTGATGGCAGGAACAAAGCGCTCGAGAATCAAGAAGAACGATCAGGTGGTGATTATTGCGGGGCGCGACAAAGGCAGGCGTGGCCGTGTGCTCGAAGTTTCCCCGGGTAAGGGAAAGATCAAAGTTGAAGGCGCGGGAATGATCAAGCGCCACCAGAAAGCGAACCCGCAGGCGAATCGGGGCGGAGGGATCGTAGACAAGGAATCGTATATCGACATCTCGAATGTGCAGTTGATCGATCCAGAGTCGGGCAAGCCCACGCGCGTGCGCTATCTGAAGGAGAGCGACGGTTCGAAGACTCGTGTGGCGACATCCAGCGGTCACTCGGTAGAAAAATAGAGGATTGAAATGGCTGCAAGGTTAAAAGAGCGATATCAAAAAGAGGTAGCGCCGCAGATTGCGAAAGAGTTTGGGATCACGAATCCCATGGGCGTGCCGAAAGTCCAGAAGATCGTAGTCAACATGGGAATGGGTGAGGCCATTGCCAACGCGAAGATACTCGACACGGCTGCGGACGAACTGCGCGCTATCACCGGTCAGAAGCCGGTTATCACGAAGGCGAAGAAGTCGATCGCTTCGTTCAAGTTGCGACAGGGAATGCCGATCGGCGTCGTGGTCACGCTGCGCGGCGATCGGATGTACGAGTTTCTCGATCGGCTGGTGTCGGTTGCGCTGCCGCGCGTCAGGGACTTCCGCGGAGTTTCGCCGAAGGCGTTTGACGGGCGCGGAAACTACACGATCGGAATACGCGAGCAACTGATTTTTCCGGAGATCGATTTCAACAAGGTAGACAAGCTGCGCGGGATGAATATCTCGATCGTGACGACCGCGCGAAACGACGAACAGGCGCGAGCGTTGCTAAAGGGCCTGGGGATGCCGTTTAGAACTTAGCCCACGGATAACACGGATTAAATAACGGATATGGCAAAAAAATCACTGATTGCGAAAGCTGCACGCAGACCGAAGTTTTCGGTGCGCGCTTACACTCGATGCAAACGCTGCGGTCGGCCGCGGGGTTACTTGCGGAAATTCAATCTGTGCCGCATCTGTTTTCGCGAGTTGGCGCTACAGGGGCAGATCCCCGGTGTCGTTAAGTCGAGTTGGTAATGGCAATTGAACCTGGAGTTAATACATGACTGATCCTATTGCCGATATGTTGACGCGAATCCGCAACGCCATCGCGGCGAAACATTCGCGGGTTGATATTCCGGCTTCAAAGCTCAAACTTGAGATTGCCCGAATTCTGAAGGAAGAGGGTTACATCAACAACTTCGTCATCAAGGGCGAAGGGCTCAAGCGCACCGTGCGGATCTTCCTGCGTTACGACGCGCGCGGCACGTCTTCAATCACGCACTTGCAGCGCATCTCGACACCGGGACGCCGCGTGTACGTTGGTTCAAGCGACATTCCGAAGGTGCTCGGCGGCTACGGTATCAATATCGTGTCGACCTCAAGAGGTCTGATGAGCGGCAAGACTGCGCGTCGCGAGAACATCGGTGGAGAGCTGTTGGCGCAGATTTATTAATTGGGTAAACGAACATGTCACGAATTGGAAAAAAGGTAATCACGGTGCCGAAGGGCGTGACTGTCACCGTTCACGCGCAGGAGTTGGAAGTCAAAGGACCGAAAGGTACTTTGAAGACTCCGATTCCCGAAGGAATCAGCTTCAAGATCGAAGGCGAGGAGTTGCGCGCCGAGCGTTCGTCTGACGACCAGGCGGCGCTGCACGGACTCGCACGCGCGTTGGCAAATAACGCCATCGTGGGTGTCACTGAAGGTTTCAGCAGGCAGATGGATGTGGTCGGCGTTGGTTACAAGGCTGACGTGCAGGGTAAGAAGATCGTCTTGTCACTGGGCTACTCGCATCCGATCGAGTTTCCGCTGCCGCCCGAAGTCGATGCCAAAGCAGAACGTCTGACGACAAAGGGAAGCATTCAGCAGTATCAGACGACTCTGACGTTGACGAGTAACGACAAGCAGAAGCTGGGACAGGTCGCAGCCGAGCTGCACAAACTGCGTAAGCCCGATGCATACAAAGGCAAAGGCATACGCTACGCGAATGTTCCGATCAAGTTGAAGCCTGGCAAGACTGGTAAGTAACGCCTGGTAAGTAAAGCCTGGTAAGTAAAGCCCGGGAAATACAGTTTATGGCAAACACAAGTAGAGCAGAAGTTCGCACTGCAATTCACAGCCGGATTCGCCGCAAGGTAAAAGGCGACACAGAGCGTCCGCGGCTCGCGATCTATCGCAGCCTGAACCACATTTATGCGCAGGTGATCGACGATCGACTCGGGCAGACGCTCGTTTCGGCCTCGACGACGGAAAAGGATCTGGGTGTCAACTCGGGCGGCAATCTCGACGCGGCGCGCCGCATCGGTCAGGTAATCGCGGAACGCGCGATCGCGAAAGGAATCGAGCAGGTGGTTTTCGATCGCGGTGGTTATCTTTATCACGGTCGCATAAAGGCTTTGACCGACGCAGCGCGCGCGGCTGGTTTGAACAAGAACGAAGCAGTCGCGGAACCTGAACCTGAAGCCAAGCCGGAAGCGCCGGAAGCGAAAGCGGAACCATCCGAAAAGAAGTCAAAGAAGAAGAAGAACGAATAGATTATGAGACAACCGAAGCAACGCATTCCCGCGCAGGGGCTGGATCTCAAAGACCAGGTGATCTCGATCAACCGCGTGACGAAGGTCGTTAAAGGCGGCAAGAACCTTTCGTTTGCGGCGCTCGTAGTCGTAGGCGATGAGGGCGGACACGTGGGGTTTGGGACCGGCAAGGCGCGTGAAGTGCCCCTCGCGATCAAAAAAGGTGTCGAGGCGGCGAAGAAGAACCTGATTCGGGTTCCGCTCATCAACAACACTCTGCCGCACCAGCTAATCGGCGAGTACGGGGCTGGGCGTGTGCTGGTGAAGCCTGCTTCGGAAGGTACTGGTGTTATCGCCGGCGGTGCTGTGCGTGCGGTGATGCAGGCCGTGGGCGTCAGAGATGTGCGCACGAAAGTGCTTGGTTCGACGAACCCGCACAACGTCGTGCGTGCGACTTTCGACGCGCTGTTACGGATGAAGGATCCGATGGAGTTGGCGCGTTTGCGCGGTAAACAAGTTGACGAGATGTAAGTTATGCCACGTAGAGCGAATACAAACGAAGAAGCGCAGGCGAAGATTCGTATCCAGTACTATCGAAGCTTTATCGCCTCCCCAAAAACGCATAAAACGATCGTGCGCAGTCTTGGTTTGCGAAAGCTGAACCAGATTGTCGAGCGTCCGGACAGCGAGTCGATGCGCGGCGCAGTCGCGAAGGTGCCACACTTGCTGCGCATCGTCGAGTAGGGCCGCAAAAAGGCACAGAAAAGAGACGCCGCAAAAAAGCACCAAATTTGTGCCTCTTTGTGGCTAAGGAGTCATAATGGCGATTAGTCTTAACACGTTGAGGCCCGCGAAGGGTTCGACTCACAAGAAGAAGAGGGTTGGACGCGGACCTGGCTCGGGTTTGGGCAAGACCGCGGGCCGCGGCGAGAAGGGACAGAAGTCTCGTTCAGGTTACTCTCGCAAGATCGGATTCGAAGGCGGTCAGATGCCTTTGCACAGGCGTCTCCCCAAGCGCGGCTTTACCAACATCTTCAAAAAGCAGTGGCTGGAGATCAGTCTCGCCGCCCTGGATCAGCATTTCGATGCGAACTCCGAGATCACTCCCGAAGTCCTGCACGATCGAGGTTTGATCAAAAAGGCGAAGCACGACGTAGTGGTACTTGGCAACGGTGAGATTTCGAAGCCGCTGCGTGTTTCAGCTCACCGGTTTACAAAGAGTGCTCGACAGAAGATCGAGCAGGCTGGCGGTGCAGTGGTGGAGATTGCAGGTTAACCTGAAATCGTCGCCAGGAGGTTGGTAATGGAAAAGTTTTTCGCCGCAGTTCGGAATATGTTCAATGTGCCGGATCTACGCCGGCGCATTTTCTTTACGCTGGGGTTGCTCGCCGTTTACCGCTTCGGAGCGCACGTAACTACTCCGGGCATAAACACCGCGCGTTTGAATGAAGTGTGGCGCGAGGTTGCCGGAACGCTGCTCGGCGTTCTCGATCTGTTCTCAGGCGGCAACTTTCGCACGATCTCCGTCTTCGCCCTCGGTGTTACTCCCTACATTACGGCCTCGATCATTTTGCAGCTCATGACCGTCGTCTCCCCGCAACTGAAGAAGTTGCAGGAAGAGGGCGAGATGGGCCGGGCGAAGATCAATCAATGGACTCGCTATCTCACCGTGGTTCTCGCTGCGATTCAAACTTCGTTCGTCGCTCACTGGCTCCAGGTTAACGGTGTCGGATCTCCGGGTTGGGGATTCCGGCTCAGCACCGTGCTGACACTGACGACGGGGACAATGTTTGTCATGTGGCTCGGCGAGCAGATCACCGAGCGCGGAGTCGGCAATGGTATTTCGTTACTGATCTTCGCGGGTATCGTCATCGGTTTGCCGAGAGGCGTGCAGCAGGTCTTCCAGCGCGTACGTGGCGGCGACACGATGGAGATCATCGGCGTGTTCGGCATGTTGGTCGCGATGGTCGCGATCATTGCCTTCATCGTTTTTGTCGAAGCAGCGCGCCGGAAGATTCCCGTCAGTTATGCGAAGCGTCACGTTGGTCGACAGGTCGTCGGTGGTCAGCAGACGACGATGCCGTTGAAGATCAACATGGGCGGCGTGATCCCTGTGATCTTCGCGTCGTCAGTTTTGTCGATGCCGCAGAGTGTTTTTGCAGCTTTTCCGCCTGACCCGGCTAATCCGAATACGTTGTGGGCCAAGGTTTACAACTTCTTTCAGATCTTTCACCCGGGTGATCCGTACTACGAGTTGATCTTCCTGTCGCTGATTATCTTCTTCACGTTCTTCTATGTTTCGATCGTCTTCAACGTCGAAGAAGTGGCTGATAATCTTCGCAAACACGGCGGCTTTATGCCCGGTATTCGTCCCGGCAGAGCGACGGCTGAATATCTCAATTCGATCCTGACCCGCTTGACCACCGTCGGCGCGATCTATCTCGCGCTGGTCGCGTTTGTGCCGCAGTTCATGTTGAGCGGATTCAAGGTTGCTCGGTTGCCTCTGGTCGGTCCATGGCTCGACTCGTGGGTGAGCACGACTCCCGGTCTCTCATGGATCCCGACAGGCATGGGTTATCAGTTCTACTTTGGCGGAACCTCGCTCTTAATCCTCGTTGGCGTCGCGATGGACACAGTCGCGCAGATTGAGGCCCAACTGGTCATGCGCAACTACGAAGGCTTCCTTGGTGGTGGAGGCCGTCTGCGCGGACGTCGGGCTTAATCACCGATTCGGTATGGCGAAGATCATAGTACTGATGGGCGCGCCTGGTGCCGGTAAGGGTACTCAGGCGCGCTTGCTTCAAGAGCGTCTCGGTTTGCCGCAGATCTCTACGGGCGACATCTTTCGTGCGCTCAAGCATGCGCAGACGCCTTTGGCGCAGGAAGTCAGAGAGATCATGGAGCGCGGGCAGCTTGTTCCGGACGAGTTGACGATCCGTCTGGTTAAGGAGCGAACGGCCCAGGACGATTGTCGCAACGGTTACATTCTCGACGGTTTTCCACGCACGCCGGCACAGGCAGCGAGCCTGGAGAAGCTGGCGGCGGAGCAGGGCAACACGATTGTCGCGATTCTGATCGACGTTCCGCACGAAATGCTCGAGAAGCGGATGACGGGCAGGCGGAACTGTCCCGTGTGTGGCGAGATTTACAACATGTATTTCAAGCCACCCCGCAATGACAACGTTTGCGATCTTCATCCCGAGGCTGAGTTGGTCCATCGTTCCGATGACAACTCGGAAACGGTCAGGGCAAGGCTGGCTACGTACGAAGAACAAACGCGGCCGCTGATCGAGTATTACAAGTCCGCCGGCTTGATGCGGACGGTCGATGGAACGCGAGAACCGGAAGCCATTTATAAAGACGTCGCTCGCATAGTTTCGGGCGTGAACGCGGATTGACATGGATCGGAAAGTTTTATCTGATCCCTGATTATGATTATTGGAAAGTCAAAAAGAGAACTCGAAAAGATGCGCGCTTCGGGCAGGCTCGTGGGACTCGTCCTTCAGCATCTGCGCAATCTCGTGAAGCCTGGCATCACGACGCTCGAGGTCGATCGCGAAGCGGAAAAAATGATCCGCGACGCAGGTGCTTTGCCGACGTTCAAAGGCTACAACGGTTTTCCGTACTCCATCTGTGCTTCCGTTAACGAACAGATAGTCCACGGATTTCCCTCGAAGTATGCCCTGAAGGAAGGCGATATTTTCTCGATTGACTGCGGCGTAACGCTGGAAGGATTTGTGGGCGACACTGCGACCACGGTTCCCGTTGGTCAGGTTGACGAAGAGAAGCTGAGACTAATTCGCATCACCGAGGAGTGTCTCGAGCGTGCAATCCAGCAATGCCGGCCAGGGAAGCATCTGGGGGATATCGGTTGGGCAGTTCAGCAGCACGCGGAAGCCAACGGCTATTCGGTGGTTCGGGACTACGTCGGTCACGGCATTGGGCGCCGAATGCATGAAGACCCGCAGATTCCGAACTATGGCCGCCCCGGAGTCGGTGACAAGATCAAGAGCGGATACGTGTTCGCAGTCGAACCGATGGTCAACCAGGGAACGCATTTTACGAAGGTTTTGTCGGATGGGTGGACGGTTGTGACGATGGACGGCAAGCCAAGCGCACATGCTGAACACACGATCGCCATCACCGAAGAGGGACCCGAGGTGCTGACCCTGGTCGGGTCTTCCCAACCGTTGGAGCCTCAGGCCGCGGCTTGGCAAAGCTAAGAGCCGCATGGTATTATTCGCAGTTTGTCGGCAGCGTCAAAATTCCAATCTGAGAGGATATGGCGAAGGAAGAAGCGATAGAAGTCATGGCAAAGGTGCTGGAGACTTTGCCTAACGCTATGTTTCGGGTTGAGTTGGAAGACAGCCAGCATCAGGTGCTTGCGCACATATCAGGGAAGATGCGCAAGCATTTTATTCGCATCCTTCCAGGTGATCGGGTTTTGGTAGAGCTTTCGCCGTACGATCTTAATCGGGGTCGAATCACATACCGGTATAAATAGTATCGGCTAAGACAGAGGTTACGTAATGAAAGTCCGTGCGTCAGTAAAGAAGATGTGCGACAAGTGCAAGGTCATCCATCGCAAGGGCGTTGTGAGAGTGATCTGCCCTAATCCCAAACATAAACAGAGACAAGGATAAGCGAGAAAAGGAATGGCACGTGTAGCAGGAGTAGATCTTCCGCCCAACAAGAGAGCCGAGATCGGTTTGACTTACATCTACGGCATCGGCCGCTCGCGCTCGAACTCAGTGCTCAAGGAAGCGGGCGTCAATCTCGACACTCGCGTGAGAGATCTGAGCGAAGACGAGTTGAGCCGCATTCGTGGGATCCTCGAAGCACAGGGAGAGATCGAGGGCGACCTTCGCAAGCGCGTTCAGATGGATATCAAGCGTCTGATGGATATCGGCTGCTATCGTGGTTTGCGACATCGTCGTGCACTTCCGGTGCGCGGCCAGCGAACTCACACAAACGCTCGCACTCGTAAAGGTCCGCGACGCGCAACCATCGCGAAGAAGAAAGCGCCGGGCAAGAAGTAAATGAGTTTAGAGTTCAAGCTTTAGCTTGTACCGCTAAAGCAGCAGCCTAAAGGCTGAACTCTAAACGATTAGTTGAGTGGAAAGTTATGGCAAAAGCAGGCGGAAAGAAAAAAGTCTTTCGGAAGAAAGAGAAGAAGAACGTTCCCAACGGCATCGTGCATATCGCGGCGTCGTTCAATAACACGATGATCTCCATCACGGATCTCGAGGGGAACTTGATTGCGCAGTCGTCAGCAGGCGCGCGCGGTTTTCGTGGTTCCCGCAAGGGCACTCCGTTCGCAGCGCAGCAGGCGGCTTATGAAGCGGCCAAGAAGGCGCACGAAGCCGGAATGCACCAGTGCGAAGTTCGTGTGAAGGGACCAGGCGGTGGTCGCGAGTCAGCGATCAGGGCGATCGCGAATGCTGGCATCAGAGTGATGACGATTCGCGATACGACGCCGATTCCGCACAACGGTTGCCGGCCGCCGAAACGCCGGAGAGTTTAGCCACAGATTACACGGATTTGTGCGGATTCATCTGTACAAATCCGTGGAATCCGCGGCTAAAAAGTGCAGATGAATTAACCCAAAGGATGAAGGGTTTGCGTTAACACGCAACCTGTAAACTTTTCCGTCTAACATAGACTGGAGGCAATAATTGGCTAGGTATCGAAGTGCTGTGTGTCGTCTTTGCCGTCGCGAAGGCGCAAAGCTGTTTTTGAAGGGCGATCGTTGCTACAAACCATCTTGCCCGATTGAGAAACGTGGTACGCAACCCCCCGGGCAGCATGGCAACTCGCTGCGACGTGGCAAAGCGCTGGTCGGCTACGGCCAGCAGTTGCGAGAAAAGCAGAAGGTGAAGCGCATCTACTTCATCCTGGAAGGGCAGTTCAGAAACTACTTCGAACGCGCCGCTCGGATGAAGGGAATCACCGGTGAGAACCTTCTGTTCCTGCTGGAGCGTAGACTCGATAACACGGTCTATCGCGCCGGTTTTTCGACCTCACGCCGGCAGGCGCGACAACTGGTTAATCACGGTCATATTCAGGTAAACGATCGCAAAGTAGATATTCCCTCTTATCAAGTGAAGCCTGGCGACACGATCAGTGTGAAAGAGACGAGCAGGAAAAACTCTCACATTGAAGGTGCATGGCAAACTGCGTCTGGTCGTGGACGTCCGTCGTGGATTTCCGCCAATGGCGATATGACTGCGCGTGTAGTCAGCTTGCCTATTCGCGACGACATCGATCGCACGATCAACGAGCAGTTGATTGTCGAGCTTTATAGTAAGTAGTTAACCCGAACCGGTGCCGGCGCTGCGTACGTCGTCAACCTGGTCGATGCATTTTTATTAGGAACTGAACGCTATGGCTATGGATCAAAATAATCTTTGGACAGGATTTCAAATGCCGCGCCGGTTGGCGGCAGATGCGGAGACTCTGACGGAACGTTATGGCCGCTTTTCAGCGCAGCCATTCGAAAGAGGTTTCGGAACGACCGTCGGGAATTCGCTGCGACGTGCTCTGCTATCTTCGATCGAAGGCGCCGCTATCACTGCGGTCAAGATTGAAGGCGTCGAGCATGAGTTCTCATCGATCAAGGGGGTGGTGGAAGACGCCACCGACGTCATCCTCAATCTGAAGCAGGTGCCTTTCAAGCTCCACAGCAGTGAGCCGAAGACTCTGCGAATCTCGAAAGAGGAAGCAGGCGAGGTTACGGCGGCAGATATCGAGGGTGATGCTGACGTCGAGATTCTCGATCCGTCGGTTCACATTGCGACGGTCAGCGAAGGCGGATCTCTGAAAGTCGAGATGCGTTTGAAGCGTGGTCGTGGATACATCTCGGCTGACAGGAATTTCGACGAAGACTTGTCGCTCGGATACATTCCGATCGACTCAGTGCATACGCCTGTCAAGAAAGTCAATTACAACGTCGAAGCAGCGCGTCTCGGTCAGAACACCGAATTCGACAAGCTGACCATCGAGGTTTGGACCGATGGTTCCGTGAAGCCTGAAGATTCGATCGGCCTGGCGGCGAAGTTGATCAAGGACCACATGTCGATCTTCATCAACTTCGAAGAGGACACTGACGATTACGCCTACGCGAAGATGGAGCGTCCGCCGCTGCCGCGTAACGATCAGTTAGACCGGTCGGTTGACGAGTTGGAGCTGTCAGTTCGTTCCTACAACTGTCTGAAGAATGCTGACATCCGGACGATTCGCGACCTGGTCCAGCGCACCGAGCGCGAGATGCTGGCGACCAAGAATTTCGGCAAAAAATCTCTCAACGAGATCAAGGAAATTCTGAACGGCATGGGGCTCGACTTCGGTATGGAGTTTGACGAGCAGGGTAATCCGATCCCGGGCACCGGCGGCCGTGACGGCGCGGATCTTTCCGATTTTGAGGGCGACGAGGAACAGTAGTTTAGAGTCATGCGACACCTAAAGGCACATCGAAAACTCGGTCGCACGAGCGAGCATCGTCACTCGATGCTGCGCAATCTCGCGACCTCTCTGATCAACTCCCGTGAGGAGCGCATCGTCACCACTTTGCCGAAGGCAAAGGAATTGCGACCCTTCGTCGAACGGGCGATTACGCTGTCGCGACGCGCTCGCACGTTTTCTGACGATGGTGCAGACGCACGCGCGTTGCACCTTCGGCGACAGGCGGCAGGATTCTTTCACGCCGGCAACACGACTGTCAGCGAGATGACGGGCAAGCGCGGACAGCTCAGGCCCGAAAGAACTGCCGGAGTTGCGGCTCTCCGACGGCTCTTCAACGAGCTTGGCGATCGTTACAAGGATCGGCCCGGTGGTTACACGCGGATCCTGAAGCTGGGCCATCGAGACGGCGACGCCGCGGAGCTCGCGATCATCGAGCTGGTCGGCAACCCGAAGGAAGTTGAAGCAATTGAAGCCGCGAAGAAGCGAGCCAAAGCAGCGGCCTCGAAGAAGAAGAAGGGCCGCGGCAAAGAGAAAGAGAAAGAGACTGAGACGGCGAGCGAATCGAAGTCTGAAGGCAGCGAAGAGTAAAAAGGAGCTACAAGGAGGCACAAAAGCTAACATGGCTTTTGTGTTTTTTTGTGGCTTAGTAAATGGCAGCACCCGAAGAACAAGGTAAACCGGCGAACCGTCGCGCTCGTCCGCGACGCGAGCAGTCTGATCCTGCCCCGTCCATGAACATGGACGAGGTTCGCGAACTCATAGCCCTGATGCGTGACAATGGGCTGACTGAACTGGAGATCGAAGGGGAGGAGTTTCGCGTTCGCCTTCGTCGTGATTCAGTCCCGAGCGGATCGGCCCCGCATGCGGCGGCGCCTGTTCCGCCTCCTGTCCCTGAAGCGGCGCCTGCATCCGCTCCGGCGCAACCGGCAACACAAGCTCCGGCAGAGGCTACCTCTCCGGAGCAGGACGTACACATCATCCCCTCGCCCATTGTCGGCACGTTTTACCGGTCACCGTCTCCGAGCGCTGACCCGTTTGTGAAGATCGGAAGCAATGTCGAGCACGATTCGGTTGTTTGTATTATCGAAGCCATGAAACTCATGAACGAGATTCAGGCAGAGGCGAGCGGTGAAGTAGTAAAGATTTACGTCGAGAATGGGCAGCCGGTGGAGTACGGGCAGCCGCTTTTCGGAATTCGCAGTTAGGCCACAAAAAGGCACCAAAAGACAGAAACAAAAGTTTGCTGTTTTTTGGGCCTTAATTATTTGAGCGATGGCTTTTAATCCGCGCAAGTTCAAGAAGATCCTGATCGCCAATCGTGGCGAGATCGCTTGTCGCATCATCTGGACTTGCAAGGAGATGGGCATCAAGACCGTCGCGATTCACAGTGACGTCGATCGAGATTCGCTGCATGTGCGTTTCGCTGATGAAGCTGCATGCATTGGACCAGCGCCCTCCGCGCAGAGTTATCTCAATATTCCCGCAATCATAAGCACGGCGGAGATTTTCAACGTCGACGCGATTCATCCGGGTTACGGGTTTCTTGCCGAGTCGCCTTACTTCGCTGAGATCTGTGACGCGTGCAACATCAAGTTCATTGGACCACGCGCGAGTGTCATCCGTTTGATGGGCGACAAGATCGAAGCTCGCCGCGTGATGCATGAGGCTGGCTTGCCGATTGTGCCGGGCAGTTCGGGTGGTATTACTTCCGAAGAAGAAGGCCGGAAGGTGGCGCGAGATATTGGCTATCCGGTGATCGTCAAAGCCTCCGCTGGAGGCGGTGGACGCGGGATGCGCATCGTTCGTTCGGAGCAAGAGTTGGGGAAGGCGCTCGAGACCGCCTCAACTGAAGCTGCTGCGGCGTTTAACGACGGCAGTGTTTACATCGAGCGCTACATCGAGAAGCCGCGTCACATCGAGATCCAGGTGCTTGCAGATGAGTTTGGCGAGTGCATGCATCTTGGAGAGCGCGAGTGTTCCATTCAGCGTCGACACCAGAAACTGATGGAAGAGGCGCCGTCGACCGTGCTGACGCCGGAGTTGCGCAAGAGCATGGGTGAAGCGGCTGTCGCAGCGTGTAAGAAGCTAGGTTATTCGAGCGCCGGAACAGTCGAGTTTCTGCTGGATGCGCACGGAAATTTCTACTTCATGGAGATGAACACGCGTATCCAGGTCGAGCATCCGGTGACGGAGATGGTCACTCTCACGGACATCGTACGTAGCCAGATTCGGATTGCCGAAGGTGAGCCGCTCGGGTACGCGCAGGATGAACTCCTACTCGTCGGGCACGCGATCGAATGCCGTATCAATGCAGAGAATCCGGAGACGTTTGCTCCCAGCCCGGGTGTTATCTCGGCGTTCAATTTACCTGGTGGTCCCGGCGTCCGCGTCGACACGTTTGTGTATTCGGGTTACCGGGTAACGCCGTTTTACGATTCGCTGATTGCCAAGGTGATCGTTCACCATCGTACGCGTGAACTGGCGATCGCGCGCATGAAGCGGGCACTCGAGATGATGGTGATCGAGGGTATCAAAACCACGATCCCTTTGCATTTGAAGATCATGGACGACCCGAGGTTCCGGGCCGGGGATATCGGGACCGATTTCATGGAGTACTTTTTGTCCCGAAACGGGCGCAAAGTGGCGGTTGTATAGTAGACAGGGTAAATCCTGTCTACGGTTGCCGCTGAATTAACGGTAGCTTATAATATCCGACTTTTCTGTGAGGTGATTACGATGTCACACGCAATTATCAGAGCTGGTGGAAAACAGTTCCTGGTCGAAGAAGGCCAGACGATTCGCGTGCCTTCGCTCGAGGCTGAGGCCGGCAGTTCCATTGAGCTCGAAGCGTTGTTGAGTTCAGGTTCCGGCGACGGAAAAATCTCGGCGACGGTGGTTGATCACGGTCGCGATCAGAAGATCGTCGTCTTCAAGAAGAAGCGCCGCAAACAATACAAACGCACGCGCGGTCACCGGCAGAGTTACACGACGTTGAAGATTGATTCGATAGGGTAACGACAATGGCACACAAAAAGGGTGTTGGTTCATCTCGGAATGGTCGCGACTCGCAGTCCCAGCGACTGGGTCTGAAGAAGTTCGGCGGCGAAAAGGTGCTCGGCGGCAACATCATTGCGCGCCAGCGTGGCACCAAGTGGAAACCCGGAATGAACGTGGGCCGCGGCAAAGACGATACGCTGTTTGCGTTGATTGATGGGGTCGTCAAGTTTGAAGATAAAGGTCGATCGGGCAAGTTCGTCAGCGTTTATCCAGCGGAGCAAACTGCTGCTTAGAAACGAATCCTTGCAAGTTCGCGACGCCTGAGCAGCAACAATGCGCGCCCGGGCGTCGCTTTCAATTTAGGATGTTTATTGATCGCGTCAAGATTCACGTGCACGGGGGTGATGGAGGTAACGGTGTTACAGCTTTCCGGCGCGAGAAGTTTGTTCCCCGTGGTGGTCCATCAGGGGGAGATGGTGGTCGCGGCGGTGATGTGATCCTGGTTGCGGACGGTTCGCTCAACACGCTGCTGCACCTGCGTTACAACCCGCAGCACACCGCACAGCGCGGTTCGCATGGCGAAGGTGCTAATAGGTCTGGACGCAATGGCGACGATCTAATTGTTCGCGTTCCCGTTGGAACACAGATCTTTGACGCAGCGACTGGTGACCTGCTGCACGATCTCAGTCACGACGGCGATCGCTGGCTGGCGGCGCGTGGCGGTCGTGGTGGATTTGGAAACTCGCACTTCACTTCGTCGACCAATCGCGCTCCTCGCTACCACCAAAGCGGAGGCACTGGAGAAGAACGCGAGCTGCAACTCGAGTTGAAGCTGCTCGCCGATGTTGGATTAGTCGGCTTTCCAAATGCAGGTAAGTCGACGTTCATTTCAACCGTCTCGGCCGCCCGACCGAAGATCGCCGATTATCCATTCACCACGTTGGAACCGCATTTGGGGGTTGTAGACCTTGGAGACTTTCACACCTTCGTCATCGCCGACATACCCGGACTGATTGAAGGCGCACACACGGGCGCGGGTCTCGGCGATCGATTTCTGCGGCACATCGAGCGCACGAAGTTGTTGCTGCATTTGGTAGATGTTTCGTCGGTGTCGGGCCGCGATGCTATCAGTGATTACGAAACCGTCAATCGCGAGCTCGCTTCTTACAATCAGGACCTGGCTACGCGGCCGCAGTTTGTCGTTGCGACCAAGATTGACGCGCTCGACGAGCCACAGCGTTTGGAATCGCTGAAGCAGCAGACGCTCGAAGACGCGAAACCGTTCTTTGCGATCTCTTCAGCGACTGGAGAAGGTGTTCGTGACCTGATTAACGCAGTCGCGGCGAAGTTGAATGAGTTAAACGCAGAGAGCGACAAGACGGATACGGTCGAACTGGCGTGGTAGAAGATGCGAATCGCATTGTATGGCGGGACATTCGATCCGGTTCATATAGGCCACCTCGAAATTGCGCGCAGAGTTTCGAGAGTTTTTGAGATTGACACGGTGGTTTTTATTCCGGCGCAGGTGGCTCCGCACAAAGTCGGACGTCCTGTAACGGAGCCGATACATCGCTACGCGATGCTGGCGCTGGCGACGCAAGCCGATCCGCGGCTGGTAGTTTCGACTTTCGAGCTCGACGCTCCGGATCGACGTTACACGGTAGACACGGTTGAGCATTTTCAGCGCGAGCTGGGTGACTCAAACGAGCTCTTTTTCATAATGGGCGCCGACTCCTGGTCGGAGGTCACAACCTGGCGCGATTGGGAGCGCTTGTTGACGATGATTAACCACATCGTCGTTACCAGGCCGGGATTCGAATCGTCGAAGTCGCACGTGGGTGAACTCGGCGAGCGCGTCGTTTTTACTGACGCCGTGATGTTGGACATTTCGGCGACGAACATCAGGAGAATGGCGAGCGAGGGACGGTATGAGGATTTGGCCGGGCTGCTGCCTGGTCCAGTGCTCGAGTACATAAGGAAGTACCAGATTTATCGAGAATTGAATGAAGCAAGACTCAACAGTTAAAGAACAGTCGTTGAATCCCCAGCCGAGCGTCCGTACGAAGGCTCAGCCTGTTCCTGAAGGCCTCGACGAACGTGTGCTGGCTACTCTTCATGCTGCGAGCGAGAAGAAAGCGATCGAGCCGGTCGTTTTGGACCTGCGTGAGATTTCGAGCTTCACTGATTACTTCGTGATCGTGAGTGGCGCGAACGAACGCCAGGTGCAGGCGATTTCCGACGCCGTTTACGAGAGTTTGAAGAAGGCGGGTCATGCGGCCGCGCGTGTCGAAGGTTACAAGACCGCCGAGTGGATTCTTTTGGACTACGGCGATTTCGTGGTACACGTGTTTGAGCAGAAGGCGCGAAAGTTTTATGACCTCGAACGGCTGTGGCGCGAGTCGAAACGCGTCGAGTTGCCCCCCGAATTCAGCACTGATAGTGCGAGCTCTTTGAGAAGAGAATCGTGATCGAACTATTTGCGCGCTCTTCCGGAATGCGCGAGGCGGTTGGTCTCGCGGAGCGCGTGAGTTCGACGGATGCAAACGTCCTGATCACCGGTGAGACTGGCGCGGGAAAAGATCTGCTTGCGTCGTTCATTCACTCGAAATCACGCCGCTCGCTTCAGCCATTAGCGAAGATAGACTGCGCGACGCTTCCGTCGGATCTTCTTGAAGCCGAGCTGTTTGGTTACGAACGAGGGGCATTTACGGGAGCGATTGAAGCCAAGGCCGGACGCTTCGAGGCGGCGCAAAAGGGCACGATCGTCCTCGACGAAATCGCGCATCTTTCAAACGATGCCCAGGCGAAGTTGCTGCGCGTAATCGAGACTCGTGAGTTCGAAAGGCTTGGTGGGCGCAAGACGATCAAGCTCGACGCCCGTCTGATTGCCCTGACGAATGTGGATCTCGGGACGGCGGTGAAAGGCGGTCGCTTTAGAGAAGACCTTTTTTACCGTCTGAACGTAATTAACATTCGCGTACCGCCGTTGCGTGAGCGCAAGGATGATCTTTCAAAACTGATTCAACATTTTCTGAGGCATTATGCCGCCAAGCATGGAAGAACCACACAGCGCGTGGCTCCGGAAGCGCTCGCCGTTCTTCAGGCTTACGACTACCCGGGAAATGCACGCGAGCTCGCGAACATCATCGAGCGCGCAGTGATCGTGGCTACGGGAAAGCGACTCGAAGAGACTGATTTGCCTGACGGATTGAAAGCTGCGGTGAGTGCGCAGCAACGAAAGCAGAAGCCGCAGAGCCTGGCGCAGTTGGAAGCGGCTTACATCGCGGAGATGCTCTCCGCGACTGGAGGCAACAAGGCCGAGTGCGCGCGCATACTCGGAATCAGCCGGAAGAACCTGTACGAGAAGATCGCGCGCTACCAGCTAACGTCGTGAGATGCGGTTTCGGATCATCTGGACTGGGAAGACTCGAGACGCAAGGCTGCGCGCGTTGATAGACGATTATTCGGAGCGGCTCTCGCATTTTGTGCGCTGCGAAGTAACTGAACTGCGAGAGGTTGGCCGCACTGACAAGTCGGGCATCGATAAGGAGACGCAGCGCATCTCAGACCGGCTGCGTCCCGGCTCGATCACAGTACTCCTGGACCCGGACGGCACGGAGTGGACTTCGCAGCAGTTGGCTGCGCAGGTGCAAAGCTGGGAAGGAAACGGGATCAAGGAAGTCGCGTTTGTTCTCGGAGGACCGAATGGCGTGGCAGACGATTTCAAATCCCGGGTTGACAAGCGTTGGTCTCTTTCGCGATTGACGCTGACGCACGAGATGGCGCGAGTACTGTTGTTTGAGCAATTGTATCGAGCGTACACGATCGTTCATGGTTTGCCGTATCAGAAGTGATTCATGATCAGATCATTAATATCAAGTAGGGTGGAGGGCAAAACAAAATAATGGATAAGAGGCGCACTAAAGTTTTCAGAGACAAGTTATTGGATCGCCGGGAAGGCCTGGTTGGCCAGGTGCAGGCTGCCGAGCTTTACAGTCGCGAGCGCGATGCGGAAGCGACGCAGGATCCGGCAGACATGGCGGCGAATGCTTATACAAAAGAACTGCTGGTTTCGATGTCTGACAACGATCGTCAGCTACTCAATCTGATCGACGAAGCCCTCGAGCGAATCGAAACCGCAGGTTATGGAAAGTGTGTTCATTGTGGTGAAGCATTGCCGGAGAAGCGACTCGACGCTGTGCCGTGGGCGCGCCACTGTGTTCGCTGTCAGGATCTGCAAGAGCGCGGATTACTGGGCGATGAGGAAGATTAGCCACAAAAAAGCACAAAAATGATCTATGACGCCTTCCTCACCTTGGCGTACCCACAAGCATGCACAATCTGCGGACAGAGTGTTGAGAAGCGTAAGTTTGGAGTGGTCTGTGAAGCGTGTTGGAACGCGACGAAGATCTTCACGGGCGCGGAAACGATCTGCTGGAAATGTGGCGTGCCTGCGGTTGTTGAAGCGATCTCGTTCACGCCTGATGAGGTGAGATGCAGGTGTTGCGATCTGCAATCGTTTACTGCTGCACGTGCGATCGGGCTTTACGAGGGAGCGTTGCGCGAGTCTGTTTTGTTGCTCAAGCGACAGCCGCATATTTCGCGGCACCTCGAACGTCTTTTTGTTGCGTCTGCGATGCGTGCGCCGGTGACTACGGCGACGAGGATCATACCCGTGCCGTTGCACGGTAAAAAGATGAAGAGCCGGGGTTTCAATCAGGCGTCCATCCTCGCGCAGGCGCTCTCGAAATCACTCGGATTGCCGCTCGACGAAGTGAGCCTGTTGCGCGTGTCGGGTTCGGAGAAATATCGCGCCGGGCTGGACGCAAAAGGGCGCCAGGACACGGTTGCCGGAGCTTTCGAAGTGCGCCACCCAAGGCTGGTTGCGGACGAGAATATCCTTTTGGTTGACGACGTCTTCACCACCGGAGCCACGGTCTCGGCGTGTGCGGAAGCCCTCACCCGGGCCGGCGCTAAAACCGTGTCTGTCCTGACGATAGCTCGTGCCATTAGCCCGCCCGGCACGAAGATATTTTGACACCCTCTTCCGGGCTCGCGTAATATCAGCCGAGATGAACGGCAGAGTTTTAGTCCTAAATACTTCTTTTGAGCCCATCAACGTGTGCACGGAAAGGCGCGCAGTGGTGATGATCTTTAAAGGAGTGGCGCGAGTGGAGGAGCACAACGGCCACATACTCCATTCGCAAAAACTCGCCATCCATGCCCCTTCGGTCATTCGTCTTACGGAATACATTCACATACCTTTTGAACGGCGGTCGCTCTCGCGGAAGAACATTCTTCTGCGCGATCACTCGACTTGCCAGTATTGCGGCCATCAATATCCGCCTTCAGAGTTGACTCTCGATCATGTGCTTCCCCGCTCGCGTGGAGGGGAGTCCGCATGGGATAATCTGGTAGCTTGCTGTAAGCGTTGCAACCACCGAAAGGGCAACCGGACTCCTGAAGAATCCGGGATGCATCTTTTGCGCAGACCTCGCGGTTTCTCACTGCACGTAAACAGACAAATCATGCGTTACTTAGGTAGAGCGGACGAGACTTGGAGGAAGTACCTGTTCTACGAATCGGACAATCGAGAATAGCCGGTCCATAAGCCGGCACTGCCCCTGAGAAAGAGGAAGTTATGAGTCAAACAATGTTGGCGATCGCCGGACTCGGAACCCCGGAGCTTATAGTAATCGTGCTCGTGATCTTTTTGCTTTTTGGTGCAACCAGACTCCCGCAACTGGCGAAAGCCCTGGGCCAAAGTAAGAAAGCCTTCAGGGAAGGCATAGAAGAGGGCGACAGGGAAACGGCGCCGAAGGAAGTGAAGGAGTAGATCATTTAGTACACAGATTACACAGGAGCATTTCTGTGTGATCTGTGTACTAATGGCTGTGGCTCTTCTGGCCTACGATTAGAGTCGCTTTCACTGAAAGCGCGAACTCCGCCTCATGTCTCTCTTCATTAATTAACCGAGAGATCTCACCGAACAATCCAGCTCTCCTATCATCAGGTACGAGGGCGAGCCACTCGTGCATCAAAAATTCTCCGACCAATGGAGAGCTTAAGAACTGTTCACCTGAGTCGAAGTCAAACTCTTCAATGCGCGTCCACGACTCGACATCACTCAGCCCTTCGTCTTCGGCAAACTGCTCCACGTCCGATACGGTGGGCAGTTCCGTGATCAATTGCTCTACGGCGGATTCACGATCGAGCAGTCCCTCGTTATGAAGTGCCTCCCAGTAGATCGAAAAGAACTCGCCGAAGCTTGATGCGGTCGGTAGGGTGAGCGCGATGGTTGCGCCTGGGGCCGCGACTCGGGCCATCTCCGAAAGCATTTTTTGAACGCGTTGTGGTGATACCAGCGACGCATTGCCGATAACGAGATCGTACTGGTTATCGCGCAGCTTGAGATTGTCGAGGTCGGCAATGTCGAATCCGATCTTTCCGTCGGTTGCGGTTGCTTTCGCGCGCGCTAGTTCGAGGCACTCCGGATTTTCGTCAACACACAGGAGATCGAGTTTGCTGCCTGCGCGCTCTTGTAGCGCCATCGCGTGCCCGCCGGTTCCCGCCGCAATGTAAAGTGCCTTGCCTTCCTTCGGCAGCTTCAGGTGCTCGTCAATTAGTTCTGCGAAACGCTCGCCCCAGTCGGGAGCGATGAAGAGATCTTGTAAAAACGCCAGCTCCTTGTCAGATTTTCGGTTAGTCGTCACTATCAGTTTTCCCGCCCTTGGTTTGTTCTTCTTCTTCTGAATAATACTTTCTGCCGCGCAGTTGTTCAGGCAAACACTCCATCTCTTCTCGTGCGTTCGGGTCGTTGTGGACATAACGATATTCCTTGCCGTAACCAATCTGCTTCATCAGTGGTGTGACGGCGTTTCTCAGATGAAGTGGAACCGGCACGCGTGCTGTTTCTTCCGCGTCCATCGCCGCTGCGTGATACGCACTCTTGACTGCGTTCGACTTCGGAGCTTTCGCCAGATAGATGGTTGCCTGTGTCAGCGGAAACAATGCTTCGGGCAAACCGATCAGGTGTGTGATGTCGGCGGCTGCTGCTGCCTGGACCATTGCCTGAGGATCGGCCATTCCGATGTCTTCTGAGGCGAGGATACACAGACGGCGCGCAATGAAAATCGGATCGGCGCCGCCTTCGATCATTCGCGCGAGCCAGTACAACGCTGCATCGACGTCCGAATTTCGCAGAGACTTAATCAGCGCTGAGATCAGGTTGTAATGTTCTTCGCCGCCTTTGTCATATGCATAGTGAGCACGGCCGAGCGCCTCGATGACTGTCTGTTCGGTGACTGTTCGAACGCCGTGAGCGTCGGGAGTTGTTGATTCGACTGCTGCGTCGAGGGCCGTTAGCGCGACGCGGGCGTCGCCGCCCGAGGAGTGTGCAATTCTTTGTAACAGCTCTTCAGAGATCGAGGCATTGAAACTCGCGAGCCCGCGTTCTTCGTCTTTCAAGGCATTTTGAAGGACGGTGGTTATCTCGTCTGCTGAAAGTTGGTTAAGAACAAGAACACGGCAGCGCGACAGGAGCGCGCCCGTGACTTCGAACGACGGATTCTCAGTTGTGGCTCCGATGAGTGTGACTGTGCCGTTTTCGACCGCGTGCAGGAGTGCGTCTTGTTGCGATTTGTTGAAGCGATGGATTTCATCGATGAAGAGTACTGTGCGTTTGCCGTAGCGCTTTTGGGTCTTCGCTTCCTGGATAGCTTCTCGCAGGTCTTTGACACCGGAGAAGACCGCTGACAGGGCAATGAATCGCTGGCCGCTGCTGTCGGCCAACAAGCGTGCGAGCGTTGTCTTGCCGGTGCCGGGTGCGCCCCACAGAATCAACGAAGGCAGCGCGCCACCGCCGGCCAGAAGGCGTCGCAGGATGCGTCCTTCGCCGACGAGGTGCGTTTGTCCGACGAACTCCGACAGCGAGCGAGGTCGCATCCGTTCGGCCAGAGGGGCGCCTTCGACCGGTGCGGGCTCGGGAGGGTCGTCGCTAAACAGACTTCTTGAATTCCAGCGATCCATGGCTCGAAAAAGGAGGTATAATTATCGCCGAAAAGAATTAAACAAGCGACTGGCGGGTCCAAAAAAATAGCCATTTTTACGGGGAAAGTATTCAGAATCTTCGGTGGAACGCGGGTGCTGGAATCTGCGTATAGGTGGCTGCGGGCGGTAGAACCGGAGGGTTTCAAGGACGCCACGCGATTGGAGGGCTAACGATGAAAGACGCAAAGAATGTTTTGAGAGTCGTTGGAATGATACTTCTGGGGCTGTTTGTTCTGGTGGTAGCGGTGCCATTTATCTTCACACTGCTTGTTAGCGCGTTTGGCATAACACTAAGCATTGTTTCATTTTTAATCTCCTTGGCGGTGTTGCTGATCAAAGTGGCGGTTGTACTCGCAATCGGTTACCTGATTCTCGTTGGAATTCGTGCCCTGCTTCGCTAGCTGCTGCGCGGCAATCGGGAGTTTCCGCTCCTTCTCTCGATTGCCCGCATCGGACATCCCCTCTCATTAGCCACAAAAAGGCACATAATTAACACAAGAAATATTCCTGCTAACTTATCTTGTATTCCTTATGTGTCTTTTTGTGGCTAAACATTGAATCGAAAGTGAACTACATCGCCTTCCTGCATGATGTAGTCTTTGCCTTCGAGTCGTAGTAACCCTTTTTCACGAGCTGCGGCGTACGAACCGGCTTTCATCAGTTCGTTGTAGCTGATGATCTCTGCGCGGATGAAGCCGCGCTCGATATCGGAGTGAATCGTGCCGGCCGCGGTCTGTGCGCGAGTCCCCTGCGGGATTGTCCACGCACGGACCTCTTTTTCACCGGCCGTCAGAAACGACATCAAACCGAGCAGGTGATAAGCGCTCTTGATCAGTTGGTCCACCCCACTCGTCGAGACATTGAGGCTCTTGAGATAGTCGAGCCGCTCTTCCGGCGGCAACGCAACGAGATCTGCTTCGAGTTGTGCGCAGATCACAACGCACTCCGCAGCTTCCTGCGTCGCAATCTCACGCACCGCGTTCACCATCGAATTATGTTCCAGGCTTGAGAGTGTAGCTTCGTCGACATTCGCCGCGTAGATCGTCGGCTTCGTCGTCAGGAGAAAGAAATTGCGAGCGACGGCACGGTCATCATCCGTAAGCGCAACCGTCCTCGCAGACCTGCCTTGTTCGAGCGCCGGTTGAATCTTGTCCAGCACCTCCAGCTCCTGACGCGCAACCTTGTCGCCGCCCTTCAAATTCTTCTGAGCTTTCTCTCGCCGGCGTTCGACTGTCGCCAAATCAGAAAGTGCGAGTTCGATCTGAATCGTCTCGATATCTCTAACCGGATCGACGTCGCCTTCCACGTGAATCACGCTTTCATCTTCAAAACAACGAACAACCTGGACCACCGTGTCGGTCTCGCGAATGTTTGCGAGGAACTGATTCCCAAGACCTTCACCTTTCGAAGCCCCCCGCACCAAACCGGCGATGTCGAGGAATTCGACAGTCGCCGGCACGATCTTTTCCGTTTTGACCAGCCGGGCCAGCGGCTCCAACCGTTCATCCGGCACAGAAACGACGCCCACGTTCGGTTCGATAGTGGCAAAAGGATAGTTTGCAGCCAGCGCTGACGACTGTGCCGTCAGTGCGTTGAATAAGGTTGACTTGCCCACGTTGGGCAGACCGACAATACCCGCTCTTAACATGATTCATAGAAAACTAACTGATCGCATCGAGCGATGCAAAGTTGCCGCGAATCGTGTTCCCGGTATAATCCGAACCTGATAAATGTTTGCGTCCTTAATAGTCGCGTTATTAGTAATCCTCAGCGGAACGGTTGCGACTTACCTCTACGACGAAAACGCGCCGTTTGGCGCAAGACTCTGCTCCGGAGCCGCTCTCGGTTTGGCGGCTCTCGGTTTAGTCAGTTTTCTGGTCGCCTCGTTTCTTGGACTGACTGGCGCTGCGATCGTGTTCAGCATCGCGATTTGTTGTAGCCCGCTTGGTCTTCTCTCCGATGCCAATATCCTGAGCCGCGTACGAGAAGACGTCGACTCAGTCAACAAAAATGTCCGGCGATTCCTTCTCCATCCTGACGCCACCTCCGCGGGCTATTTTCTGTTTTACGCTATCGCGACAATTGTTCTCTGGAAAGTGTTCAGTCGCGCAGTGATCCAGGATGAGACTGGTCTCAGCACGGGTCTCTTGAATAACTTCGGCGATCTTCCGTTTCATCTGAGCGTAATCACAAGCTTCGCATTCGGTAACAACTTTCCACCCGAGGATCCGACCTACGCCGGAGTCAGGTTCACTTACCCCTTCATCTCTGACTTCGTTTCCGCAGTCTTCGTGAAATGTGGCGCCGATTTGCGACAATCGATGTTCGTTGAGAACTTCATTCTCGGCATGGCTTTCATCGGCGTGTTACACCGTTGGGCTCTCGTTATGTTGCACGACCGGCTTGCGGCGATCATCACGCCGTTGATAGTCCTGTTGAATGGAGGCATGGGCTGGGTAAAACTATTCGAGAAGGCCGGCACAGACGAAGGTGGACTCTTCGGCGTACTTACCAATCTGCCTCCGTCGTTCACAGTCATTCCGGAAACAACCTGGCGCTGGGGCAATGCGATCTCCGCGCTGCTCGTTCCGCAACGCGGTTTTCTAATGGGACTTCCACTAGCGACTATTGCGTTCACGCAATGGTGGCTCGCGACTGACAAAACCCGACCTGCGGAAAAACCTCCTCCAGGTAAGAATCCACGTGCAAAACCGAAGAGCGTGTGGACTGAAGACACGGAGACACGCTTTCCCATTTCCGTGCGCCGCATGATAGCCGCAGGCTTCGCTGCGGGTTTGTTGCCGCTGGTCCATGCGCATAGCTTTGTCGTCGTGATGGCGATGGCAGGCTGTCTCGCGTTGATTCAAAGACGGTGGCGAGATTGGTTTGCATTCTTTTTAGTCGCGTCTGCGATCGCGATTCCGCAACTTCTTTGGTCCACCATGCACAGTTCCGTCGACGCCAGTAGTTTCTTTGCGTGGGAAGTGGGGTGGGACCACGGCAAGGAGAACCCGATTTTTTTCTGGCTCCGCAACACGGGACTTTTTATCCCTCTGATATTTGCAGCGCTTCTAATGAAGGATGACGGATACTTCGTGCCACGGCGGTTGCTGGTGTTCTATCTGCCGTTCACGCTCTGCTTCATCGTTCCGAACTTCGTTAAAATGGCACCGTGGATCTGGGACAACATCAAGGTGCTGTTTTACTGGTGGCTCGCGTCGGCGCCAATCGTAGCGTTGTTGCTGGCAAAACTCTGGCACAGGGGCGGTCCGGTTCACCGAGTTGCAGCAGTCCTGTTGTTTGTTGGGGTCACATTTGCAGGAGCGCTGGACGTCGCGGGAATCACTCTGCGCTCGATCAAGTATCAGGTGTTTGATTCCGCTGGAATGCGCTTCGCGGAACTTGTAAAAGAGCAAACACCGCCACGAGCTTTGATCGTTCACGCGCCTGTGCACAATACGCCGGTGTTTCTTACCGGCCGGCGCTCGCTCATGGGTTATCCCGGACACATCTGGACTCACGGGCTCGAATTTATGCGACGCGAGGGCGAGGTAAAACGCATGTATCTCGGCGCGCCCGATGCAAATCAGCTCATCAATGACTTCGGTATCGATTATGCTGTAATTGGACCACACGAAAGAATGGTCGCGCCGGTTAACGAAGCTTTCTTTAGTCGCTTCCAGAAGGTTGGAGAAGTTGGCGAGTACAAACTCTACAAAATCAGGTAGTAGCAAGAAGGCTCGAGGGAAGACTCATCCCGCCGAAACCGATGAACCGCAGCGTGGCGTGCCGGGAGAAAACATCCCTGAACGCGTCTGGCAATTCGGCGTGATCGGGATCGTTCTGATTGCCGCTATTTTGCGCCTGTACGACCTCGATCTCGTACCGCTGCATCACGATGAAGGGGTTAACGGAAACTTTCTCGTCAGGCTCGTGCGCGAAGGAATGTACCGGTACGATCCGGAAAACTATCATGGCCCAACTCTCTATTATTTTTCCGCCGTCATTCCCTGGATCACAAAACTTCTGTTTGGTTCCTCGGCGCGCGACCATTACGGGCTGACGACGTTCACCATCCGTTTGATCCCTGTACTCTTCGGACTCGGTACGATTGGCCTGATATTTCTGCTGCGGCGGAAATTGGGAACTGTGGCAACGCTCGCAGCGGCGTTGATGCTCGCGATCTCGCCCGGAGCCGTCTATCTCTCGCGATACTTCATTCACGAGAGTCTATTTGTTTTCTTCACCCTCGGGATCGTCGTGGCGTGTGTCTGGTTTTATGAGAAGCGCAACCCGGCATACTTGATGCCAGCGGGTGCCTCGACAGCGCTTCTATTAGCGACCAAAGAAACAGCGATGATCTCCGTTGGCGTTTTGATCATTGCACTCGCTCTGACACTCCTTTACGCGCGCTTCCATCGCAAGACGTCTGTTTACGTTCCTCCCAAACGAAGCAAGTCCCGGCCTCAGGCGAGCCGTCTGCGTCAAATCATCGATGAAATGGGTGGGACATCGGCGGTGACCGGCAAGCTCATCGTTGCCCTCATCTTCTCGCTGGCTTTGTACCTGCTCTTCTATTCATCATTCTCTCGAAACCCCAACGGCATCTGGGATTCACTTCAGACGTTTGCGGTATGGACCAAGACGGGTAAAACGGCGCATGTGCATCCACCGTATATGTATGTCGTTTGGCTCGCGAGACAGGAGGGACCGATACTGTTCCTGGCCGCGATCGGCGCCGTCATCGCCGGTTTGAAACCGAAAAACTCGCTGGCGCTCTTTTGCGCTTTGTGGGCGTTTGGTCTGATCGCTGCCTATTCGCTGATTCCGTACAAGACACCGTGGCTGGTGCTCAATTTTATTATTCCTCTGGCGCTAATTGCCGGTTACGCCATTCAGGCAATCTACGAAATGGATCGAGGTCAAGTGAGGTTGGTCTCCGCAATCCTGCTGGTCGCCGTCGGCGTCGCGATGTTTCAAACTATCGATCTGAACTTCGTCAACTACGATAACGACAATCCGAAGTATGTTTATGTTTACGCGCACACCACGAGACCCGCGCTCGATTTAGTCAACGAAATCGAGAAGATTGCGAAGCAGGAATCCGGCGACCTAACCGGTATAACGATTGTGAGCCCTGACTACTGGCCGCTACCCTGGTACCTGAGAAACTTCAGCCGCACGGGGTATTTCGGCCGGATGGCTCCCTCCGCCGAGCCGCTTATCATTGCCAACGAAAATCAGAAGGCAGAAATGGAAGCCAGCTTCGGCGGCCTTTACGAGCAAGTCCAGTCCACAGCGCCCGGCGGAAGCTTTGAACTCCGGCCGGGAGTAAAACTTGTGCTATATCGACGACGGACGTGAGCCACAAAGAGGCACAAAAAGGATCAGAAGCTCCGGGGTTGCTTTTGTGGGCTTTGTGCTAACCTGCTTAACCTTGGTCCTCACTTCAATTAACAATCCCTAACTTCAAGTTCTAGTTGACATTCTAAGCGCCTCGCACTTATATTGACTCACTCGCACTTGGGCCGAAACAGAGCTGTTTAACTAATGTTCAAACTCCAGCGCCTGGAAATCACCGGCTTCAAATCCTTCGCCGACTACACCGAAATAATCTTCACAGGAGACGGAATAACCGCCATCGTCGGTCCCAACGGCTGCGGAAAAAGCAACGTTGCCGACGCGATTGCCTGGGTTTTGGGCGAGCAGCGAGTGAAGCACCTGCGCGGCGGCGAGATGAAAGACGTCATCTTCCAGGGCTCGCGAAACCGCCAGCCCAGCGGCATGGCGGAAGTCGTGATGCACCTGGTGCGCGATGAGGTCGATGAGGTTGAGCCGGACATCGAAGACATCGATTCGACGCTGGAACGCATTGATGATCGGCTCGTAAATATCGACGAGATTCTCCCGCAGGAAGCAACCGCAGAAACAACTGAGGCTCCGGTCGAAAACGAAAGTCAGGAAGCAACTCCTTCAGAGCCAACTCCTGCCGCCGCGAAAGTAACGCACAAGCGACACTGGCGCCGCCGAAACCTCGCTTTGGAGTTTGCGCCTGGAGAAGCTGTTTCTGTTACGCGACGACTGTATCGTTCGGGCGAGAGCGAGTACCTGCTGAACGATCGCATTTGTCGTCTGCGAGATATTCAGGATCTTTTTTCAGGAACAGGTCTGGCAGGTGGTCACTACGCGATCATCGAACAGGGAAGGATCGGTCAGATCCTTTCCGCGAAGCCGATGGATCGCCGCACCATCATCGAAGAAGCGGCGGGCATCACCAAGTTTCGCGTTCGCCAGAGAGCAACTGAAGCACGGCTCGAGTCTGCACGCGCGAACCTCTCGCGCATCTCCGACATCGTTGCCGAGATCGATCGACAGGTAAACAGTCTGCGACGCCAGGCCGCGAAGGCGCGTCGCTACGGAGTTCTGCGCGAAGAGTTACGCGAGTTGCTTCGACTGGTCTATGTCGCCGAGGATCAGAAGCTCGCGATCGTGCTGGAAGAGACTAAGGCGAAGCTGGCTGAAGTCTCTGAACTCGAGCTCGGCATCGCCGGCGATCTGGCCAACCGCGAAGAAGCCGCGCGGTCTGCAACGCAGGAAGCGCGAACTCTCGAAGACGAGTTATCGAATGCACGCGCGGCGGCTGCGGAAGCAGTGCTCCGGCGCGATCGACAGGCGCGCGAGTGTACCTATCAGCAGGAACAGTTGAGTGAGATCGAGAAGCGCAGGGCTGAAGTTACTGCTGAGATCGAAGCACTAACCTCGCGGCTCGTCTTGATCGAAGCCGAGTGCAGGCGTTTGCAACAGGAAGACGCGAGGCTCCGAGAGGAATCCGATCGGAGCGCGTTGTTATTGCGGACTGCTGAAGAGTCGTATGCCGAACGGCTTGCGGCCGCGAATGCAGCAGAGATCCAGATTGAGAGCGCGCGTTCTGAACTTCTTTCACAAACGGCGATTGCCGAACGAGTGCGCGAGATTGCGCGCCAGCTCGAAATCACTTTGCAGCGTTTGTCACAGCAGGCGGAAGGTTTGGCACGCGAAGGCGATCGCGCCGCCAGCCAGCACGCGGAAAGAAAGCTGGAAGCCGAAAGATTAGCGCGTGAGTTGAGCGACGCGCGTGCACGTGTCGCGAAACTTCAGGCGGAGCGCGAAACGGCGGTCCATGCGGTAGTTCGCGGACATGAAGCGGTCAGCGATACTGAAGCAGAGTTGACGAGAGTGCGTGATGAGTATTCGCGCGCCAGTCACCGTCTCGAAAGTCTGAAAGAGCTGGATCAGAGACGCGCGTACTACTCTCCAGCCGTACAACTCATCTTTTCCACGACTGAATCGCCACGCGACTTCCATTTCATCGGCACGCTTGCAGACGCACTGAACGTCGATGCGAAGTGGGAACGTGCCGTCGAAGGCGTGCTCGGATCGTCGTTGCAGTCGATCGTTGTGCCGACGCCAGACGACGCTGTTCGCGCCGCGCAATGGCTGCGCGAGAACAATGGCGGCCGCGCTAGTTTTCTCGTTGCGGGTTTGCACGGCGGCAGTGACGAAGTAAACACAGTGACGGCGCTCGCCTGCCGGCTGGAAGAACGTCCGGCGCTCTCGTACAGTCTTGTCGAAGGTTTTCGCGAGGACCTGCGGATTTGCGATCTGCTGGGCGCGCCTCAGCAGCTCGTCACAGTGCTCAGACGCACGTTACCGCAAAAGATGAATGCCCGGCTTGCCTCCAACCTCGAAGAGGCGATGGCCAAGTCGATTGCCACCGGTGAGATGTACGTCACGTTGAATGGCGACTGGATTGCCAGTGGACAATTCATCAACGCCGGCGATGCACGCGATCTGGAAGAAGGAGCCGGACTCCTCGCGTTCAAACGCGAGTTGCGAGAGCTTGAAACGCGCGCTGAGACACTGGCGAGGGAAGTCGACACTGCCGCCGGACTTGCGAGAGACGCTCGCACACGCCTCGTCGAACTTGAAGATGCAGTGGTCCTGTTGAATGAAGCGATCGGACGGGAAGAGCGCGACGCGATGGCACGCGAACATTCGACGACGAACCTGGAGCAGGAAGTCGAACGCGCTGAGCGGCACATGCGAGTTGTCGGTCAGGACTCGATGCGCGTCGAAGAAGAGCGGCTGGAAGTTGAAAACCGCAGAGCACGCGCGTTGTTGGAAGCTGAAGCTGCCGAGACGGCAAGGGAAGCCGCGGCTGACAACGTAATCAAAGCTTCCGCATTGCTGACGGATTTACGACGCGAAGCAGAGATCGAGAGCGAGTCACTTGCCGGACAGCGCGCCGCCGCGGCTGCAGCCGCAGAACGACGCCGCGCCACAACCGCAGAGGTACGCCGCATCGAAGGCGAACTGGCTGACTTTGCCGCACGCGTTGAACGACACCGGATGGAAGTGGCCGAGATGACCGGTCGCAGCGAGGAACTCATACAATCAATCGCTTATCTCGAACATGCCGCCAGCACAGTCGAAAGCGATCGAGCTCGCGAAGAAGAGTTGATCGCGGATCTGTCCAACAGATTACAAGAAGCTCGACGGCAGGCTGACGAGTCTTCAGCAGAATTGTCGGAACTCAATCGCAGGGCCGCGGAAGTGCGTGACGCTCGCGGCGCATTGGACGTTCAACGGGCTGAAGCACAGGCGCGCCAGACCTTCGTCCACGAGAACTGCCAGACCGAGTTGGGCCAGGCGCTCGAAGATCTCGCGCGTGAGCTGACGTTCCCCGATGATTTCGATCTCGATGCGAGTCATACGCGAGTGGAAGAACTGCGCACGCGTCTCGAAGGTTTTGGTGGCGTAAACATGATGGCGCTCGAAGAGCTGGCCGAAGCGGAAGAGCGTCTGCTGTTCCTGACGGTCCAGAAACAGGATATCGTCGAAGGTATTGCTGCGACCGAAGAGGCGCTAAGGGAGATCAAACGCCGGTCGCGCGAACGCTTCCGTCACGCTTTCGAACAGATCAATAAGAACTTCAGCACGTTGTTCCAGGAGTTGTTCGGCGGCGGACGTGGCGAGATGAGCCTGATCGATGCCGACGACGTGCTCGAATCAGGTATTGACGTCGTTGCTCAACCTCCGGGAAAACGTCTTCAGAACGTGCTGCTTTTGTCAGGTGGCGAAAAGGCGATGGCAGCGCTCGCGCTGGTGCTCGGAATCTTCCATTATCGGCCCGCGCCGTTCTGTTTGCTCGACGAGGTCGATGCTCCACTTGACGAAGCGAACGTGGGGCGCTTTACTGATAAGGTCGTACAGATGTCTGCTGATACGCAATTCATCGTCATCACACACAACAAGAGGACGATGGAGATGGCGCGTGCATTGTATGGCGTGACAATGGAGGAGGCAGGCGTCTCGAAGCTCGTGTCGGTAAAGTTTGAGTGATTAACCGAAAGTCATTGTTGCAGGGGCTCCCCGCCGCGCTGATGGTTTTGAGCGCGGCGATTTCCATTTGTGCGCAGGATCAGAGCGGCAAGCACAATCAACGTCCGCAACAGGCTGCCGCGACGCCGGCGCCCGTCAGTGAAAACAAGGCCGAAGCCGTCAAATACACGTATGAATTCTCGCAGCCGAGGTTTCTGGTCAAACACATTCTTCTGGAACACGACGCGAACGGGCGCGGTACTGTCACGTTCGAACGTTTGAATGAAGACACTCCGATAGTTGAACCAATCGAACTCTCACCGGCTGCGCTCACACGTATTCAATCGTCTTGGCAGGCGTTACAGTTTCTCGAGTCGGAGACGAACTACCAGGCAGATAAGCAGTTTCCTCATCTCGGCACGATGCGCATCGGTATGCAGCGCGGCGAGCGTAAGCGTGTGGCGGAGTTTAATTGGACGAATAATCAGCACGCCTCGACGCTTGCAAGTGAGTATCGGAAGGCGGCGGATCAGGCGATACTGATTTTCGACATCTCGGTCGCACGTGAGAACCAGCCGTTGAACATGCCGAAATTGATGGAGGCGATGGAGTCGTTGATGAAGAGAGACGCGCTCTCCGCGCCGCGCCAGTTGATCAAATTGCTCCAGGACCTCAGCACCGACGAACACATCCCACTGATCGCCCGCAACCACGCGTTGCGATTAATAAAGAAAATATTAGCCGCAGATGAACGCTGATGACGCAGATCTTGATCTGCGTCATCAGCGTTCATCTGCGGCTAATATTTTCT
>JBIOUJ010000008.1:0-26858 GCA_044867025.1 Pyrinomonadaceae bacterium | reverse complement strand
TTCGGCAATTGGTGAACGCTTTCAGCGTTTCGACTTAATTTTATTTGCTAACCCAAGGTTGTCGCTAATGCTCCAACCTTGGGCTGAAATTAGCGAACGCCTTCGGCGTTATTCCGACAGACTCTTCGCGGCTCGACACGTCAAAAGACATGTCATCAGCGATAATACGGGCGGACTTGCCCTAATCAACGAGTTTGTGAAGACGAATTCCGCCCCTGACACTTGAAATCGTAATCGGAGGTCCGCCCGAACCGATCTGCGCTTTAAAGTCTAACTGACCGTCCGTTGATAACTTAATACCGGGAATGTCGCTAACGACGTCGCCGATTATGCTGTTGGCAACGAATTGCGCGTTGAGACTATCGGACAGGCCCAACTCGATCCCGCCGACAATGCTGCTCAACCGCACGCCACGTTCGCCGAGCTGATTGATCTCTGTAGACAGCCCGCTGGCCAACGATGACATCTCCGCAGCTTGCAGGGGACCCGTGCTTACCTTTCCGGCAATGCTGTTGAGTCGCACCATTCCTTCAGTGGGACCGATCCGAACATCGCCCGCAATGGTTTCGAGGTCCAGGTTTACGTTGCGTGGCAGCTTCAACATCACTCGCTGATTCACCCTCGCACTGCTGCAGAGTGACTTGTTGCGAATCACGAGCTTTCTCGGATTCTGTTCGATCGCAGTGTCAAAACAATTCAGGTCAGCTTGAGTTTCTCCGGAATTCACGATTGCAATCTCAGCCGATTGACCGGATATCGTTTCAATTTCGACGGGACCGGGAACTGTTAATATTTCAACTGTGGCATTCGGTGCTAGTTGATATTGCCGATTGATTTCCTTTCGCACGGGCAAATCACGAACCGCCGCGGGATTCTCTTGTGCACCCAAACCGCTGAGCGTTCCAAGAGACATTGTCACCAACAAAGTAGCGAGGAATAGCATGGTCAAAATATTTCTCATGTCATTCACCTCTCTGATTCTTCGAGCAACTCTCGACTTCATTCCGAAGATTCACCAGGGTCACGCAAAATTGCTTCGCGCACGGCCTGTCGGTCAGCAGCCGGTAATTGTCGATACTCATCAATGAGCGTGTGAGTGATCATTGGGGTGGTCTCGCCATTTACTGCAAATGCCAACAGGATTAGTCCTGTGACGTAGAGAGCCAATGTAAAGAACGCGATGTAACCACTGACCGTTGCAAACGTGGACGTGTCATGCGAGCTGAGTGTGAGCCCTTGCAATAACGTACCTGCCATGCGGTTGAACCAACCACTCTCGGGACTATAAAGACTCGCGAGAAAGATATACTTGAGGATGAAAGCAGTACCGAACAAAATCGCAAGGCTGCGCAAGAGCCTGCGGGTGTCGAATGACGAAAACTGATTATTCCAGAGCGTCCAAAGAAAAAAGAACGAGAACAGCCAGTGGAACAGACCGCGCTCCGGTAATACGGAGTTGAAAGCTTGCGCGGAGCCGAAGAAGATGGTGATGAACATCCAGATGTGCGCAACATTTGTGAGAGGCGAAAGGTCGCTGCCAACCCATTGATGAAACCTGAGTAGATCACCGCGGACGAAGAGCAGCATAGATAAGGTCGCGAGCAAAAGGGTGATTAACGGTGGAGCGATGAAAATGAACGTCCGGCTTTCGGCACTGATCCGCAGCCCGCCCAGAAGCGCTACCGTCAAAAAAAGAGATGGTAGTACGACAAAGTCCACCAGCGCCCGGTTTCTGGAACGATTAGTCTGCGACATTTTTGGTGTCAGAGTCAGGTCAACTCACTTCCTTGTCCGTAGGACCTTCAGCGGATTAACGTCACTCCAACCGCGTTCTAACCCCTGTTCAAGTTCGACCTTTAATTCAGCGGCTGTATGGATATGCAAATCCGGATCGTCGATCGTCAGCGGGCTGGTTGACGACAGTGCAATTGCTCGATTTACTGCCTCGACACCTTGTCTGAACAACTCCTGATCAAAATAAACCCGGCCCCAACCTTCGCGGTAAAACGAATACGCCATGTAAAACTGTGTGCGGGCATCTCGCTGCGCTGGATCTGCGCGTTGCCATTCATCACGAGCGGCACGAAACTGCTCACGTCGAAAAAGGCTGAGAGCGGCATTGAATTTTTCCTGGTTGATCTCATAAGCGCCTGCAGCGACCTCGGCGCTGGTGGTGACTTCTTTGAAGGTTCGCGGTTCCGTGGCATAGATCCAGACGATGAACGCAGCGTATGCGAACGTGAATCCGAGGCCAACGAGTTGAATAATCTTAGATTGCAATCCGCGTTTCCGTGTCAACAGGAAGCGACCCTAATGCATCTTGAAAGGACCACCAGGCGGCTCTGCAGCTAAATCAGGACGACTGGAATCCTGGACCACCTCATGCATCTCCAGTACATTCGACTTAACGAATGCTTCCTTCGGCAGCGTTCCGGACTGTGCGTGTCCTTTTAAGAACGCATCTGAGCGTACCCAGTTAAGGAAGTCCGCACGGCTATTCCAAATAGTAAAGACGACATACGGGTCGCCTTCATTCACCGGGCGCAGCACCTGGTTGGAAATGAAGCCTGGCATTTGATCCACTAGCCCCGCGCGTTCGCGAAACCTTTGTTCGAAGGCGTCAGCATATTGGCTGGCGACATAGATCCGATTAGCAACAGTTATCATTACGGCCCCCCTTTCCGGATGTTTTTATGATATCACTTCGGTTCTTCGCCTTCGGCGTGAAGGGCCCGTGTGACACTTTTTCTTACTCGTACCTAAGCGCTTCCAACGGATCGACTTTCGTCGCCCTGCTTGCTGGAACATAACAAGCCAATAGGGCCACACCGATGAGCAACAGTGCGATTCCGATGAATGTAAGTGGGTCGGTAACGCTGACGTCGTAGAGGTAACTCTTTACCACCCGTGTCACCGCCAACGCCAAACCAGCTCCGATTGCTACACCGATTAGCGCGAGCCACATGCCCTGAGAAATCACCAGGCGCATAACGTCGCGGCCTCGCGCACCGAGGGCCATACGAATTCCCATCTCGTGCGTTCGTTCACTCACGCCATAACTCATCACTCCGTAGATGCCGATACTCGCAATCAACAAAGCCAGGAAACCAAACACGCCAAGGAGCACCGCACCGAAGCGTGAGGGGAACAATGAGATGTCAATGTTATCTGCCAGCGACATTACATTGAATGCGGGGAGGTTCGGATCGAGCGCTTGAACCTCACGGCGGACCGCCGCCGCCAGACGCTCGGGATTGCCGCTTGTCTGCACATGCAGCGCCATTGCGGGCTGTGGGTTCTGCAAGTAAGGCAGGAAGATGTATGGCATGGAATCCTCGCCCAGTGACCGGTATTTACTGTCCTTCACTACACCGATGACTTCCCATGAAGATGGCTGCCCTCTCAAGAGCACGTGAAGTCTTTGTCCGATCGGATTAGTGTTTGGAAAAAGTTCTCGCACCAGCGACTCATTAACGATCGCCACAGGAGGGGCGCCTTTACGATCTCCATCGGTAAACTCGCGTCCGCTGAGTAACGGAACACCCAGAGTTCTAAAATAGTTTGGTCCAATAGCGTTGTTGCCGGCGAATGGCGGGTCTTCTCCCTGAGGTGGCTCGTGTCCCTCCACAAAAACGGGAGAAGAAAATGCCGGCGAATAGAAATAGCTAAGCGGCGCAGACTGGGCCAGGCTGACACTTTGAACACCCGGTAAGGCTTGCACACGATTGCTCAACTGCTGATAGAACTGCTCAGCCTTCGTCGAATCGTATTTTTGTGCGGCTGTATTGAACGACAGCGTCAGAATGTGTTCGGCATCAAAACCCGGATTGATGGCGCGCGCATGATTCAAACTCCTTAGAAACAAGCCAGCCCCGATCAGAACGACTATCGAGAGCGCCACCTGTCCAATCACCAGCGCGTTACGCAAGCTGAACATCCGGCGGCGATCGCCAAGCTGTTGTGAGTGATCTTTCAGCGCGGGCACGAGGTCGTGCTTCGACGCCTGTAGTGCGGGAACAAGTCCGAAAATAATCCCGGCTAGAACTGAAAGTAACAATGTGAAAGTCAGTACTCGCCAATCAGTATGAAACTCAACATTGACAGGCAAAGGAACAGCCGGCTTAAGCGCGGTCAACAAATTGACGAGCCAGAAATTCAGAATTAAACCCGCCAGACCACCGGCAACGGCCAACACGATGCTTTCGGTCAGGAGCTGCCGAATCAAACGCGTGCGAGTTGCTCCAAGTGTCAATCGAATCGCAACTTCCTTTCGACGGCGAGCAGCACGCGCAAGCAAGAGGTTGGCGACGTTTGCGCAGGTAATCAACAAGATCAATCCCACAACCCCGAGCAGTATTTGGGTGATCGGTTTCAGCATCGCTCGAAAAGCCGGCCGGCCGTTGCCTGCTGTGTACAGTGCGATTTGGAACTCGCGGTTTGACTCCGGATAGTTCTGCGCCAGTCTACTAGCCACTACATTCATTCCTGCTTGCGCCTGACCTAGCGTCACGCCGTGCTTCAGACGTGCCATTACATTGAGGTTGCGCACGTTTCTGTTATTGAAGGTGTTTGCAGGGCCTGGTCTAACGCTCGCCTGCATCATCAGCGGAATCCATATTTGCCGCGGAAAAGCCTCTTCGGTTCCGACGAAATCATGTGGAGCCACACCCACGATCGTGAATTGAACACCGTTGAGGACCATTGACTTGCCAACGATGGTTGCGTCGCTATTAAACCGACGCTGCCAAAGGTTGTGACTGATGACAGCGACTGGAGACGCACCTGGAGCCTTATCCTCATCAGGTAGGAATGTGCGACCCAATTCGGCCTTGACTCCTAACACATCAAAATAATTACCAGAGACGACTGTGCCTTCAACGCGTTCCGATTGGCCGTTGCTTCCGAGATTCAACCCGATCCAGTCGTAAGCCATCACGCCATCGAAGAGTTCAGTTTGTTGCTGATACTCGAGATAGTCCGGATAAGAGTTTGGGTTGTCACGATCCGAAAAGATCCAGACGAGGTTTTGTGGAGAAGCAACCGGCAGTTGCCTGAGGAAAACAGAATTCGCCAGGCTGAAGACCGTTGTATTGATGCCGATTCCCAGCGCAAGCGTGAGAATTGCAACGATGGTGAAGCCCGGACGCTTTACCAAACTACGAAAAGCGTAACGAAGATCTTTAAGTACGTATTCCATAACGTGGTCCCTGCGAATGAAGATGGTTCGACGTCGTCGACGAGGTTCAGATCCGGCTCTTAATAATTCTACCAAGGTGTGCGAAGATTGTTCAGCGTGCCGACCTCTGGGTGGTGTCTTAATTTCCTCTCTGCGTATCTCTGCGATCCTCTGCGCCTCTGCGGTTTATACTTTTCGGCCTCTTTCTACCGCAGAGGCGCAGAGGATCGCAGAGATACGCAGAGATACGCAGAGAAGACATTAATCGTTACCGCACGCGTGAGCTTTTCCACTCAAACTTTCACAATTGGAGCCGACTCATGAACTTCCCACAAAAAGCGATACTCCTGGCCACTCTGCTTGTGCTCACAGTAGCTGCCGGCTGGTCCCGACCCACATCTCAAAACCAGAGTTGGTACTTTGCAGTCTCCGGTGACTCGCGCGACTGTGGCGACTTGATCATGCCGAAAATAGCGCAACACATTGCTGATAACCGGCAAAACGCACCGGTCGAGTTTTACTGGCACCTGGGAGACTTGCGCGCGCTCTATCGGCGCGATTGCGACATGGCGATGAGGGAAAATTCGTCTTTCCAGTGCCCTCCTAAACGCATAGAACAGGAAGATCCGGCTGTCAGAAAAAAATATCTTGCCGAGGCGTGGCCTGACTACATAAGCCAACAGATAAAGCCGTTCGACGACCGCGAAGTGCCGTTCTACCTCGGGATCGGAAATCATGAACTGTTTGGCGAGAGGACCCGTGATGACTTTCGCGGAGAGTTCAAGAAGTGGCTTACCCAACCGGTCCTTCAGAAACAACGCGCATCCGATCGTGAAAAGCAAGGAACCTCAGAGAAAATAGAGTCAAAGGATGGTGACACCTACTATCATTTTGTTTTGAAGGGCGTCGATATCATCTATCTGGATAATGCAAACATCTACAAGGCGGAGGATCCTGGCTTCTCTGAAGAGCAGCTAAAATGGCTGGACCGCGTCCTTAAAAGAGACGAGGCTAATCCACAGGTCAAGACGATCATCGTCGGCATGCATGCCGCGCTGCCCGAAAGCTTCTCCAGGGATCACGCTATGGATAAAACCTGTCCTTCTTTTTGCAATGGGAAAAGGGCATATGAACGTTTGCGGTTAACGCAGTCGAGAGGCAAGAAGGTCTACGTCATGGCGAGCCATTCACATTACTTCGAAGAGTATATTTACGACACGCCCGAAAATGGCGGTCACGGATTACCGGGATGGATCATCGGCACGGCAGGTGCGGAACAGTATCGAACGGACATCAAGTATGGCTACCTTCTCGTCGAAGTTACTTCCGACGGAACAATCCACTGCTCCTTCCAACGAGTGTACCGGGACAGTCTGCCGTTAGGTGCAGAAGGGATTACTAAATATTGCTTTGAGAAAAACATACGGACTTCTACATCAGACGAGAAGCCCAAGAGCAAGGCCGATTGCACTTGCGCTACTCAGTAGACAGAGGATCAGTCGCTCCCTGTATTAATTGACAGTTACCAGATCCCTCGGTCGCAGATATATTCCGACCGTCCGTTTGTGCGGTAACGTCGAATTTTGAGCGAAAAGATGAAATCTGTTATCACAAAAGCTGCGGGACTCTTGGTGGCGAGCTTTATCCTGTGCAGTGTGGTCCAGGCACAAAAGACCTCAGCCGCTTTCGATGAGAAAGTCGATTTTTCAAACTACAAGACCTTTACGTTCGATGAAAAGGGTGCGCGCAATCCTTACGTCAACGCTTTGATCGTGGAAGCTATTGAACGCGAACTCACCTCCCGAGGACTCACTAAGGTGAATACCGATTCGGACCTAAAAGTGGTTTACCTGGCGGCGACAGTTCCCAATCTCCAGGTCCAGAGTGTTCCTTTCTACCATGTCGTCAATCCCGCCTATAGCGGAATGGTGGGTAGCGCAACGATGAACATGTGGGACGTTACTACCGGCACGCTCGTGGTCGATCTGTGGGATCGCAAAACTGACCGGGTTGTTTTTCGCGGAACGATAACGGACGTGCTGCAACGAGCTCCCAGCGCGGATTTGCAGGCGGATGCCAAGATAGTTTCCAAGCCGATCAATAAAGGCGTCGCGAAGATTTTCAAAAAGTATCCCGTCAAGCGCAAATAACAAAGTTGGTCTGCGTATTAATCCACAGATTACACAGATTACACAGATTCTTGTCTACTTCTGTGTATCTGTGTAATCTGTGTAATCTGTGGATAGAGGTTGTATGTCTAACCTGAGTACTCGCCTCCTGCTAATTCTGATAATTGTCGCTGCCACTCGCTCACTCGCCTTCTCTCAAATAACCCCGGAACGACAAAGAAACTACCCGGCACCAGTCGAGGGCGACTATACAATCAACGACTTCAAGTTTCGCTCAGGTGAAACTCTTCCCGAACTGAAACTTCATTACACGACTATCGGTACGCCGGCGAAAGACAACAGCGGAGTCGTACGCAACGCTGTCCTGGTTATGCACGGCACCGGAGGCACGGGTGCGCAATTTCTCTCGCCACAATTTGCCAACGTCCTCTTTGGGTCAGGTCAACTACTCGACGCCACTAAGTACTTCATCATTCTTCCCGACGCCATCGGACATGGTCGATCCAGCAAACCGAGCAACGGGCTTCACATGAAGTTTCCTCATTACACGTACGACGACATGGTGCTCGCGCAGTATCGACTCATCACCGAAAAACTGGGCGTCAAGCACCTGCGTCTCGTCATGGGCACTTCAATGGGTGGGATGCACACGTGGGTTTGGGGTGAAACTTATCCCGACTTCATGGACGCCTTGATGCCGCTGGCGAGCATGCCGGTTGAGATCGCCGGTCGTAATCGAATCATGAGGAAGATGATGATGGATGCGATTCGCAACGATCCATCCTGGAATAATGGTGAATACAAAACTCAGCCGGTACAAGGGCTGACCGCTGCTCAGAATATTCTGCTACTCATGGGAAGCGCGCCGTTGCAGTGGCACAAACAAGCGCCGACTCGCGATGCCGCCGATAAATTCTACGAGGACCGTGTGAAGAGCGGCGTCATGCGAAGCGATGCCAACGACATGCTCTACTACTTCGACGCGTCGCGTGAATATAACCCGTCTCCAATGCTCGAGAAGATCAAAGCACCATTGATCGCAGTTAACTCGGCTGACGATCTGATCAATCCGCCTGAGTTGGGAATAATGGAGCGGGAGATCAAGCGCGTGAAGAACGGCCGATACGTGCTGTTACCGATTACAGATCAAACTCGCGGGCATGGCACACATACCATCGCTTCAATCTGGCAGAGCTATCTCAAGGAACTACTGGAAAACTCCAATCAACAAAGCGACAGATAGACACGGAAATAAGTAGTGCCATGTCTGGTTCCGACAACTTAATCGAGAGTCAGCGAGACAAAGCGGCCTTTCGCGAAAGTGAAGAGCATTATCGTGCTGTGGCCGAAGCCGCCACGGATGCGATCATCACGATCGATTCAGACAGCACGATACTTATCGTCAATCCCGCCGCCGAAAGGATCTTCGGTTACTCCACCGCAGAGATGATCGGCCAGCCGCTCACCATGCTGATGCCGGAGTATCTGCGTCATCTACACAAAGCCGGAATCACGCGCTACGTGGAAACCGGCCGGAAGCACATTGGGTGGGCGGCCGTTCAATTGCCCGGCTTGCATAAGAGCAACGCTGAGATTCCACTCGAAATCTCATTTGCAGAATTCACCAATGACGGGCAGCGCTTCTTCATCGGAATAGCACGCGACATCAGTGAACGCAAGCGTCTGCAAGATCGGCAAGCAAGGTTAGCGCGCCACGCCGTCCTGCACGCGGAAGTTAGTGCGGCAGTTAGCGAGAGCGAGAAGTCGACGCGCGAGATGCTACAGATTTGCGTAACGTCTATCGTGCGTCACCTCGATGCAGCGTTCGCGCGTATCTGGTTGCTGAATAATGAACAGAAGGTGCTGGAACTCGAGGCAAGCGCGGGACTTTACACTCATCTCGATGGCGCACATGCGCGCATTCCCGTAGGTAGTTTCAAAATCGGGCTCATAGCCGCTGTGCAGAAACCCCATTTAACCAACCATGTACAAACGGACGAGCGCGTCAGCGACAAGGAATGGGCACGGCGGGAAGGAATGATTTCGTTTGCCGGATATCCGCTCCTCGTTGAAGGCCGAACGGTGGGCGTCATGGCGATGTTTGCGCGACAGTCTTTAGAACAGGACGCCATTGAAGCTCTGGAATCTGTCGCGCCGGTCATCGCCCAGGGTATCGAGCGTAAACGCGCAGAGGACACGCTGCGAGAGACGCAGCGGCTTATTCAGGCAATCTTCGATAATTCGCCCGCCGTAATTCATGTGCAGGATCTGGAGGGACATTTTGTACTCGTTAATCGAAAGTTCGAAGAAGTGGCCGGCCTGCGATCGCAAGAGATCCTTGGAAAGACCTCTTTCGATCTATTTCCTCTGAATGCCGCCGCTTACGATGCAGGCGACCGCCAGGTAATTGAAACAGGCAGTGCTTCGGAAACCGAGGAGATATACACGACGGATCGCGGTGATCGTATCTTTCTTACCAACAAGAGTCTACTTTCCGACGAAAGCGGTAAGCCTTACGCTTTATTCGGAATTTCAGCAGAGATAACTGAACGAAAAAAAGCGGAGGCCGACCTGCGCGAAATGCAGACCGAGTTGGCCCACTTAAACCGAGTAATGACTGTGGGCGAACTGGCAGCTTCGATTGCACATGAGATCAACCAGCCGCTGGCAGCGATCATGTGGAATGCGAACGCTTTGCTCCGTTGGCTGGCGCTCGATCCGCCAAATCTCGCCAGGGTACACGACTCAGCGGAACTGATTATTCGCGACGGCGACCGGGCGAGTCAGGTGATTGCGCGCATTCGAGCACTGCTCAAGAAAACACCTCCGTCAAAGACCCTGCTCGATGTAAATGAGTTCATCAATGAAGTCGTAGCCCTGACTCAGAGTGAGATTGTTCAGCACAGTGTCGGCTTGCGTATAGAACTGGCAAACGAACTTCCCAAAGTACCTGGTGACCGCATTCAGTTGCAGCAGGTGTTGTTGAATCTGATCGTTAACGCGGTCGAGGCAATGCTCGGCATTGAGGATCGCGAGCGAGCATTGCTGATCACGTCCGGAAGTTTCAATGTAGACGGTGTTCGTATCGCAGTGACTGATAACGGGCCCGGAATCGATCCGCAAACGGTCGATCATGTTTTCGATGCTTTTTCTACCACCAAAACTCAAGGAATGGGAATGGGCCTGACGATCAGCCGTTCAATCGTCGAGGCGCATGGCGGTCGTCTTTGGACCGAAGCAAATGACCAGCACGGCGCAACTTTTCAATTCACGTTACCCATCGCTGCGGGCGATCTATGACGGCGACGAAAGCAACAATCTTCATTGTCGATGACGATCCCTCGATACGTCTCGCGCTCGAGAACCTTGTCAGTTCGATCGGTCAGCAGGTAGAAACCTATGCTGCAGCGCAGGACTTTCTCCGTGACTGCCCTAGCAATCCGGCCGGTTGTTTGGTTTTAGACGTGCAGATGCCTGGACTTTCAGGATTGGATCTGCAAAGTGAGTTGAGCCACGCCGGCATTCATCTGCCGATAATCTTCATCACCGGTCATGGCGATATTCCGACCTCGGTCCGCGCGATGAAAGCAGGTGCTGTAGAGTTTCTGACTAAGCCGGTTAGTGATTCGGAACTCCTGGCGGCAATCGATCAAGCACTCGAACGCGATCGTCTGGCCCGTGCCGATCGGGCCGGCGTAGCGGAACTTCGCGAGCGGTATGAGCAACTTACGCCCAAGGAACGCGAGGTGATGGGCCTGGTCGTGCAGGGACTGCTCAACAAACAGATCGCGCTCAAACTCAATAACAGCGAAATCACCGTTAAGCAGCACCGCGGAAAGGTCATGCAGAAGATGCGAGCAGAGTCGCTTGTCGATCTCGTGCACATGGCCGAACGTCTCGATGTAATTTAAGCCACCAAAGAAGCACAAAAAGCTTTCTGCTGATTTTTGTGCCTCTTTGTGGCTTGCCTCATACCAAGGTCTGATAGAAATGCGTCCCTTCGAAGCGTAACCTCACGTCAATGTATTTGAAGCATAAGTCTCTTATCACGGTCGTCGATGATGACGAATCGGTTCGTGAAGCTCTTGAGAATCTGATCAGTTCCGTTGGATTCGAAGTCAAATTGTTTGCTTCGGCTGAAGACTTTCTTGATTCAGATACGCCATTGCAAACGGACTGCGCAGTGTTGGACGTACGCCTGCCGGGGATCACCGGGCTCGAACTGCAGCGAAGGTTGGCGGCTGACGGACAAAGCATTCCAGTCATCATCATCACGGCACAAGGTGACGACAAGACTCGGGACGAAGCAGTTGCGGGGGGCGCAGTTGCTTTTCTTAAGAAACCGTTCAAAGAAGAAGTCCTGCTGGCCGCTCTGGAGTCGGCTCTAAAGCGGAAGGAACTTGCAACCTAAATTTACCAGGTGTCCAACACCAGAAAGGGAGAGTCAAAGTGAGCACGATCACAACGAAAGATGGAACGCAGATTTACTACAAGGATTGGGGCACTGGCCCGGCCGTTACGTTCTCGCATGGGTGGCCGTTGAATGCTGATATGTGGGATGGGCAAATGCTCTTCCTCGCACAGAACGGCTTCCGCGTGATCGCGCACGACCGGCGCGGCCACGGCCGGTCCAGCCAACCGTCATCCGGCAATGACATGGACGGGTATGCAGATGATCTTGCGGCAGTGATCGAAGCCCTCGATCTCAAGCAAGCCACGCTGGTGGGCCACTCCACCGGAGGCGGAGAAGTCGCGCGATACATCGGCCGGCACGGAACGAGCCGCGTGGCCAAGGCCGTGCTGATTGCCGCAGTACCACCGCTTATGCTGAAGACCGACGCCAATCCCGAAGGATTGCCCATAGAGATCTTCGACGACCTGCGTGCGAAGCTCGCCAGGGATCGCTCGCAGACGTACAGGGAGTTCGCAGGTCCGTTCTACGGCGCCAACCGGCCCGGCGCTAATGTCTCGCAAGGTGTGCTCGATCAGTTTTGGGCCTGGAGCATGCAGTCAGGTCTCAAGAACGCATATGAGAGTATCAAAGCTTTTTCCGAAACAGACTTCACCGAAGACCTCAAGAAATTTGATGTCCCTACTTTGGTGCTACATGGCGAGGATGACCAGATCGTTCCCGTGAAGAATTCTGCCGTGAAGTCGGCACAACTCATCAAGGGCTCAAAGGACGTCTACTACCCGGGAGCGCCGCACGGCATCACCGCCACACATCAGGATCAGATCAACGCCGAGCTGCTCGCCTTCATCAAGGAGGAGAAGCATCGTGTCGCGAACAGCTGAGTCCGAATGCATTAACCAGGAAAGGAGGATTAAGAAATGAAAGAATCAACTTTCGAAGGAGCCGGCGGACTGAAAATTTTTACGCGCTCGTGGCAGCCTGAAGGGAAAACACGCGGCGTGGTCGTCATCGTCCCCGGGTTTAACTCGCACAGCGGGCAATATCTCTGGGTCGGCGAGCAATTCGCGGCCAAAGATTTGGCGGCGTATGCGATCGATCTGCGCGGGCGCGGGCGTTCCGAAGGTGAGCGTTATTACGTCGAAAAGATGGAAGACTATACCGACGACGTCGCGACGCTTGTCAGAACTGCAAAATCAGAAAATCCGGGATTGCCGGTGTTCGTTCTCGGTCACAGTGCAGGCGGTGTCATTTCGTGCGTTTACACGCTCGATCATCAATCAGAGATCGACGGATTGATCTGTGAGAGCTTCGCATACGATCTGCCGGTGCCCGGGTTCGTGCTTTCGTTACTGAAGGGATTGGATCACATTGCGCCGCACGCCCACGTGTACACCTTAAAGAACGAAAACTTCTCCCGCGATCCGTTGTTTGTCGATTCAATGAATAATGACCCGCTCATTAAGGGCGAGTCTGAACCAACACAGACCGCGAGCGTGATGATAGATGCCGCCAGACGGCTGAATCGAGAATTTCCCCTCATCAAACTTCCCGTACTCATTCTCCACGGCACGGAGGACAAGGCCACGAACCCGAGCGGCAGCCGGTTCTTTTACGATAACGCCGGCTCAACAGACAAAACTCTGAAGCTTTACGAGGGACACTATCACGATCTGCTGAATGACATTGATAAAGAGATCGTGATGGCTGACATAACGAACTGGATCGACGCGCGCGTTCCGGCAACACAAACCAAATCCGTGGGGGCGGCCGTGAAATGAGTGCAACCAAACCCGCTATCGCTACACGTTTGCTGGCTGGTGTCTCCGTGCCTGACACGCCGCTGATCTCCAGCGCCATTGAGTACGCGCGAGAGCAGTCCGAGCCGTACTTATTAAATCATGTCATGCGATCGTGGCTCTTTGCGGTGGCTCTCGCTCACCTCAATCAAACTGCGCATGACGGCGAAGTTCTTGCGGTGACCATCATCCTGCACGATCTGGGTCTGGCTGATAAGTTCAAAGGGCCGTTGCGATTCGAGGTTGAGGGTGCAAATGCCGCACGCAAATTCGCTCGCGATGCGGGTCTCGATGATCGTCGCGCGCAGTTGATCTGGGACGGTGTTGCGCTCAACTCCACACCTTCAATCGCGCTTTATAAAGAGCCCGAGATCACCCTGGCCACGATGGGCATCGGGCTCGATTGGGGCGGTTGGGGTTACGAGGCGCTAAACCAGACTGAGGTTGCTGCGATCGTGGAGCAGTTTCCTCGGCTGGAAATGAAACAACAATTCACACGCGCGGTCTGCCGGATTGTCGAGACTCGCCCGGCCACGACCTATGACAACTTCGCACGCGATTTTGGCGAGCGTTTTGTGCCGGGCTACAAACCGGTGTCAACCGTGGACTATTTGCTGAACTCCCCGTTTAAGGAGTAAGCGTGAGGACAACTATGTCGAACGAAAAATCAAATACGAAGATTGTGGTTATCGGCGGCACTGGGCTCATCGGATCAAAGGTTGTTTCGATGCTTAGTGAGCGCGGGTATCAGGCTGTGCCGGCGTCACCCGCCTCGGGTGTAAACACGTTGACTGGCGAAGGACTCGCCGAAGTTCTCGAAGGCGCGTCAGTAGTCGTCGACTTATCGAATTCACCCTCGTTCGAGGATGGGCCGGTGATGGAGTTTTTCAAGACTTCAACTGGCAACCTGGTCACTAACGAAGCAGCCGCTGGTGTGGGCCATCACGTAGCCTTGTCGATCGTTGGCTGTGAGAGTCTGCCCGACAGTGGCTACATGCGTGCGAAGGTCGCTCAGGAGAAGCTGCTTAGGGAATCGTCGATTCCCTACTCCATCGTTCGTGCGACGCAGTTCTTTGAGTTCGTCAATCGCATCGCCGACTCAGCTACCGAAGGCAATACGGTTCGCCTGCCGCCGGTGCGTTTTCAGCCCATGGCGGCCGAAGATGTTGCTAGTGCGGTGGCAAGGGTGGCGATGGCAACACCGTTGAATGGAATCGTCGAGGTCGGCGGGCCCGAGCAATTCCGTTTCGATGAAGTGATTCGCCTTGGCCTTAGCGCCCGCAACGATCCGCGCAATGTAATCGCGGACCCGCATGCGCGTTACTTCGGAACGGAGTTGAGCGAATACTCACTCGTACCGGGGAATGACGCGGTACTCGGTGAGATCCGTTTCGAAGACTGGCTCGCGAGTCAGCCGATCGTCGAGCAGAAGGAGATTCATCATGAACGAGGAAGATTTGGAGTTGCTGGTAACACTAGATGATCCAGAGGGTGAGCCGGAAGAGGATATCTTCCACCGCCATGGTTCGGTCAAAAACGAGGGCCACAAAGAAGCACAAGATCCAACTTGTGCTTCTTTGTGACGTTGCGCGCTTTGCCGAATAGTCGCAAAATTCGTGACCTTTTCTGGCAAGGGTCATTTTGATTGAGTTTGCCCGAAAAGTCGATAGGTCTGAGTTTATAGGTTCCCGACGCGATCACCAGATGCAAGTGTTGCGGCGAACGCGAAAGCGAACCGCCGTCAAGCACGACTCCAGCAACGAGACAATGAACGCGCTCTCCGCATTCTGCCCGTGCAGACTCTTCCTCAACACCTTATGTCAGAAATCGCATTTTTTGAAAGCTAAGGCGCTACAAGTTTTCATCCCTCGTAGCGCCCTCGCGAGCGTCACCGATCCTTTGCCCCTCGCGGATCGGTAACGCGGAGCGTCGTGCAAGTGGTGAGGTCACTATGTGGTGAGGTCACACCGAGCACCGACGCCTTAGCCCCATGCGCTGTTCCTCAGTGACGCATGAGGCTATCTCAAACTCAAATCTCAGGAATTTTTTCTGCGTAGAGTGGGCCTATGACAGCCGCGACAAGAATGCGCTTTAGCAATTCTTCCAGCGACACGTTTAGCCTTTGGGACCCATTCCTTGAGAAATGCCCAATCTTTCGGTTCAAGGTCGTTAGGTGTTAATTTAACTACGGCGAACGGGTTTCACCCTTCGCGTGAGGCTCCGTAATAGTACTATCCGGCATGGTCGATTCCTTTCTCTTTAACCGGGATTAGGATTCGGCTGTGTAGGGTTGGTGAGTGTTACAGCACTTGCCAGTCCGCTCTTATTTTGGTGCGGGCACCATGGAGTGTGGATTTTCGCTTGTCAACATAAATCTGAATGGACATCACTCTAGTTTTTGACGGTGGTATACTGCGCGTATGAAAGTTATCGGCACAACTGAGGCAGCAAGAAGACTAGGAGTAAAGCCGAATAGAGTGCGGTACTGATTGAAAGCGGACGGTTAAAGGCTCAGAAGGTAGGGCGTGAGTATGCGATCAATCCGAAAGACCTTGACGCAGTTAAGAAGCGGAAGCCGGGCCGTCCACGTAAGCCAAAAGTAAAGTATCTTCACACTAGCCAATTATCGAACTTCACATCATTTCTCACAGCTTGCCGAATGCAAGTCATAGCATCAGTAGTGCAAAAAGTCAGATTGTGTTCCCACGCTGAAGCGACCGTCCACGCATCATTTATATCGACTCCCAAATCGATCAAATGCTTTTCTGTTCTCGTACTTGGATTCGGCATCGGATTAGCATGAAGAATCCTGCTAATGATTTTTCCGTAGTAAAGTCGCGTGTGAATTGAAATCTCAAGCGCATAGCGTAAGAACTCTTCATTGATGCACCTAATGAACTCGTTTCGTTTGGCCTGATCCGTTGTGGTTGTGATCAGATGGCCTGCCTCTATTTCACCGAGAGTAATGGCGCACACACGAACAGGCCATTCAGCGGGAAACGTGCGCAGTTTCGCCATCAGCTTTGGATCTTCCCGACAGCGAGCCGCTACATGATTGACATCTAGGAGAAATCCTCGCACCTTGCCTCCGTCGTTTTATCCGGTGCGTCTTAGTAATTCTCCAACCGTCGCGGTCTTGAATTCGGGCGAAAGATGATCGGACAGTGAGAAGTAGACTTCGCAATCAGGCGGTAGGTAGTCACCGAATTTATGAGCGGTTCTTCTTTTCTTTCCCTGGTCCTGAAAATAAAGCAGTAATTTAGTCTCCAGTTCGGGCGGCAACATATAAGCATCAAGCACAATTGAATCTATCCTCATCAATAGATAATTGAGCGCGGAATCATCAGCCTCATCACCCCGATCAGAACTAATCGCGCTTTGATAGTTCGTGATCAGCGATCTAAGTTGCGCCGTTTGGGCCTCGGTAAAATAGGGCAGCGGGACCAAATCTAATATCTCGGTAGTAATGTCTGACTTGCCTTCACGCGTCGCAATGAAGGCGTTTGCAAGTGGACCATTCAAGATGGCCGCGAGCGCATATACATCATATTCATCTGACATGGGCCAAACGCCAATGAAGGTCTGATAGCAAATCAATCCCTGTGGATCAGGAAATGCCGCCATTCTCCAGCCGCGCCGGGAACGCGCAGCCTTATTCACCATAACTTTCGGCTGCTCCCACGGTAATTGATAATTATTGTTCGCTTGATCTTCTGGACGGCGGCTTAAGTAGTAGAGCGTCGGCGTCTCGAACATATTAAACTTTGTGCGCGGAGCGACACCTAGCATGAATCCCGGTTCTGGTTTTGTCTTGATAAGGTCTTTTCTAAACCCCGTCTCTTTTCCATTCTCATCAGTCAATGCCTTATTCCATTGAATACCGCGCCGAACATTCGCGTACTCGCCAAGCGTGCGATAGGTAAGCAGATACTCCCAAAGGTCAGGCATTTCCGGCACAAGCAGATTCTCTTCAGCCTGATCAGCATCAAAGTTAGTCGTGTAACCAAATGATAATTCGTGTAGTAACTCAAACAGCCGCCAAGATTTCTTATCGTCATTAACCTTTCTGTGAGTAACGCGAGTAATGTCATGCGGGATCGGTTCCGTGGCGACAAGCAAAGCTATCTCGGAATCTGCCTCAAACGAGCTGTCGGGAAGAACGGTTATTTGCAGGCTCTCGAAGCGTTCTGCAAGGCGTCTGCGAATTGCCTTATAGCCGTGACCGTCGATCACAATGCGCGGCAACACAAAGCCAAGCACACCGCTCGGATGCAAATCATCTAATACCCGGTTGAGCACTTCTACAGGCTTCCACGGTGATTGGATCTGATAGCGTTCCCGTTCTTCATCCGTGAAACTCGCAAAAGGTGGATTGCACAGCACGACGCCCGCACGTTGCAAGTACGGCGTCATTGTTCCCGGCTCAAATACATCTGCATGGGCCACGTTCCAATTATTCGGATTGGGAAAGTCTGCTAACGTGAGGGCCAAACGGCTGATCTCTACGCCGAATGGATCAGCTTCAACCGCAGCCAAGTGTTTGACGAAATACTGATGCCGCTCTTTGGCATTCATCAGAAACAGCGTATGCCTGTAGCGCAAGTGATTCATTGCGCCAGTGAGAAAGACTGCACTGCCGGAACACGGTTCAAATATGATGCGCTGTTCGTCACCGGGTGGCACGGCGGGCATAACGTGTTCGACAATGTATCGGACTATCGTTCGGGATGTTCTCTGAATTCCTAGTTCGGCCTTGGTCTGTTTATCAATCAGCATGTTGGCCCACATCTGTGACAGAACCTCAACCGATAGATGTCGGAAATCGAGAGTGGTCCAAATAGTGGCCGCCGCAGCCTCTCGTGCTAGTTTGTTGAGAAGGCGTCCTACTTGAGTTTTATGTTGCCTCGCAACAACGTCAAGTAAGTCATCAGGATCGGGATGAGATCCGAAACTCACGAAACCGGGTACTTGACGGTCATGAAATACTTTTGCTGTCAACAGCCAGAAGATGAGTTTGAAAAGCTGCGACGCTGGCGGCTCTAAGCCCGTCGCGTCCTTGTATGTAGCTTTGGTGACGGATAGAGTCTCATGTAATAGCGGTTCTAGTTTGCCCTGTATGTGTCCCTCAAGTTCAGGCAATAGACCAGCGAATAAGCTAAGCTGCGCGGTCCAATGAAACGAGCCTATGTTTTTCGCTCTCAATAGCGGTTCCGGTTTCCAGTAAGGCGCACGGCTAACGAACATTTCCCGGACCTTGTCGATTGGGTAACGCGCTATCAGACCGTGATGATTTCGCTTGCTGGAAATCATCCATTCGCGGATCTCATGCTTGTCGATCTCCAACACAAACGGGGCACCTAATGACCGATACCGATTAAGTAGCGCTTGCTCTCTTACGCCGTTCACACACGCGACGCCAATACACGCCGAATCGTAAGAGACTGGCGTCTGAGCAAACGCCACTGCTTCGATCCGTTGTTCTTGCATTCCAGAAGCAAAGTAATCACGGAAAGCATAATTCTCCTGCAGTAGACCGTTATCGTAGCCAAGTTGCCGAAGTCCGGTCAGCACTTCGTTCAGAGGCTTATCATCAGTAAACAGCGTCGCCATAACAGTTATCTTTCGCGCAAGAATAAGGGAAAGTCAGGCGCACTAGCAAGGTAAATTACTCATGTAAAAGGAGTTAGCGTGTAACTGTTGAAAGTGCTGACTTTACAGATCTGCAGCGTGGCTCTACTGAGCGTGTTTTAGGAGAGGAACCGGACGCGATGCTTTGTGTAATTCCCGATGAGCCACTTGTCGTAACCGCTTCTCGCACCCATGTCGAAAGGGGAATCCCGGCAAGTTGTGCGGCATCTCTTGAAACGCTTTTTTCTCGGTAGTCTCAAGCCAATCGCGCAGAATTCATGGCCCACTATCACAAACGGTCAAACGTCGAAAGCACCTTTCATATGATCAAAAGCAAGTTCGGAGAAAAGCGAAGAAGCAAGCATGAGACACGGTGCAGATAAATGAGGCTCTTACCAAAGTGCTGTGCCATAATCTCTGTGTCGTAATTCAGTCGATGTACGAATTGGACGTTGACCCTACTTTTCGGGCAGTCGCGTAAAATGACCGAATGGAGCCTCTTGTTTTCGGGCAAGAGGCATTATTCGGGCAAAGCCCTTTAGCGTAAGACGATCCAGTCTCAGATATTATTCACCCGCAAATAAGCACTCCGGGAATCCGAATTCATTTACACAAAACTGTGAGCGGCGGTGTTTGCCTAACAGAACACCCTACCATCGAGGAGCAACATGAGAATATTGTCATTCGCTGCCGCGACCATTTTCTGCGGATTGGCTTGCTCGTTATACGGAGTCGAGGCGCTGAGTACGAATCCCCTCGCCCAGCAACAGACCGCAAGCGAAATCTCGCCCGATACCAAGGCAAACATCCAAAAACTCGCTTCAGCAAATGCGAGCGAACGCGCTGACGCCGCCTGCCGGTTGGGTAAGGCCCGCGCCGTGGCCGCGATCCCGGCCTTGATCCAACTGCTTAGCGACGACACCCCGGTCGAGCAGCCAGTCTGCGACGAAAAAGGAAACTGGCGCGGCCGCGGAATGGACAAGACAACGCCGGGTGAAATGGCAGCAGTGGCCTTGTCGCAAATCGGCCGTGAAGCAGTCGAGCCACTTATAGCCGCGATGCGGAGTAGTGCGTGGCAGGCACGCGTGAACGCTACGTTTGCCCTCGGATTGATTCATGATAACCGTGGGATAGAGCCATTGATTTCCGCAACTCGAGATCCTGACGCACGAGTGCGTGAAAAAGCAGCGTGGTCGCTCGGATTGGTCGGCGATGATCGTGCCGTGGAACCACTGAGTGTTGCTCTGAAAGACTCGGACGCGCGGGTGCGTTCCCAGGCGGCCTGGGCACTGGGCCTGAAAGGTGATGAACGTTCAGTCGAGCCTTTAATACTCGCGTTGCAGGATCAAAACGAAGAGGTGCAATCACAAGCCGCCTGGGCTCTTGGACTCAAGGGTGACGATCGTGCAGTCGAGCCGCTCACGATTGCATTGACGGCGAGCCACGAAGAAGTCCGGTCGCAAGCGGCGTGGGCCCTGGGTCTGAAAGGAAATGCAAACGCCGTTGCAGCACTGATTGTGGCACTGAGAGATACAAGCGCCGAGGTGCGCTCTCAGGCAGCGTGGGCCCTGGGACTAAAAGGCGACGCGCGCGCCGTTGAGCCTCTCCGTAATGCTTTGAACGACCCGGACCCAAATGTACGTAAACAGGCGCGCTGGGCCTTGGATCTCCGCGACATGAAGATTGGCCGTAACTGAGAGAGAGCATTATGAAATTCAAAGCACCAGGCTTAGTCGCACTCATTCTCACTGCGGCCGTTCTGGGACAGACCTTATTCGTCCGACCTACATGCGCGCATACGGACGACCGAATGGACCAGCCATCGGAACTGGAACGGATTCCCCACTTTGAAACACTGCTCGATGGTCTGCGACAGGAGCTGAAGATACCCGCTTACTCCGCTGCCATCGTTAAAGATCAAAAAGTGATCTGGGCGAAGGGATTCGGTTATGCAGATGTCGAGAATAAGATTCCTGCAACCGAACATACCGCCTACCACCTCGCATCGCTGACCAAAACATTTGCGTCGACGATTCTGATGCAACTGGTCCAGGAGGGAAAGATCAAGCTGGACGATCCTGTTTCAAAGTACGGCATCACGCTCGAGAGCGAAGGTGTCATCAGAGTGCGCCACTTGTTCTCCCACACATCCGAAGGAAATCCCGGCGAACAGTATCGCTATAACGGCAATCGCTTCGCAGAACTGGACAAGGTAATTGAAAGGGCCACAGGCAAGTCATTCGCCGAACTCTTGATTGCAAATATTCTCGACCCTCTCGGCATGAACGAGACGGCGCCGAACGTACCCAGGATCGTCAGCACCAGATCGCCAGGCACTGCTAACCAGGCCGCGGAAGCCGAAGTGAAAGCCGCTGTGATGGATATCGTTGGCGGATTCAATTCCGGCAACGTCGATCAGATTGAGCGGCGTCTCGCGCCGCAGCAAAACCGCTTCCGCGGCGAGGGAGGTTTCTTAAGTTCTTTTATTGATGCGCCGGAGTTACGACAAGCGTTCCAGTCGGGTTTCAAGGTGAAACTGCAGGTTCAAAATCTCGAGGCTGCGGTTTACGGCGACAGCGCAATCGCGACCTTTTTTGTGGGTACAACCGTCACGCCTGCCAATGGACCACGGCGCACTGAAGGTCCATGGAGGTGTTCGTACTTCTGGAACAAACAAGATGGCGCATGGAAACTCGTTCATGCGCACCAGTCGCCACTGGGTGGAGCGATGATTACGGAAAAGCACCAGCAAAGGTTCGACACGGTCGTAAAGATGCTGGCCCAACCGTACGCGCTCGATCGCGAATTCAACATCACGAAAATAAGTTACCCGCAGGGTTTCAGCTCTTCCGCCGGATTGATCTCAACTGTTCTTGACATGGCGAAGTACGACATTGCGATCGATCAGAACAAGTTGCTTACGAAAGAAACTCAACAACTCGCTTTCACTCCGGCTCGTTCAACCAAGGGCGAGTCGCTTCCCTACGGGCTCGGTTGGTTTACGACGAACTACAAGGGCACGAAGCTGCTCTGGCATTACGGCTACTGGACCGGCAACTCCTCCTTTATTTTAAAAGTACCCGAGCAAAACATTACGTTCATCATAATGGCGAACTCTGACAATCTCAGTCGCCCGACAGACCTCGGTTCGGGTAATGCCCTAAGTTCTCCGGTAGGCATGGCTTTTCTGAAGACGTTCATCTTCCCGGAGAAGTTTAGAGCGCAAATTCCCGAGATCAGTTGGAACGTTCCCGTCGCAGAATTGAAAAATCAGCTCAACGCAGCAGCGGCTAAGCCCTACGCCGATCTCTATCGCACAGACCTCGTTACAAGGGTCAGGGTCTATCAAAGCGTGGGACGCGCCGCCGACACCACGCCGCTGATGAAAATGTATGGAGAGCTCTATTCGAAGCCCATGCCCGATGATCTGTTGAAGCTGCCAGTGGTGGCGCAGATCGTTCAAGTGCTGGACAACGAAGATAAGACGGTGGCTTTTAGTCTGCCGCGCAGTCAGAACGTGCGCATTTTTGCGATCGGCGAAGGTCAGCCCGGCGAGATGTTTGACTACGGCTGGATCGAAGACGTCGATAAAGGCTCACGCTTGTGGGAGATGCAAGAGCCCAAGACCACACATGCAGGCGGCGCGGGTAAGAACAGGAAGGTTGATCTGGTAATCACCTTGCCTGCGGGAAACTACAAGTTGCGTTACAAATCTGATGACTCGCACGCGTTCGACCACTGGAACAGTATGCCGCCTGACATTAATTTTTGGGGAATCGCCGTGTACAAGCAATGATTACAGCGTTTTGGTGCCTTTTTGTGGCTCAAACTTAAGCTTGCCTAAAAACGTAACACTCGTTACACTCAGCCTCACGTTACTCATCTAGACTCAAGACAAACGAGATGGAAGACGCTCTAAAAGGCAGCCCTGGTTGGCGTGGAAGGGCCGCTCACTATCTCGCACTCGAACATAACGTCACGATCGCGTCAGCGGCGGTTTTCCTTATCGGTTTTGGTGAACAGTTATGGAAAAAGTTTCTACCTAAATATCTTGAACTACTTGGTGCGACTACACCCATCATCGGTCTCTTTGGCACGGCCGAAGACTTTTTCGATGCCTGCTATCAATATCCCGGCGGCTTTGTCGCCGATCGTTTCGGACGACGCCGAGCTTTCCTGATCTTTATTACACTCGCCGCCCTCGGTTACCTCGTTTACCTTTTCAGTACTTCGTGGCCTTTCTTGTTTGTCGGTCTCGCCCTGGTGATGGCGTGGCAAAGCATGGCGTCTCCTGCAATCTTTGCCGTGATCGGTGACTCGCTGCCGCGCGAACGCCGGGCAATGGGTTTCACTCTGCAATCAATATTAAAACGCGTGCCGATCGTGATCGCGCCCATCGCCGGCGGGACGTTGATTGCCTCGATGGGTTTGATCAACGGCGTACACACTGGTCTCATGATCACACTGCTCTTATCAGCGGTGACGTTCGTACTCGTACTCAAAATCAGAACTCCTAACCATCCGCCACATTCGATCAACATGCGGGGCGTTTGGCGCTCATTTCATGTCGTACTGAAGCGGCTGCTGATTTCAGACATCATCATCAGAACCTGCGAGGGCATGACCGGGGTGCTCGCCATTCTGTACGTGACGAATGTTCACGGCGTCAGTGTGGCGGCTTACGGCACCCTGATCGCTGTTCAGATGATCGCATCGATCGTGGTTTACATTCCGGCAGGGCGCTTTGCAGATCGAATTGGACGCAAGCCTTTCGTGATTCTGACGTTCTTGTGTTTCGCACTATTTCCCGTCGCAATTATTTTCGCGTCAAATTTTGCCTGGTTGATCGTCGCGTATGTGATCGGCGGACTACGAGAGATCGGCGAGCCTTCCAGAAAGGCCATGATCGTGGATCTGGCCCACGAGAACATTCGCGCCAGATCTGTCGGACTCTACTATCTCGTTCGCAGTCTTTCGATCACTCCAGCGGCCGCAATTGGTGGATTGCTGTGGAAGATCGCGCCGCAAGTTCCCTTCGTTACTGCGGGATTGATCGGACTGGTTGGAACCATTGTGTTCATCATGACTGTCGAGGAACGTTACGCCAGTTAGGAGCTGATTATGGAAGGCTTGCTTAGAGACATTCGCTACTCTGTTCGTTCACTACGCAAACGGCCGGCATTCTCATTACTCGTGGTGTTTGTATTGGCCGTTGCAATCGCTGCTAATAGCTCGATCTTCAGTATCGTGAACGCTGTGATTTTGAAGCCGTTATCTTTCAAGGACCCAAATCAGTTGGTATGGATTTGGGCGACACGCAAAACCGTCAGTCGCGCTTTTTTCTCGATTCCGAATTTCATCGACACGCGCGACCAAAACCAGACACTTGCAGAACTTGCACCATTCGCGATTTGGCCCGCGAACCTGACGGGACAAGGCGAAGCTGAACGTTTGCAGGGAGTGCGAATGTCGGCCAACGCACTGCAAATGCTGGGTGTCGAAGCCGCCGCAGGTCGCGCGCTGGCGCCCGACGATGACGACCCAAACAACACGCGCGTTGTCATGTTGAGCTATGGCTTATGGCAAAGACGGTTCGGCGGAACAAGTGAAGTGCTGGGGAAAACGCTTACGCTCAATGGTGACTCGTACACAATTGTTGGAGTCTTGCCACCCCGCTTCGTCATTCCCAACGCCGAGACTGAGATCATGGTCCCGTTGCGGATGGATCAGGATCCGCGCCGAACCGAAAGAGGCTCAAATTTTTTACGATTGGTAGCAAGACTTAAACCGGGCGTTACTCCAGCTCAGGCCGAAGCTGATCTCGGCGCGATCAGTAATCGTCTGCGTGATCTTTATCCGAATGACAACGGGAATATCGCTTCGCCCCGCGTGTTGAAGTTGCAGGACGAGGTCATGGGCGGTTATCGCGAAGGGCTCTGGTTGATCCTCGCCGCAGTAGTCGTCGTGTTACTGATAGCCTGCGCAAATCTCGCGAGCTTTCAGTTGGCCCGCGCAGCGTTACGTCACAAAGAAATGGCGATACGTACTGCATTGGGAGCCAAGCGCAAGATTTTGATCCGTCAGATTCTAACCGAGAGCATGTTGCTCGCAATTCTGGGCGGCGGGTTAGGGTTGCTACTTGCCTTCTGGGCCAAGGATCTATTGTTGGCAGTGAGTCCCGCGGATTTCCCTCGCTCGTCCGCGGTGAGTATCGACGGTCGCGTACTTCTCTTTTCACTGCTTGTCACCTTGTTTGCAGGACTCGCTTTGGGACTTGCCCCGGCAATTCAAAACAGCCGGAGCGATCTCAATTCTGAGCTGAAGGAAGGTGGTCGCGATGCTGGTGGTGAAACGCGAAATCGTGTTCGCAGTCTGTTTATCGTGAGTGAGATTGCCCTTTCGCTTATGCTGCTGGTAGCAGCCGGCTTACTGCTGAAAAGTTTCAGCCAGGTGCGCGGGGTTAATCCCGGCTTCGATGCCAACCGTGTCCTTGCCGTGCGCTTGTCTTTACCTGGGGCGCGATACGCAAACGCTGCGTCTGTAAAAACTTTCTACGACAAGATCGCCCCACGGATTGTCGGGTTACCTGGAGTGGAAGGCGTCAGCGCAGCGAGTGCGCTGCCGCTGAGCGGGTTGATAGCGCGGACCACATTCGACATAGCGGGTCGTGCTCCAGCCAGTGCGAGCGAACAACCATTCGCACAACATCGCTGGGTTGGCCCAGGCTATTTTGAAACGATGAAGATTCCCCTTGTGCGCGGGCGCGATATTGCTGATAGCGATAACGAACACGCGCCGGGCGCGATCATCATCGATCAAGCGCTGCAACGTAAGTTCTTCGGCGACCAGGATCCGTTGGGCGCGCACGTTCTGATCAACATGGGTGACGGAAACCCGGCGAAGGAATATGAAGTCGTCGGCATCGTCGAAGACGTCAAGCACATGGGCTTGACCGACGAACCGATGCCGACACTCTACGGGCCAATTCCTCAAGCGCCAAAATCTGCGGTGCCGTTTATGGCGAATAACTTCAGCCTCTTGGTGCGCACTGGGATAGAACCTGAAGCACTCGCGTCAACGGTGCGCAAAGAACTCCGGAACATTGACGTTGATGTCGCAACAGCGGGAGTCAGACCAATGCATCAGTTTTTAGCGACAGCGGTTGCCGCACGCAGATTCAACATGCAGTTGATAGCGGTCTTTGCGGTATCGGCATTGCTGTTGGCTGCCGCGGGTTTGTACGCAGTGATTGCCTATTTAGTCTCGCAACGCACGAGAGAGATTGGGATTCGTCTCGCACTCGGCGCTGCACCTCGAGACATCCTGCGTTTAATGATGGGCCAGGGAATGAAATTGACGCTGATCGGCGTAGCGATCGGGTTTATTGGAGCGATAGCGGTCACACGTTTAATGAGGAGCCTCTTGTTTGCAGTTACGCCCACCGATCTGATGACGTTCAGCATTGCTTCTATCGTCTTGATCGTCGTCGCATTGTTGGCTTGTTATATTCCGGCACGGCGGGCCACGAAAGTCGATCCACTGGTTGCGCTGAGATACGAATGAGTCCAGGAGACTGACTTGGATAAATGTCAGTACCACGATAGGTAATGCAGCGCCAAAGGCGCGGAATATGAAAGCCAGGGGCAAGCGCGAAGCGCGTCGCCCCTGGGTTTATTCAATATGCGTCGTTCAGGTCTGAAGGGCCGAAATATTTT
>JBIOUJ010000007.1:0-11147 GCA_044867025.1 Pyrinomonadaceae bacterium | reverse complement strand
ACTGAATGCAGACGTGGCCGGCAGCGCCGAAGCCATACAAACCCAGCCGCGTACCTTTCCATTCGTCTCGAGTGAGTCCGGTTAGACGCAGGCAGCGGTAACCGATGATACCTGCGCAGAGAAGTGGTGCGGCCTGCATGTCGTTGAAGCCATCTGGTAGATGATAGGTGAAGGCTGCGGGCGCAACTGCGTATTCTGCGTAGCCGCCATCTACGGTCCATCCCGTGAACATTGCTTCGTCGCACAGATTTTCTCGACCGGCGATACAGAACTCACACTTGCCACAAGTTCGATTTAGCCATGCGACTCCTACTCGATCTCCAATGTCAAAGCCTTCGACACTGCTGCCGAGAGCGGCCACGCTGCCAACTATCTGGTGACCGGGAATCACAGGTGAACGACGAACCGGCAAGTCGCCCTCTACTACATGGAGGTCCGTACGACAGATTCCGCAAGCAGCCACTCGTATCAGGAGTTCGTCATCTGAGGGCGTGGACAGAGCCCTCTCACTTAGATGGAGCGGATGCTCACTGACGGGCGCCGGTTTGTTTAGAATCCAGGCTTTCATGATCGAAAGAACAAGCGGGTGTCGACAAGTTCAGGACTTGTCAAAGGTTGCACGGTGGCCAGTCATCTTCTCGATGTGTATACGAAAGAAGATCGGTGTCAATGAATGCGGTTGCTCGCGGTGCTCTTGCGAAATATAGGCGGGTTCCCACCACATTGCGCGCTTTTGAAGAAATGCGTGCGCCCTCACGCGTTCCTTCTCATACTCGGGCGTATCGGGTAGTTCCTCATAGCGACCGAATACAACGATACTCATCCACTCATTGTGACTCACTACTTTATCAACCTCGAAACACACTAACGGATTTAAACGCGTCCACTCGATTTTTTGCCCCAGTGTTGTAAACCCGTAAATGTAGGTGCCATCAAAAGCAAAGTTGATTGGCACGATATAGGGCTGATTGTCCTGGGCGCACGCCAGCCTGCCCAGCCGCGTTTCCTTCAAGGCGCCGGAACATTCGTCAACGGTCATCTCGTGAATGAACATAGCAGTTAATCCTGAGCGGACGGGGCAACGATATCAATCTGGCAATCGTTGTTCCTTTACGTCGACGGCAGTTTCATCACGGATTCATGACGTTGATTGTGCGAATTATTCGGCGGTGGGGAAACTCACGCATACACTGTGTTAAAGCTCGCTGCTCTCTCGATAATCTCTCGCTCTTACACCTGTTTGCTTGCCTTAGTTGGGATTGGAAGTAGGCACAGGCGTTGCCTAATGTGGTAGGTGAGGTTATGCGAAGACGCGCACTAGAGATGACGGAGAAATTGACACTGAAGACCAAAGAAATTCAGAAGAACGAATGGCTGAAGTTCTTTGATAATTTTCAGTAGTAAACACCAAGGCTGGTCGGGTCGACGGCTTGGTTGGCGCCACCCCTTTAGAGTCTGTCGGAATAACGCCGAAGGCGTTCGCTAATTTCAGCCCAGGGGTCAAGCGTAGCGAGAACCCTGGGTAATCGAATCAAAAATGTATTTCGAACCCTGAAAAGGGTTCGGCAATTGGTGAACGCTTTCAGCGTTTTGACTTAATTTTATTTTGCTAACCCAAGGTTGTCGCTAATGCTCCAACCTTGGGCTGAAATTAGCGAACGCCTTCGGCGTTATTCCGACAGACATTCGAGCGAGATCCATCGCGCCCATACACCAAGAGTAAGATTTAGAGTCTTGCGAAAGATTGCCGGATGGCGGCTAAGTTGCTTGGTCTGTTTACTACCCTAACTACATATACAACGGTATCGCAATTCATGGCAGCTTGACGCTGGCGGTCTATCCTGCCAGCCACGGATTCTGATACCAATGTTCAGTTCAAGGCAGCTGAGTGAACTCACGCCTGTGGGAACCGAAGTAATTGTGTATGACGACTGAACTGTGTGAAACGGAGAAATAGTATGCGAAAGAATATTGAAACTTTGTCGTGGCAATCTGATTTGGCAGCCTTCGGCAAACGAAACAACATGCGTCCTACGAGACTTGAAGTTCTTGGCCCAGCGGGAGAACTCGAAACAGACTTCTGGCTCGAGGATGGATTGCTATTGACAGGTATAGATCTTGATCCTGACGGCGAGCGTGGTACTTGCCTTGAAATCATGCTTCAGGCGCCGTCCGCTTCAAGCAAAAACCACCTGACACACACCGTCACCGGTGTGCAGCGATTGGTATTAGAGACGACGGATGGTCATGATGGAGGCCTTGAAATAGAGGATGAAGAAGGTAGCGTCACGATTATGCACTTCGAATCGGAAAGGCCTCCCTCTTAACGTCCAGGAAAGAGTAATAGCATTGAGACTAACCTTAAGGCTGCTGTTAATCATATGCCCTTGAGCGAGGCTTTGCCTAAAAGTCTCTATCATTCACACCAGGCTTTGGCCTGGTGACTAAACGTAACACTAAAGCAGAAAACCGTTTCAACGGTTTGCCATTTTTCCCGCAGGAAACCGTTGAAACGGTTTCTGAGTAATTGCCTGCACACGCACCAGGCTAAAGCCTGGTGTGAATGAAACAGACTTTTGAGGCAAAGCACTTGACCGAAGTGAGGCTACTCATCAATGACGCTACTGTTTTTCGCATGAAGTAATCCAGCACCTCACTTTAAGAGTTCGGAGACGAAACATGGGAAATCTTGCGCCATTCTGCGGAAGATCTCTCAACTATCGAAACGACCTTTGCTGATTCAAGTACAGAAAAGACCGTCAAATCCCGGTATGACTCTTGCCGTCCAACGTAAAGTAAGGAAGTGCGTTTGAACTTGGTGATTTACCCGGTTCCAATTTCGCACGAAGAATGAGAGGGCGTACTGCCATGAAAATACTAATCGGATATGACGGTTCCGAATGCGCCGATGCGGCGCTCGACGATCTGACTCACGCGGGACTACCGCCTGATGCTGAGGCTCAGATTCTTTCCGTTGCTGAAGTGTGGCTTCCGCCGCCACCGCCGTCGACATACGAGATCATAGAGCAGGCGCGAGAAGCGAAGTCACCGGCAGAACTGCAAAGGAATTATGCAAAGGGTTGCAGTGCGGCGAAGGACGCACTGGCTTTGGCTGAACGCGCACGAGAGCGAGTGCAGACTAACTTTCCCAACTGGAAGGTCACGAGCGATTCATCATGTGGCTCGGCGGCCTGGGAGTTGGTTTCAAAAGCAGATCAATGGAAGCCGGATTTGATTGTAGTGGGTTCGCACGGACGGACGGCGCTGGGACGGTTTGTGCTTGGTAGTGTTTCTCAGCGTGTTTTAACTGAAGCTCTTTGCTCGGTCAGAATCGCTCGTGGACGTGTCGATGAGCCAAATTCTCCGGTAAGAATCATTGTAGGGACCGATGGCTCGCCGCCAAGTGATGAAGCATTGCGGGCCGTCGCTGCGCGCAAGTGGCCTGCCCAAAGTGAAGTCATGGTGGTTCTGGTCGACGATCCGTTAGCACCTGAGTTTCTTGGAAAGCTGATTCCTCCGCTCGGAGAAATGATCGAAGAGGATAGAAGAGAAGAGAAAGAGTGGGTTGAAAAGATCTCAGAACGCTCGGTGGAGCTTTTGCGGGCCGCCGCGATCAAAGTCACTTGTGTAGTCAAAGAAGGTGATCCTAAGCGAGAACTCTGCAAAGCAGCGGAAGAGTGGGGCGCTGACTGCATCTTCGTTGGTTCCACGGGATTCAGCAACCGTTTTGAGCGGTTCATTCTGGGTAGCGTTTCAGCCGCAGTCGCGGCGCGCGCGCATTGCTCAGTTGAAGTGGTTCGCAAGAGCGCAAGATGATGCGAGGGTTATAGTGCTCAGTTTCATGAGTTCGAGGAGGCAGGCACTATGATGACGATGCTCGGGGGGCCTTAGAGTTAGAGAAGGAAAACGACTTTTGCTTGTGAGAAGTTTTCCTCAGTCGGCGAGGGGTAGCGCCTTGTGCAGTCGGAAGGTTTGGAGCAGTCCAAGCGTGATGGCGAGCACGACGGGACCGAGTACGATACCGAGCAGTCCAAACACACTAATTCCGCCAAGGACGGAAAAGAAAACGAAAAGTTCGTGTAACCTGGTCTGATTTCGGATCAACTTCGGCCGTAGAAAGTTGTCAATCGTACTGATCACAAGTGCGCCCCAAACGATTAGCGCAATCGCTTTGGTCCAGTGCCCGTTAGCCATCAGGTAGATCGAAAGCGGTAGCCAAACCAGAAACGAGCCGGCGACTGGAATCATGCAGACAAATGCCATCAACACCGCCCATAAGACTGGTGATGGGATGCCCAGGACCCAAAAAGCAATACCTCCCAACAGTCCTTGAAGAGCTGCAATCGTCACTACGCCGTAAACACTCGCGCTTACCACTTCCTGGGTTCGCGAAATTATCGCTTCGCTTTGTTCTCCACTGAGCGGAAGCGCTGCGGGCAACTTATGAACGATTTTTTCGCCATCCCTGAACAGGTAGTACATGGTGAAGACGACAAAGAATGCTTTTACGATGCCGCCAACAATGTTCCCCAGCAGGTTTAGAGAAGCGCCTAACAGAACTTCACCTGAATGCTTAAGCTGCTCGATGATGAAGGTCTGTGACCCTAACGTGTCGACACCAAAGCGAGACTCGATCCATCCAGAGACTCTTCCCAAGAGAGACGTTTGACTGTTCAACAGTTGCGATAGGCGAGACGGCAGATTCGGAACGACCCTTGCCAGTTCTTCGGCCAGGACCATCGTGAGAACTGTGAGCGGCAATACGACTACAAGTATTACGAGTAAACACGACAGCAAGGCGGTCAAGCCACGACGCTTAATCCTGCGCTCTAACCGTTTATGAACGGGAAAGAAAACGATGACCAAAACGACAGCCCACGCCAGAACTCCGATAAACGGCTTAAGCATCAGCCAGCACAAGTAGAGCGCGATCGCGGTTGCCGCCATTACGGCTATCCAACGTGCCTGCTCGATCTGTTGCTTCACTCTAACCTCTACATTACGGCCCCGCCATGCCTGTGTCACGTTCTAAGAATCCATTGGCGTCAAAGCTGGCGGGCCTAAGTTAATCTGCGAAGTTTTTGAGGATTACCCCGGCCGCGTAGGCCAGGCCGGCTGCGATTGCTCCGACGAATACCGTGGCCAATCCTGATCGTAACCATGACGCTGTGGACCATCGACTCTTAATGGACCCGATCGCGAAGAAAACCACTGCCGTTACGATCACCGAAATTACGAAAGCATAGGTGAGTTGAAACAAGTGGGGAAGCAGTGGAATGAGCCCGCAAACAAGAAATGCACTGAAGGTACTCAGAGCCGCGATCCAGGGCGAACGTACCTCGTATGGAAGACCATACTCCTCAGTTAACATGGTTCGTACCCATCGTCTGCGATCTGCCGTGATGAACTGAACGATCCGGCGTAAATCTTCACCTGTAAATCCTTTTTGCCGAAAAATCTCCCTGACTTCTTCCTTTTCACCTTCAGGAAATGTGTCGATGTGCCGGTTCTCGACTGCTTCCAGACGATGTAAGTCATCGTGTTCAGCTTTTGTGCCAAGATAATTGCTGGCCGCCATCGAGAATCCATCGGCGAAGAGATTTGCGAAACCCATTACCAGAATTATCCACGAGGACAGTCTTGCTCCCGCTACTCCACTGACAACTGCAAAGGTCGTAACTGAACCGTCGATTCCGCCGTAGATCCAGTCGCGCAGGTAGTTATGTGTTGGTCCTTTGGATAATCGGTGCCTAATGGCTTCAGCAGAATGTTCATGTTCCATATCAACTACTCTGAGGTGGCGCGCACCGGCCAACGCTCGACTGCTGAGAAGCAAGGCTCTTATTAGTCAACTTCGGTACTACAGCCGTTGGTGACTCTGATTTCACCGGCTCTGCGCAATATAGAAGACTCTCTTCGTCAGCAATTACCAGGTGCGTTTTGATGGCAACGTCAGGATTGAGGGAGATCGACGTGATGCCCTGGTCGACCAACCAGCGTGCAAACTCCGGAAAGTCCGACGGCGCCTGGCCACAGATGCCAATCGGTTTTCCGGCTCTATGCGCTTCGTCAATTACCTGTGCGATCATGCTGAGAACAGCCCGATCGTTTTCGTCAAACAGATCCGAAATCGTCCCGGAGTCGCGGTCGATCCCCAATATCAACTGGGTTAAGTCATTGGAACCAATCGAGTATCCGTCGAAGACTTGCAGAAACTCGTCGGCTCGAACGACATTCGAAGGGAGCTCACACATTGCATAAATTTCGAGCCCTTCCTCACGTTGTTTCAATCCGTGTTGGCCCATTACTTCAATTACGCGTTTTGCTTCCGCCACGGTGCGACAAAACGGAATCATGATCTTGACGTTGGTCAGGCCCATCTCTTTGCGCACACGTAGCAACGCCGCACATTCAAGCGCGAAGCCGTCGGCATACCGTGAATCGTAATAGCGCGATGCCCCTCTGAAGCCCAGCATCGGATTTTCTTCTTGTGGCTCAAACTCGTTACCTCCCAAAAGGCGGGCGTATTCGTTGGACTTGAAATCGCTTGTCCGAACGATCACGGGTTTGGGATAGAACGCAGCGGCAATACGGGCGACACCTTCGCTGAAGCGGCGGACAAAGAACTCGCGTGGTTCCTCGTTGCCGATGCGCAACGCTATTTCTTTCAGCGCCGTTTGATCCTTTAGGTCCGGATAACGAGCCAAAGCCATCGGGTGAATGCCGATATGATTCGTAACAATGAACTCAGTGCGCGCCAGGCCGACCCCATCATTGGGAATCAATGACACCTGGAAGGCGCTGGACGGGTCGCCAGTCGTAAGCATCACCTGCGTCCGTGTTTGTGGAACCGCTTCTGCACCGATCTCATTGATCGCAAAAGCAATGCGTCCGGCATAGGCATGGCCCTCGGCTCCTTCGCAGCACGCTACCGTGACCTCATCACCATCATGAAGGACCTCAGTTGCATTTCCACTGCCGACAATGCACGGTATGCCAAACTCGCGAGACACGATCGCAGCGTGAGCAGTTCGTCCTCCTTGATCGGTAACTATGGCCGCGACACGTCGCATTACAGGTTCCCAATCCGGATCGGTGAGTCTGGCAACCAGGACGTCGCCGGCTTTGACGTTTTGCAGCTCTTCCACGCCGCGCACGATTCGTACCTGACCGGCACCAATCTTTTCACCGACAGCCTGGCCGGTTACAAGCGGCGCTCCATGTTCGCCGGTGAGCTTGTAGATTTGCGCCATCGCATCTCTTGCCTTTGCAGAATGGACCGTTTCCGGTCTGGCCTGAACGACGAAGAGTTCGCCGGTCTCTCCATCTTTGGCCCACTCGATATCCATCGGCTGCGGATGTCCGGCCTGTTTGGAATAGTGGTCCTCAATTGAACACGCCCAACGCGCGAGCTTGAGAACTTCATCATCAGTGAGCGAGAACCTTCCGCGTTCCTGTAGCGGAGTGGCCTCGCTGCGTGTGGTGCGGCTGCCATCTCCATAAACCAGGCGCACCTCCTTTGTACCTAGCCTTCGCCCAACGATAGGACGATGGCCGGACTTGAGTGTTGGTTTGAAAACTAACCACTCATCGGGTGTAACTACGCCTTGTACGACATACTCACCCAGGCCGTACGCGGCACTAATCAATACGACATCGCGAAACCCTGATTCAGTGTCAAGGGTGAAGATCACACCTGAGCTGGCTTTATCGGATCGCACCATTGGCTGTACGCCGACAGAAATCGCCACCTTCAACTGGTCGTAACCAAGCCGCGCACGATAGCTAATTGCACGATCGGTAAACAGCGAGGCGAAACACTGATGCACGGCACGCAACAGCGCCGCTTGACCACGAACGTTAAGGAATGTTTCAGCAGCGCCGGCAAACGAGGCCTCGGGCAAATCTTCAGCAGTAGCCGAGGATCTCACGGCAAGTTCCGGCTCATGCCCGAGCCGGTTGCAAAGCTGTTCATAGGCGCTGACGATCGCGTTTCGCAACTCCTTAGGCAGCGGCATATCAAGAACGGCCACACGAGCAGCATGTCCCCGCCTTCTCAGTTCGTCTACATCTTCGGGATCGAAATCTGAAAGCAAGGAACGGAGCTCGTATTCAAGTTGGCCTTGGGCCAACAGCGCACGATACGCATCGGCCGTGGTGGCAAAGCCATCGATCACGCCAACGCCCTGGGGCTTAAGTGCATTAAAGAGTTCGCCTAAAGAGGCATTCTTACCGCCGACCCGCGAAATATCCTTTAGGCCGACCTCTGCGAAATCGAGCGTGTAGATAAATGGTTTGTGTGTCTTCATAACGTGCTTCATCTCCCACGATTCCCGGCTCCATTGCTGCGTAGATCTGCCCGACTCGAAAAACGACAAAGGAGCAAGGTCCGTGCCGCTTTCGCTATTGAAGGGGTACCCGCTGACTGTTGGGCTTGTTCCTTTCTGAGCGCCAGACTGGAGTGAGTTTCCTCGCAGTGATATGCGGAACTTTCCGCACGGAAGCTAAGCGAAACAGTTGATTTTTGAAGAGAATGTCCTTAGTTCAACACGGCACAATCATTGCTCTGATTAGACAGCTGGCGTAGTTGGCGTAATCAACAAGATCACGATTCGCAAACAGAAAGTCAACGCAAAGCTGTTGCTTGAAGAGATCGAGTTTGCACTGGAGCGTAGAGCCGATCGCGAGGCGGAACGCTTGCGGATCGAGGTCAATGATGGGGCGGTCGATCTATGTCTCTTTCATTCACACCAGGCTTTAGCCTGGTGCTTGTGCAGGCCATTACCCAGAAACCGTTTCAACGGTTTCCTGCGGGAAAGAATGGCAAACCGTTGAAACGGTTTTCTGCTTTAGTGTTACGTTTAGTCACCAGGCTAAAGCTCTGGTGTGAATGATAGAGACTTTTGAGGCAAAGCCTCCGAGCGGTGGAATTGGCGCGTGAAAGAAACCGCCATCGCTGGTTTAATCGTGGACATTTTGAGCTTCGATCACCGCACAAATGAAAAAGCTTGCGAGGTTGCGTGCAAATGATGAACCTCATGAGTTGGCGAAAGAATTTTCATTTGAACCGCTCGCGGCAAATCGCTGGTGCGCTGCTAACTCATGGATGGGGCTTTTTAACAAATAATGGTGAAACTGTTGGCGGTGTGAATTCCCGGCCGTCAGCCGCAAGATCTGCACATTTGCGATTGGCCCTCGAAGAACTCGGGGCTACTTTCATTAAGTTGGGCCAAATCCTTTCAACTCGTGCAGATCTCCTGCCTCCCGAATATCTCGCCGAACTAACCAAGCTGCAGGATTCAGCTCCACCGGTTCCATTTGAAGCGATTAGAGAAACACTGGTGTCTGAGTTGGGCCAGCCTATAGAAAATATCTTTGCAGAGTTCGATACTCAACCGCTGGCCGCAGCATCAATCGGACAAGCTCACGCCGCCACGCTACCGGACGGGACAGAAGTCGTCGTAAAGATTCGCAGGCCGGGAGTGGTCGAAACGGTCAATGAGGACCTGGACATTCTTAAAGAGCTTGCGGCAAGTCCTAGCCGGCATCTTGAATTTGCCGATCGCTACGATCTCATCGGTCTGGTTGAAGAGTTCTCTCAAACCTTGGGCGCTGAACTAGACTACATTCGAGAGGGCCACAGTGCTGAACGGTTCGCGGAGAATTTTGCTGGCGAGCCTGGCATTCATGTGCCGCGCGTCTTTTGGGATGCGACCACCTCTCGAGTGCTCACCCTGGAGAGAATTCGCGGTGTCAAGATTAATGATCTGGCCGGCCTCGATGAACAGGGCACGGATCGCCGCTGGCTGGCACAGTATGCCACCAACGCCGTGCTGAAAATGGTGTGCGAAGATGGGTTCTTCCATGCGGATCCTCACCCGGGAAACTTTTTCATTGAGCAGAACGGCACCATTGGTTTGATTGACTTTGGAATGGTCGGAGTTCTCGATGAACGGACTCAGGACCTCCTGGCCGATCTATTGATCGCTATCAACCATCAGGATGCCGATCGACTGGTCGATGTATTTCTCGATCTGGGCGTTACTCGAAAGCGAATCGATCGTGCGTTTGTCCGTCGTGACATCGAGCGATTGCTATCCACCTACTGGGGGCTGCCATTAGGTGAGTTGAAGGTCACAGCTCTGCTGAATGATGTCTTTTCGATCATGCGCCAGCACCAAATGCATCTGCCATCGAACCTCGCATTATTACTTAAGACTGTGATCATGATTGAGGGACTGGGAGTGAATCTCGATCCTGACTTTCAGTTAACGAAATCGCTCACACCTTATACCGAGCGACTCGTGCTGCGTCAGTACTCTCCGTTCAGATGGGTTCGCAGCTTCGGACGTGCCAGTTTGGAATTTGCGAAATTGGGAGTGGAGCTTCCGCAGCAAGTCCGAAGGATTGTCGGGGCCGCTGAAGATGGAAATCTTCAAATTGGCATGCGTCCGGAAGGCTTTGATCCGGTCATTGATCGCCTCGAGAGAATCGCGAACAGGATTGTACTGGGAGTGATTGCTGCTGCATTCATCAACGGCTTGGCCGTTCTCGCCTCAGTGTACAGGCCTCCCGGCTGGGAGCGGTGGGCCTGGGTTGTATTCGCCTTTGGGTTTGTAAGCGCACTCCTATTAGGAATCTATTTAGCGTGGACGATCTTGAGACCAAAGCGCATCTGAGGCAAGAAATTCAAAAGAGGAAATAACGCCGAAGGCGTTCGCTAATTTCAGCCCAAGGTTGGAGCATTAGCGACAACCTTGGGTTAGCAAATATAAAATTAAGTCGAAACGCTGAAAGCGTTCACCAATTGCCGAACCCTTTTCAGGGTTCAAAATACATTTTGATTCGATTACCCAGGGTTCTCGCTACGCTGTTCATTATCATGACATCCTTTACCGTTTGTTTTTTCCCGAGCGGGTTGTAAGCGACCTTTCTCATTCTCCCCAAGCTTTAGCTTGGGATCCTCGTTGTCTCCTACTCTTGAAAACCATTTAAATGGTTTTCCCGTACTGGAGCGGTGTCCCCCAAGCTAAAGCTTGGGGAGAATGAAAAGGCCCGCTGTCATGATAACGATGTGTAAAGGATGTCATGATAATGAACAGCTACGCTTGAACCCTGGGCTGAAATTAGCGAACGCCTTCGGCGTT
>JBIOUJ010000006.1:0-12476 GCA_044867025.1 Pyrinomonadaceae bacterium | reverse complement strand
GGGTTACGTAATGTAAATAAAACAAAACCCTGAAGAGTCTGTCGGAATAACGCCGAAGGCGTTCGCTAATTTCAGCCCAGGGTTCAAGCGTAGCGAGAACCCTGGGTAATCGAATCAAAATGTATTTTGAACCCTGAAAGGGTTCGGCGGTTGGCGAACCCTTTCAGGGTTCATGCCTTTATTTCGCGTACCCAGGGTTGTCGCAAGCTCCAACCCCGGGCTGAAATTAGCGAACGCCTTCGGCGTTATTCCAAGCTGCATCACTTGAGCTCGATCGACTTTTCGCTAAGTGCGCCAGTGACCACGTCTGTGGCACGAACGACGTATTTGCCGATCGGATCATTTAGAGCAAAAGGCACGGTAAAAGTGCCGCGGCCTTTCTCGACGAGCACGTTTTTCGAATAGACTGGCAAATGAGAACCGTCGGGCGCATAGACGTGGCAGCGCACGAGACTCGCGCCCGGCATCGTTGTACTCAAGCGGAAGGAAACATGCTGGCCCGTGTGTGCGGAAGCAGGACCTGCGAAGTTTAGTTCGGTGCCTTCCGAAGTTAACGCCAACACGAGTGCGTCTCCAACCAGGATCGAGCTGTGGACGACGTCCGTGAAGCCCAATCTTTTTCCGGTGCGAACGTCGGCAACATAAAATTTGCGAGGGAGTTTGATCGTCAACTCCTGCTTCGCAACCTGACCCAGGTTTGCGTCGTTGTAAGTTGTGACACCGTCCTGACCAACCACGCCACCGAGCGCAACGTTCTCCTTCACGATTGCAACGATCTCGGCGGCGCCGAATTTGTATCGAGCAATTTGCGCCTGCTGTAACTGCCGGCCGTCGGGCGAACTCACTTGAATCGACGGCCGTACTCCTGCCTTACTCAGAATCGCACTCAAGAGTTGACGATAAGCTGCGCCGCCGAAGTTCGACGCGCGCTGCTTTGTATACTGGTCCCAGGCGGTGTTGAGGTAAATGGTCCAACCGGCCCCCGTGCGATTTACGATCGCCGCGTCGTTGTTGTTGATCTTGAGCAGCGCTGTTCCGCCTGAAACTTTCACGTCAGGCTCAGCGATGCGTATGTCCGAAAGCGGTAATGGCAGGTTCCATTCACCACCCTGCTCGGACGTGCGAACTTCACCCGAAGTTAGCTTCAACTGGCGCTTGTCTGAATCAAGTGTGACGATGCCGAACAGCTTGCTTACTCGTTCCTTTTTCTGCCACCCGCAGTGCTGATCGAACCAGCCGGGTGCTGCATCCGCGAGAACGACGCCCCCACGCGCGACAAACTGCTCGAGCTGTTGAACTTCTTCGTCCGAGAGCGCAAACGCGAGCGGAAGAATAACGACTTTGTATTTATCGTTTGCGATCCCTCTGGTGGCAACATCTTCCGACGATACGAAGTCGAATTGAAGGCCGAGGTCCTTGATCGTTTTGACCCAACCGTCGCGATTCGCTGTGAAGCTCAGGCGCGCTTTGTCTACGACTTCGTCGTCATCGTCGCTGCTGCGCTGGTGATAACCGAGGATGCTTGCGGCGTGAATTGACGGCATCGAGTAATACAGCGCAACCCCATCGTGTTGCCGGACTGACTCCATCAAGAGCTTCCCAACGCCCTCGGATCTCAGCGAGCTAAACGCTTTGCCCATGTCGCGCGCGGACGCCGAGTGAGTGAAATCAGGGTTCAGAAACGAGTACATCCAGAAAATATTCGGATGCAGAACGTTCTGAATCGCGGCGGTCCAAATCGCGTTCTGCACCGCGAGTCCGTGCGATCCATACCCGGTCCAAAAGCCAATCATCGCGTTCGGCTTCGCGAAGGACCGGTGCATGTCCCACTGATTACCGCCGTCGTAGGAAAGGAAATCGTCGATCACGCGATCGAGACGCGACCAGTCGGCGCCGTTGTAAGCATTCGTAGCCTGCGTGCCGGACACTGCGATATGCCCATCCGGATCTCCTTCGATCACAGCGTCGCGAGCGGTTTGGTAAGCACGCGCGAAAGTGATTTCCATGAACGTTCGGTGATCGGCCCACGGAGCAAAGTTCCGCGTCTTCCTGGCTTCTTCCGTCGTGTACGGCGCCACCGAATTCCAGTCATTGAAATTCGTGCGCCATTCGTTGTTGAGCGCCGTGAGCGTGCCGTACTGCTGCCGCAACCAGACGCGAAAATCCGCGAGCGTATGTGGATTCCAGTCGAAGTCGACAGCGTCGCCGTATGAAGTCAACGAGCCTTCGTCACCAACAAAGTAGTAATCCATGTTGTAACGCGCCTTGTTACGAGCGGAGGCGCGAACGATGTCGCCAAGGTTTTTCAGCACTGCGGGATCGTTGAATGAAGGCATTCGCTGGAGAAACTTCTTATCGCCCGTGCGTTTATATAGTTCTTTTTTCGTGAGGTAGCCGAGGGCTTCGAAGTCGCTTGTTTTCTGATAGTCGGCAATGGCTCGCTCCATCGCCTCGGGCGTGGTTGGCCCACGATCGTACCAGTAGACTCCAAACGTGCCGCGCGGAATGTTCAGCGAATTGTCGACGTCGTTTGACCAGGTGAAACCCGTATCAGCGGCGGCGCCGCGAACCATCTTCATCTGCGCGTTTTGCAAATAATGTTTTGTGCCGCCAAATGAAACGAGCGCCGTGTACTCTTTCTCCCGACGTGTGTCTTGGACCACCATCGCAGGTTTCGCTCGCAGTTGATCGACGATTGCGCCACGATCGTCAACCAGCTCGCCTCTGACTAATGCGAACTTGCCGAGAAAATCCGTGAGCTGAAAAGTGAAGGTGCGTTCACCGCGGGCGGGAGCAGAAATGTTTCCGAGTAAGCGTCCCAGATCGTCCCACACCTGCATTCGCATTTGCAGTCCGTTGAGATTGCCGGACGCTCGCAAGACCGCACTCAACGTCTCACCACGCTTGTATACGTCAACCGCTGTTTTGATGCTGGTCATCATGGCGCGTTTTGGAGTATTGAACGTTGCCGCACCCCAGTTGAGGGTTGCGTTGTCACTCGCGTCGCGAATAATGACGTTTAATATTTGCCGGCCACCGGGCCAACCAAAAGACGGTTGCAGTTTGGAGGCGGGTATTTCGATTATGTTTGAACCGGAGCGCAGAACGTTTTCACCAGTCGTAGAGCCGAGTGCCTGGCCAAATTCATTGCGACCGTTGACTTCGATTCGTACTGCTTGCCGGCTTGCCGCGTTGAGCGACAGCTTCAGTCCTGCGTCGCTTGCGGTCAGCGATTCAATGCGCACAGGAGTATTTCTTCCGGCGGCCCACAGCAACGCGCGCGCGAGTAATGAGTACTGGTATTCCCAGTAATCCCAGTAAATTTTGTTCTCGATTGGGTTGATGCTTTGCGGCGTGAAGCCTTCCTCGAGATACGCGAGGGCGACGACCCGTCCTTTACCGTAGTTGCTTACGCTCATGATCGGATGAGCTCCTGACTTAATCAGGACGTCGCCTCTGGATTGATAGCGATAAAATGTTCCGCCAACGGTTCCTTCCGGAAGGAGCTCGAGCGGCAGTCCCTCGGTGATAAAGTGAGGATCGCCGGGTTCCCATTTACCCTTTGTTACTGCGTCGCGATTCACCTCAGGATATCCACGTTCGTTCACCGTATCATTCGCAACTCCTATAAGCGGAGAGATCTCCCAGATACGCTCATCACCAACAGGTTCGTCTCCTTTGAACGGATGTCCCTTTACATCGCCGACGAACGGATGCAACAGTACGAGACCGGCGCCTTCCTGGACTCGCCGCAAAATGGCATCGCGTGTCGGGCCCGTCAGCCGCGACCATCCGTTTATGCCGGGAATCAACATCACTTCGTAGCGCGCGTTTCCCGTGAGATCTTTTTCAACGTAGCCATATACAGTGCGAAAGTCGTCGCGATCGCCGCGATACTCGTGACCGTAGTGATCGCCGATGCCCCAGCAGTTGATGTCCCAACTGCTATCGATTGAATCAGTTGTCGGATCGAGAGCGAGGCGTTGCATCAACTCAACCATGTCTCTTCCGTATTGAATGGACGGGATGAAGAAGCTCTTGATCGGACCTTGCGGCAGCTTTGTGGCCCAGGGTACGTGAGGTGTAATCACGGCAGTTGAATAGGTGATGTCGTTTTTAACGAATGTGCTTCCGCCGACACCTTTTTGCTGCGGTGAAGCGGGAAACAGCATCAGCGTGATCGTCAGGATTAGCAGGCATGTAAGTTTGTTCATCGATAGTTAAGGCTGCGAATTGCCCACCATGTCGGCAATCGCAAAACTGATTCGCGCTGAGGGCAGGATGTCGTCGATGGAGGGTTGGGGGCGATTTCCGATCCGCAAAGCACGAACAAACTCTTCGACTTCCTGGTACGCGCCGTTCCGAAGATCTTCGGGCTCCTCTTCTGTAGCCTGCGACACGATAACCCGCTCGCCGTCTTCCCAACATTCGAGCAATCGTTGTGTGCCTGAACCAGCCGTGACGCGTGCACGACAACCCTCGCCAAACAACTCGTACGACTCTTCGACCATCCCCGCCGTCGGTAGAATCTCAACCTGACCAGTCGTTCCACTCTCAAATCTCAAGGAGATCACATGCCACATCGCGCCGCTCGTCCCTGCCTGCGGCAGAGTCACATCAAACTTTTCGACTTCACCCGCGATATATCGCAGAGCGTCAATCGCATGAATCGCCGTCGACCAAATAAAGTCCGGCTCACTTCGCTGGTGACGAACTTGCGATGCCCTCACGTAGCGCAGTGGTCCATGTTGCTGCATCCACGAACGGCCTTGATTCAGATACGGCATGAAGCGACGGTTAACTGAAACCATATGTGGAGTCTGCGTTTCGCGCGCGACGCCGGCCAGTCGCTCAATCTCGGGCAGGGAAGTCCCAAGCGGTTTCTCTATTACACAGGGAATACCGCGCTGGAGGAGTTTGATACCCACCTCACCTATCTTTTCCATCGGCATGACAGACACACACGCATCGGGCTGCTCAACCTCCAACATCTGATCTAAATCTTCATACGCTCGAGCAAAACCGAACGAATGACAGAACTCGAGTGCTCTTTCCCGAGTGAGATCGCACGCGGCCACGAGTTTGATTTCATTCGGATGTGCCGCAGCGAATCTCGCGAGCGGCGCGGCATGGCTCGCCCTCGAGTGTTCACCGCAGCCAGCGAGTGCAATTCGGATCATTCCACCTTCACATCTCTTTCTTTCTCTGCGGCCAGACGCGCAAGCATATTCTTGATGTCGCCGGCGCCTTTGATGGCGACATAGATCGTTATCGTCGAGTACCAGATCACACACGCGATCGTAAGCGCCCACCAAAACCAATGATTAGGCATGAGCCGGTCTCCCTTCTGAGCTGCTTTGCGGCTTAAGCATTGAACCGATAATCATTGCTGCCCCTGACAATAGATACGTCGCGATCCCTGAATAATAGGGGCCGATAGATTTCGCGAGATCGGCAGTAGACGGTACTTGCTCCATCACCAGGTATGCGACTGGAATAACCGCGCTTACGATAATCGAAGCGCCGGCTCCCCAACTGTTTGCTCGACGCCAATAACAGCACGCGATGAGAAGGACTGAGATACTTGCGAGATAGATCGTCCCCGTCACCCCTAGGTAAGTCCAAAGATCGCCTTTGAGCGGGTACCACAGGCCGTATAGCAACAGGAAGATGCCGATGATGGCGATGATAGTGCGATTCCAAAACAGTCCTTTACGCTCGGACCACGGTCTCTTGCGAAATGGCGCCAGGATATCGTTGTAGATCACGCTGCACCACGTCAACATGTACGATGAGTCGGTCGACATGTCCGCCGCTAACATCGCAGCCACGAGAATTCCCATTAGTCCTGCCGGCACGGCAGTACTCAGGTACTGTGGCATTGCTTCGAGTGTGTTTGCGACTGGGCCAAGCGTAGCAAGGGCTGCGATGCCCCAGATACCGGGAATCAGAAAACGACATACGAAGAAGAAGCTGGTTCGTGTGTAGACCTTGCGACCTGTGCTTGTGTCCCTGGCCGCTAAGACGCGAGCAATGATTGTTTGCCAGGTGAGGACGGCGGCTGTATTCAGCATCAAATTGAACAACACGTACTGCCAGCCCATGGTTGGATTCACAAACGGATTGAAACCACCGGCGCCATAACTTGTCTCAACCGTTGTGACGAGTTTCTCCCAACCAACATTCACCAGGATCAGGATCGTCACAAGTATTAGTCCGGCGCTCATGACAACGAATTGCAGGAAGTCAGTAACAAGTACTGAGAGCATGCCGCCAAGGATGGTGTAGATCGCCACTCCTACGAGCAGCGCCGTCATCATGATTTCGAGATAGCGCACGTTCAATCCGGCGACGAGCACCAAAAACTGACCACCAGTTCTGAGGAAGACACCCATGTTGAGGAGTCCGCCAAGCACGATCACGACTCCGGCAGCCCAGCGAATACGTCCACCAAACCGCTGTTCGAGTAACTCCGGAATCGTGATGACACCCGAGTCGCGTAGCGGTTTGATCACGAAACCAGTCAGGCCAACGCCAGCCATCGCCAACGCCATCAGGATGCCGGGTGTTGCGCCCGCAAATCCTTTCTCATATCCATTCTGTGCGGTGTACATGCAGGTGACGATGCCAAACTCTGTGGCTGCAAGCGAGGCGATTCCCAGATAGACGTCCATCTCCCGGCCCGCAACCAGAAAGTGCTCGACTTTGCCTACATACTTTCTGACCATCAACCCCGCGACCATTGTCACGAGCAAGTACAAACCGACGATGCTGCCATCCAGCAACCAATTGAAGTTTGTCATTAATTAGACGTCCACCTTTCGTAGCCATTGATCAATACGGAGGTGTATCCCTTGTCAATGCATCGCGCTGCGCGTGGTAGGCGGCTCCGATCGCGCCGGCTTTCTCGCCAAGGGCTGCGGGTACGACTTGAACGGTATGGCCCAGCGGCCGCCACTCAAATCGATCCAGCTCTTTATGGAGTGGATCAAATAGCGCAGAGCCTGCCTGAGCTATGCCACCACCAACGATAACGATCTGGGGATCAAAAGCATTTATGAAAGAAGCGACCGCAGCCGCCAGGTGATGGATCGAACGAAGCCAGATCTTTGTTGCCTCGTTCTCGCCGCGAAGATGCGCTTCGACAAGTAACCGCGTTGAGCTGAATCGACCTCCCGAACGCTCAGATAGGTTGTAGTTGCCGATCATCTGCTCGAGACTGCCCGGCGTGTTTACGATGTCCGGACTGCCATCGGAGTAAACAGTTACGTGACCGAGGTGACCGGCGCGTCCGATCTGACCTTTGATTAGTCGTCCATCGACGAGCACTGCTCCTCCAACACCTGTTCCGAGCGTCAACAGGATGGCGTTTTGATAACCTTTCGCCGCGCCATGCCAGACTTCACCCAGCAAGGCTGCATGAGCATCGTTCAGTATCACGACGGGTGACTTCAGAAAATCCTGCCACACGAATCCCTGGAGGCCCGCAAGCCGTCCCTGCATGTAACTGATCGAGCGACCATCTCGAGCTGCGAGGCCTGGCGCCGCCAGGCCGATGTGACACGCTGGTTGACCACGCTGTTCCTGGATCAGATCGATATTCTGCTTGATTGTCTGGGCCCACGAACCTTCCGAGTCAGCCGTATCGCAAGTCAGATAGTGAAGCACGTTTCCGTCATTCGAAATCACAACGATCTTGATATTGGTCCCGCCCAGATCTATGCCTATCGAGTAGCTCATCAGATGCAATTACCTTACGCCATTGTGCGAACACTCTTTTCCGGCCGAATCAGTATCAGAACCAATATCATTCCCAGAAAAGGAATGAAGCTTGCCGTGATCAATATCGGTTCAAAAGAATAGTTATCTGAAACGTACCCGATTAGAAAAGTCGAGATGATGGTACCCACTCCCGCGCCCGTTCCACTCATACCACTCACAGTTGCCACCGATTCGCTGCGATAGAGATCAGACGGAAGCACAAGTGCCATCGTCGAAAAAGCCGCATAGGCAAACGTCGAGACTGCAAAAAGACCCGCGAGTGCCAGCAAGCTCGAGGTAAAGATAGTCGGGATCAGCAGAGTCATTCCGAGCCCGCCAAATACAACCACCGCTTTGCGCGCTTTAATGACGGGCCAGCCACGGCGGATTAGCCAGCTTGAGATTCCGCCACCAAAGAAATTCCCGAGATCGGCGGCTACAAATGGAATCCAGAACGCAAGTAATCCCTGCTCGGGATTAATTCCTTTGGTTACGAGATAGATGGCGAACCAATCGGTGATAAAAAACCAAACCGGATCCGTCATTGTACGAGCAGCAATCACAGCCCACGTTTGCGGAAGTCTGATCAAGTCGCGCCATCTGGTTTTGTGATTAGTATGTTGGTCCTGTTCGTTCAATTCGTTTCGATCTCGCAGGATCATCTCGCGTTCGGCGTGGCCGATTCGTGGGTGCGACTCAGGCGGGTGATAAAGCAGTCGCCAGGCGACCAGCCATAAGAATCCAAGCGTCCCGGTGATGATGAAGGCCGGACGCCAGCCGCCGAAATATTTGTATAAGCCGATCACGAGTAGTGGCGCGATAGCTCCACCGATAGATGAGCCACTATCAAAAAGTGCCACGGCCCAGCCTCGCTCTTTCTTCGGAAACCACTCGGCCACCGCTTTCGTTGCAGCGGGCCAGTTTGCGGATTCACCGGCGCCGAGCAGGAAGCGAAAGAGTGCGAAACTGCGTAGACCGCCCGCGAGCGACGTTAGCATCGCCGCGATCGAATACCAGATGACAGTGATCGTGAGTCCTTTTCGTGTTCCGATGCGATCGATCACCCGCCCCGAAACAGTCTGTCCAACTGAGTACGCTACTCGAAACGCGATTACGATGGTCGCAAAGTTCTGGTTGTTCCAGCCGTATTGCTGCTTTAGATATGGCGCCAGGACGGAAAGCGTCTGCCGATCGATGTAGTTGATGACCGTTGAGGCAAATAGCAAACCGCCGATCCACCAACGCAGGTTTGAGATCGGTCTGGTGGAAAGGTGTGCCCTATTTACGGTCGTTGCCATGTTCGCCCAGCTCGGACAGGAACCTTTCACAGCGCGACAGATCTTCGAAGCGCTTGATGCCTTGCTCTTCGCGTGAGTCGGCAAAAGGACTTGCGAAGACACCGAACTTCCGTAAGGCAAGAGCATTGATGACTTCATTAGGAAAGCCGAGCTCACCGCGGCTGCGGTTGTAACGGCCCGTCAATTCATCCCAATAGCGATTGCGCAATTCGAGCAACACCTGGAACATAGTTTGATTCTTCAGTATGAACATGCCGATATTTGTTTCGCCGAACTCGGCCGTTGCGGCACTCTCCAAATGTGTTTCAGTCGCGGATTCAATCTCACCTGATGCCTTGCGTCGAATGGGCGCGTACGGATATTCGACGAAAGCGGTCGGAAGGACCATATTGTAAGAGTCGAACAGGCGGGCGAGTTTCGCCGCGCGCGCAAATGTTTGGGGACGAATTACGGGTTGTGTACTCCACACGACCAGCGACGTGCCGGTGAAGTCATTCATCAGACGATGCGCATTCAAAACTGCATCGCCGGTTCCAAGCGCGTCAGCCTGCGTTACAAAAACAACGTCCTGACCCCGAAGCGCTTCACGAATCGCACCTTCGGTATCGGGCGAGACGACGACCACAGGTGGTCGCGTCTGGCCCAATCCCTCACGAATGCTCTGCAAAACGTGGACAATCGCAGGCTTTCCGGCAACGACCGCTAACGGCTTAGGTACGGTGATACCCGTCTCTGAAGCTCGCGTGCCTTTGCCGGCGGCGACGATTACGGGCCAAATTTCGTAAGGATCGAACGTGACTGATGATGCGTCGATCAATGCGCGCAGCTTCATTACGTTCGCGGCGGCGTTTGAGCCAGGCGAATTGATTTGCGCGACCGAATCGCGCCAGACGTCGTCCAAATCGATTTCGCTGAGACCACGACCTGGCGTCGAAACTATCACTGATCCTTCGTTAACGCCGTGGCGCCCCCTTGCCGAGTAGTATTGTTCCTGCACTCGTTTGATCAGAATTTTTGAGTGTTCTCGGGTAGTTAATGCCAGGACATTCCCGCCAAACCCGCCGCCCATTACACGAGCACCGAGCACGTCCGGGTCGTCTCTAACGATCTTGATCAACTCTTCGACTTCCGGAACGCTGACCTCGTACAGATCTCGTAAACTGGCGTGCGATTCATCAAGCAGTTTTCCCAGGTTCCGCATCGCAGATACTGTGTAGCCCGAATCTTTGTCGTTTTGGATCGAGTCTAATTCGTGTGTGGCGCGAACCACGCGTTCCGCTTCGCCTAAATGATGTAGGCCGCGAACTCGAATTTTGAGTGGCCAGCGCGGCCGGTCATCGAGCAGGGCAGGGAAGGCTCTCTCCAATTCTCCAAACGTTTCTGGATAAGCGGTGCTGACTGTGTCTATCGAGATTGTTTCCGGTAACGATTTGAAGAGATCCCGCGCTGCCTCGAACGCTTCCACTGCACCGGCGGCCAGCAATTGTCTAGTTTCAAGCCACGTGCTATGACGAGCCGGCGCGGTTGATTTCCAACTGTCAATTATCGCGGGAATGATCAATCGGGAAACTGCGGCGCGCTCGTTGTACTCAATCATGATCTCGCGCCCTTTATCGGCAGGTTTTGTAAAAAAGGTGACCCAGGCGAAGGGCTCATCCGGAAGTGCGGCCAGCCTGGTTTGGTGCGATGCGTAGTCAATCAATACCGCCTTAGCTGTCTCTGCGAGGCAGATCGTTATGTGATCCATCGACCCGCCGCGTGTGCCGATAAACCATTCAGCCATGGCGGAGTCCCTGGCCAGCTCCTCCGTCGTCCATGTGATTCCATTTACGTTCCTGATTGCGGCTCCGCCCAGGACTACCAGGGCTGACGAAGATGAGGCGCCACCACCAGGCGGTATGTTGGAATCCAGCACGAAGTCGAATCCATTTTGTATCTGTTTGCCAAACTTGCCGCGGGCGAACGTCACTGCGGCATTGAGGTAGTTTTGCCAATGAGACGCCGGGGTACCGTTCGTAAATAAGAAATCGAGCCATTCGGCTTTAACATCACCAGCAAACTCCGGAACATTGAGAATTGAAAACGATGAAGGTTCGAACTTCGCAGAAGAGGAAACGCACCGCACCACAGGCTCCTGCGATCTCCGGTACAGCATCCAGGCGTCGCGTTCGCGGCTGCCAAAGGTCAGTGAAGCAGTTGGAAGGTACGACACATAGTCAATGTGTTCGCCGAGCACACCCATTCGAGCGGGAGCGCGCAAAATTGAAACTGGTCCGTCACCAAAATGGTCGAAAAACAGATCGCAGATCGTTGTAAGTCGCGCAAGCTCACCATCACCCGTAGTGACCAGATTATTCAGCGCCGTTGTGATGTCAGACAGATTCATTCACAAAAACAAATTGCCAGCTTAAATGCCGAATGCTATAAACCGCGAGAGGTTTGTTCGCGTTGCTTACAAACAATACCTTAACTGGCCCGAGTTTGGGAACTTCAATTTTTAGTTCCCCGGAGAAGATGCATGACTCTACGCAGAAGAGATTGGCTTAAGGCGATTGCGGCCGCAGGTATTGGCTCGCTCGGTTGCACACTTCCCGAATGCGTTCACGCCCAAACCACTAAACGCAACTCGGCCCAACCCCTGCCCCTGAAAGATTACCAACCGAAGAGCATGCTGCACGTGCCGGAAACGCACGTTCCTCGTTCACGCTTTCCTGCTATCGACTTTCACACGCACCTCACCTGGATCGATCGCAAAGGCAAGACCGAGGTGGTTCATCACAACGCGACGCTCGCGGAAATCTTAAAAGTCATGGACGCAAAGAACATCCGAATCATGGTCAACCTGACGGGCGGATACGGCGACTTGCTGAAAGAAACTGTGCGGCATTGGCAAGCACCTCATCCCGATCGGTTCATCGTCTTCACCGAACCGTGGTACGCGAAGATTAAGATGCCGAATTACTCGCGGTTTCAAGCCGAACAAATCGAAGCTGCAAAAAAGGCAGGCGCGCGGGGCCTGAAGATTCTTAAGACCCTCGGTCTTTACCTCCGTGAAAATGTGACGACCGGACCACTCGTGAAAGTCGACGACAAACGATTCGACGAAATGTGGGAAGCGGCGGGCGCTCTCAATATGTCGGTCGCCATACACGTGTCAGATCCGGAAGCCTTTTTCCTGCCGACGGATCGCTTCAACGAGCGTTACGAAGAGCTCAGCGCGCATCCGGACTGGTCCTTTCATGGAAAGGATTTTCCGAGTAATGCCGAACTGCAGGAAGCGCGCAATCGTGTGATGCAACGCCATCCGCGCACGAAGTTTGTCTGTCTCCACACTGCGGATTCAGAAAACCTGCCGTATGTTTCAGAGTGTCTCGATCGTTATCCAAACATGTACGTCGATATCGCTGCTCGTATCGG
>JBIOUJ010000005.1:0-11360 GCA_044867025.1 Pyrinomonadaceae bacterium | reverse complement strand
AGCACCGCTGAAAACAGTGGTGCTGCGAAAGAATCAGCAAAACCAGAGCGCCGTGAAGACAGCCGCCCCAGAGTTTCAGGGCTGCCCTCCGCGGAACAGATCGAGGAACAATTGTTGAGCGGTTCCTCCATTATGTCTGTTCCCGGCAAGACGGTGCGAGGCTCAGCGTCCACTGCGCACACTGCGGATGTTCCCGGCGGGTCGGCACTCCCCGGCGGAATAGCTTCGCGTGATGCTGGGGCAACTTTGGACGCTGCTGGTGCGACGCGCGCCGGAGGATTCGTCACTTATGACGTTTCCCCTGCGCGCGTCGAACCTCATCTGATCGCGATCAGCCAGCCTCGCTCGGCCTACACCGAGCAGTTTCGTTCGTTGCGAACGAAGATCTTCGAGGCCGCCGAACGCAAAGAGATGCGGGCGATCGTCGTCACGAGTGCGGGTGTTGCGGAAGGCAAAACGCTGACGGCACTCAATCTCGCATGGCTTCTGGCCCAAACTGACGGCATTCGCGCGCTCATCATCGATAGCGACCTGCGACGCCCGTGCGCCACTGATTACCTTGGCATCGACGCGAACGTCGGATTATCCGAAGTCCTCGGCGGACAGTTGCGACTCGAAGATGCAATTGTTCGTCTCGATCCTGCTGGTCTGCATTTGCTTCCCGGTGGCCGTCCGCGCGACGACGTTGCCGAGCTGCTTTCTGGTCCAAGCTACGGGCGCATTCTGAACGAAGTGCGCCGCATGTTCGACTACATCATCATCGACGCGCCACCGCTGGGAATTTTCACCGACGCGAACGTATTGATGTCACGAGCCGATGGAGGTCTGCTCGTCGTGCGTGCAGGTAAGACTCGTTACTCCGCAGTCGACAAGTTGCTCGAGCAGATGCCGAAAGAACGTTTACTAGGAGTTGTGTTGAATCGTACTGAGGAACAGCCGGATCCAACCTCGTACTATTACCAGCACCGCTATTACAACCGCGAAAGAAGAACGACTGAAGTGCAGCCTCTCCCACCGAATGAAAGATTGGAAGAGGAGGTAGCGACCGTCAATTGAGGCGTCTCAACGGACGAACTTTATTGTTGATTCTCGCCGAGGCGTTCCTCGTCTACGGCGCGATCGTATTCGCCGTCTACCTGCGCGTCGGCGTGGCAGACGCGCCGCTCGAACTGATTGAGAAACAGGGATACATGAAGGCCGGCGTTGCCGCTTTCTTCTGTCTCGCCGCTTTCTACCTGTTTGATTTGTACGATTTCCTGGTGATGCACGACCGGCGTGAGCTCGTGCTCCGTCTGGTCCAGGCGCTCGGGCTCGCGTGGATCGTACTCGCGATCTCGTTTTACACGTTTCCAGGCTTAAATCTCGGGCGCGGAATCTCGCTGATCGCTCTGCCCTTGGCGCTCACGCTGATGGTTACGTGGCGCGTCTCGATCCATTGGGTGCTGGGACATCCCGGTTTCGGCGAGCGCATCTTAATTGTCGGCTCCGGCAACCTCGCCGTGGAGCTTGCGCGTGAAGTATTGAACCGGCCAGACGCCGGTTATCGAATCGTTGGTTTTGTCGGCACCGATGCGGAACTGCTGGGTAAGAGCCTGATCAATCCGCGAGTGATTGGCATGACGGAACAGCTCGACGAGATCGTCAAACGTGACGGCATCGATCGCATCGTGGTTGCCATGGGCGAGCGGCGCGGGCAGTTTCCGACAAACAAACTGCTGCAACTGAGTCTGGCCGGTCAGGTCAACATCGAAGAGGGCGCTTCGTTCTACGAGCGTCTAACCGGTCGCGTGTCGTTGAACATGATCCGGCCCTCGTGGCTCATCTTTACCGGACGCGGGCGCCAGGCAAAACTCGCGGAAGTCTCTCGCGCCTTCGTGCACTGGATGGTGGCTTTCCTCGGCGCAATTCTGTCGCTGCCGATCGTCCTGGTCACCGCGATCTTCATCAAGTTGGAGTCACGTGGCCCGGTCTTTTATAAACAGGAAAGAGTCGGGAAAAACGGCCGCATATTTACATTGATGAAGTTTCGTTCGATGAGAGTCGATGCCGAACAGGATGGTCCAGTGTGGGCCAGTAAGGGCGACGCTCGCACGACGCGTGTTGGGCGTGTCATTCGCAAAGTTCGCATCGACGAGATCCCGCAGTTCTGGAACATCCTCAAGGGTGAGATGAGCTTCGTTGGACCACGTCCCGAACGGCCGCACTTTGTGGCCCAACTCGCCGAGGAGATTCCGTTTTACCAGCAACGACACTTGATCGCGCCGGGACTAACGGGTTGGGCGCAAATCAAGTATCCGTACGGATCGTCTATCGAAGATGCTCGGCAAAAGCTTCAGTACGATCTGTTTTACATCAAGAACCACAGCTTGTTTCTTGATGCGCTTGTTTTGTTTGAGACGGTCAAGATAATTCTGTTTGGGCGAGGCGCCCAATGAAGAATGGGTTGGAGGTTGAAATGAAGAACAATAGACCATGGGCGGCGTTTGCTATCGTCGTGATGCTTTTCGCAATGAGCCTTAACAGCGCGGCTCAGACACCGAACGACGATCAAAAAGCGCGACCGCGGACCACCACGAGCGGCCAGGACAAAGACAAAAAGAATCAAAAACCGCCAAGCGACGGGCTCGAGCCAGACGACACGTCGCGTCCGCCTGCCGATGTCCCACAGGAAATCCAGGCCAACCGGCAGGAGCAGCTCTCGGAAGAAGCGGCCATCGCTCGCTACTACAACAACTTCTTCAGCAACTACCGCCTGGGTCCGGAAGATGTGATCTCTGTTGACGTCTTCAATCAGGATCGGTACTCGCGCAAAGGCATCACGGTGCCTCCAAGCGGCCGTATCTCGCTCTCGCTCATTCCCGGCGGTGTTTTCGTCAACGGAAAAACTGTGGAGGAAGTAGCGGAAATCATCACGAAGCGTTACGACGAGTACATCATCAATCCGCAAGTCACTGTTTCGCTCGATAAGGCGGCTTCATATCGTTACAGTGTTATTGGCGACGTGGGCCAACCAGGCATTCGTCTGATGAATCACCGCATGACTGTCAGCGAGGCTATTGCTGAAGCAGGTGGCGTGCTGAGCACCGGCGACAAGAGCAAGGTTCTCGTACTGCGGCGTCAGGCAGGCGGCTCGCTCGCTCAAATCGCGGTCAACCTTTCAGACGTTTACAAAGGCAAGGCGCCCGACACGACCTATCTCGTTCCCGGAGACCAGATCTTTGTGCCCGGAAACAAGATGAAGAAGTTCAAGGAACTCCTGGGATACACCTCGGTGCTTGGCTTCGCGCGTATCTTTGGCGTCGGATTCTGAGGCATGTTGAAATCAGGAGCAGGAGCAGCAGTCAGGAGCAGGAGGAGCGTGCTTACCTGCTCCTGCATGCTGCTCCTGCTCCTATCTGTTTCTCCTGCCTTCGCGCAGTCCGGCAACTGGGCGCGACAGCCTGCCGGAACGATGGCGTGGCTGCATTCCGTTTTCTTTCTCGATCAAAACCGAGGTTGGACCGTCGGCAGCAAAGGCACTTTGCTGCAAACAGCCGACGGCGGTAACACCTGGAACCCGCGCGGCGCGTCTACCAACGACGTCGTTCGCGACATCTACTTCGTCGACGAGAAAAACGGCTGGTTGGTTGTTGAGGTCAATGTCTACGAGCTCAAAACTAAAGAGGAGCCCAGAGCCTATCTAATGAAGACCACCGATGGTGGTGAGCATTGGAGGCGTATTGAGATCAAAGGTTTCGACATCGATGCGATTCTCGTGCGTGCGGTTTTCAGTCGCAATGGACGTGGCTGGGTGTTTGGTGAAGCCGGTTCGATCTACACGACTTACGATGGCGGCGAGACATGGACCAAGCTGCGCTCGCCGACGCGGCGTTTGTTGCTCGGCGGCATCTTTGTCGACGATGCGCGCGGCTGGATCGTTGGCGCGGGTGCGACGATCATTCAAACATCCGACGGCGGCGAGACGTGGTACCAGTCGCTGCTGCCACAAGTCGAAAAATCAGTTCGTTTCACCGCCGCCTCATTCATCGACAATCGCACCGGATGGGCTGTTGGAAGCCGCGGCAGCGTCTATCGCACAGACAACGGCGGCCGCACGTGGCAACAGCAGCAGTCGAAAGTCTATGTTGACCTGTTTGACGTGAAGTTTGTCGATGCGCGTGAAGGTTGGGCCGTCGGCGCGGAGGGAACCATCATCCACACCAGTGACGGAGGCGAGACTTGGACCAGCGAAAAAAGTGGCACCGAGCACCCGTTGGAACGCGTGTTCTTCACTGATAAGAACCGAGGGTGGGCCGTAGGCTTCGGCGGCACCGTCGTCTCATACTCACGAACGAGACCTCGGCAACTAACAAAGTCATAAAGCAATGAACAAAATAATCTTCTCCCTGCTCCTGCTGTTGGCTGCGACCTTCAGTGTCTGCGCTCAGGACGTCGACAACACACCCGATCCGGTTGCGAGTTTGCGCGATCAGATTCAGGCAGCCTCGACTCCTTCCGATCGGATTCGCTTGCAACTGCAACTGGCTGAGTTGTTTGTTTCCACCGGTCATAAAACTGAAGCCCTCAAGGAATTACAACTGATCGCGAACTCGGGTTCGTTCGATCCGGTCGGCTTTTACAACCTCGGAAACGCGTTTGCACGGATCGGAGAGACTGACGCGGCGATCGACGCGTATCGCACGGCAATCGAGCAGCGCAATGGCACGTATTCTCGCGCGTACAACAATCTCGGAGTGCTGTTGCTTCGCAGCGGACGGTGGGACGAAGCACACGATGCGTTCCTGTCCGCGTTGAAACTCGAAAACTTTCGATACGCCGAAGCGAGCTACAACCTCGGACGCGTGTACGCTGCGCGCGGGCAAAAGGATCTTGCGGCACGTGAGTGGAAGCGCGCTTTGTACGTCAACCCACAACACGATGCGGCCAAACAGGCGTTGGCGAGTGTCTCAACGGAAGAGAAGGTCGTGGTTAAGTCCGAGCCGGCGAGGGCTGTTCCGGCTTCTAAAGCAGAGCCTGAGTCGCAAAAACTGACACTCGATCAAGCCAGTTTCAATTTGCTTCAGCGAGCACGAGATGCTGCCGAACGAGGAAAGATGGCAGAAGCCGCTGATGACTACATTCGCCTGTTGAATCGCCAAGGCGGCTACTTTCCACCGGCCAACGTCGAATTGAGCTATGCATTGATCAGTCTGAAACGCTACGACGAGGCTATAAACCATCTGATTCAAGTCTCGGAGCGGGATGGCCCACGCTATCCGACCAGTTATTTCCACTTGGGACGACTATACGAGTTGCGGGGAGAGTTAAAGCTGGCGGAGGCCGCGTTCTCGCAGGCAGCGGCTGCTTACAGTGCAACAAACCCACAGTTTCATCTCGACGTGAGCCGCGTGCGCGAAAAGCTGGGTGACTTCAAAGGCGCGCTCGAATCGTTGGAGCTTTACTTGAAACTGCGAGGCGAGAGACCGCTCTGGTCCGACGAACGTCTCGCGGAGCTGCGCCGCAAAGCAGGACAGTAGCCACAAAAAGGCACAAAAGAAGACACAAGATATTTGTCGAGCTTCGTCGCTCTTTTTAAATCCATTTTGTGGTCTCCTTTTGTGCCTTTTTGTGGCTGATTCACTCTTTGGGGCGCATGTGAGGGAAGAGGATCACGTCGCGGATGGAAGTCCGATTAGTCAACAACATCACCAGTCGATCGATCCCGATCCCGATACCGGCGGCCGGCGGCATCCCGTACGACAGCGCGCGAATGTAGTCTTCATCCATCAACATCGCTTCTTCGTCACCACTCTCACGCTGCATCACCTGATCTCGAAACCGCTCGTACTGCTCCGACGGATCGTTCAACTCGGAAAACCCATTCGCGATCTCCATCCCGACGATGTACAACTCGAAACGCTCGGCGACGTGCGGGTTTGCCGGCGACGCTTTTGAGAGTGGCGAGATCGGTTTCGGAAAGTCGGTGATGAAAGTCGGCTGTATCAATCCCGGTTCTACATGTTCCTCAAACAGCTCCAGAACTCTCTCGTTCGTGACCTGCTCCGGTTCCACTGAACCCGACAGACTCTCTTTCATACCGACGCGTCGAAACGGTTGGCTGAAATCAAGATTGTGTTCGCCAAACGGCACGTGCGTGTGGCCCAACACTTTGTAAATCACCGCGCGCAACATCTCTTCACAAAAATCCATCATCGCGTTCACGTCCGCATACGCCCAGTAAAACTCGAGCATCGTGAACTCGGGATTGTGACGCGACGATATGCCTTCGTTGCGGAAGTTGCGATTGAGCTCGTATACCTTTTCAAAGCCACCGACCAGCAGCCGCTTCAGGTATAACTCCGGAGCGATGCGCGCGTACAAGTCGATGTCCAGCGCGTTGTGATGAGTCTTGAAAGGGCGCGCCGCGGCTCCGGTTGGAAGCGGCGTCAACATGGGCGTCTCGACTTCGACGTAGCCATGGTCCTCGAGAATCCGTCGCATTTCTTTCACCGCCGCCGCACGGCGTTCGAACACTTCACGCGGCGTCAGCGCATCGTCTTTTTCGTGTTTTAGACTTCCGGCGATGAGGTCGGCGTAGCGCTGGCGCTGTCGAATCTCAGGATCGTGAATTCCATGCATCTTGTCAGGCAGGGGCAAGAGCGCTTTCGATAAAAACTGAAGCTTCTGCACGTGCACGGAAAGCTCGCCGGTCTTCGTGATGAAGAGAAAACCTTCGACGCCGATGAAGTCGCCATGGTCCAACTGTTGAAAGATGGCCCAACCTTCGACGTCACCACCCTGCGCGTCGTTGCGTACACCGACGACCTCGTTTTTGCGGATGTAGATCTGTAGACGAGAAACACCGTCAGACAAGTGAACGAACGCAGTCTTCCCCATCACGCGCGGAGGTGAAGCGATGCGTCCGGCAACGCGTACGACGTGCTTGTTCAGCTCTTCCGCCGGCTCAAAGTCGCGAAACTTCTCGACGATCGCGGTGATCGTGTCTTCTTTTCCAGGCTCGACGATCTCGCTGCGGTCGAATTTATTCGGATAGGCGTTACCGACGAGCTCGCGCAGCGCCTCGAGATGCTGGCGGCGCGCGATTGTTTGATCGTTCTCTTCGATAAATGGTATCGACATAAAAGGCGGATTATACAGACATCCAGTAAATCCTGTAATCTTAACTAAATGATCGAAAAGATTCTGAGCCCGGACGAGATGCTCGGAGAGCGCCAACGTCTGCGCGCTGCGAGCCGGCGTCTCGTCTTTACGAACGGAGTTTTCGACCTTTTGCACGTCGGGCACGTGCGTTATCTCGCGCAGGCGCGCGAGCTCGGCGATGCGTTGCTAGTCGCCATTAATAGTGATCGCACAGTGCACGAGTTGAAAGGTCCGGATCGACCGGTTTTCGACGAGTGCGAACGCGCTGAGATACTCGCCGCGCTCAGGCACGTCGACTACGTAACGGTTTTCGACGACGTCTCCCCGCGCAGCCTGATCGCGAAACTCTTACCCGACGTGCTCGTAAAGGGAGGTGACTACCAGCTCGACGAGATCCACGGGCGCGAGGAAGTCGAGGCGGCAGGCGGCAAAGTGATTTCGTTACCTTTTGTAGACGGCGCGTCGACGACGGCGCTGATCGAGCGAATGAGGAAGAAGTAGCCGCAGATTTCCGCGTAAATCTGCGGCTAAGTTAATGATCGAACAAACGCTCCGACAGATTACTCAAACGACCGAGTACCAAAAACTGCTCGCGGAGCTGCGTGCCAACGCGCGCGTCATCTCCGTCAACGGATTGGTGTCGGGTTCTGCGCGCGCACTCGCAGTCGCAGCACTTCAGCGCGACACCGGCAAAACGTTCGCTGTCGTATCGCAGTCGACGCGCGATCTGGAGCCGTGGGATTCCGATCTGCGCTTTTGGTATGCAGCGCTTTCCGGAAAAGAAGCAGCGGACGACGAGTTCCTCGTTCTGCCGGCCTCCGAGATCGATCCGTACGCCGGCGTCTCACCGCACGCGCAAACACTCGAGCGGCGTGCGCTTGCATTCTGGCAATTGCAACAACGGTCCCCGAGCTTTGTTCTCCTGACCGCTCGAGCACTCGCTCGCAAGACCGTGAGTCCGGACGCGATCGCGAAAGCCGGCGCGGTGTTGCGACGTGACGAAGATCATTCGCCCGAAGCGCTCGTGGACAAACTGATGGCCACGGGTTACGTGCGCCAGGATCCCGTCGGCGCCGTCGGTGAATTCTCAATGCGGGGCGGCATCGTCGACATTTGGCCACCCGGACGAGAAGCTCCCGTGCGGCTCGAGTTTTTCGGCGACACGATCGACTCGCTGCGCGAATTCGATCCGGAGAACCAGCTATCGACGGGCCAATTGAAGGCCATCGAAGTGCCGCCAATGCGCGAGTTTGTCGTGACGCCAGTCGATTTCCAGATCTGGAGCGAAGCGGCACGCGAACGCTGGGGCGACGAGCGTTACGCGCGCTCGCTGCGCGACCGAACCGCTTTTGCCGATGAAGGCGAAGCGTTTTCCGGTTGGGAGTGGTTAATTCCAATCACAATGGATTGCAACTCGAGTGTTTTCGATCACCTGCGCGACGCAGTCTTGATCGTCGACGAGCCCGCCGGGATCGAATCGTATCTCAGCGAATTCTACGAGCGTACATCTGAGCGCTATCAGGAGATCGATCAGGCTGATGACCTTGCGCTCACACCGGACGAACTCTTTCTTACCGCCGCAGAGCTACGGGAAGCTATCCAAACGCGCCAGCGTCTCGAACTTCGCACTCTGGGTCGCACCGCCGTCGAAACAGATCTGGATCTCGCGTTGGAAGCCGAAGCGCCCCAGGTCCAGCTCGGACGCAATCGCGCGCCGCGCCGGCCGTTGTTTCTGTTTCCCGTCGTCGAAGCAGCTTTGGAAATTGAATGGCAATCACAATCGACCCTGCGCTACCACGGCCGGATTGCCGATCTCACAGCAGAAGTAGATCGCTCCACGGAACAAGCGAAGACAACACTCTTCGTCATGCCGAGTCTCGGCAATGCAGAGCGGATCGTCGAGATTCTCAACGAGTACAAGATCGAAACGCGTCTCGCGTTCACCAGCGAAACCTCTGACGCCGCGGTCTACCGTCCCGTAGTCGTAACTGTCGGGCGTCTAAGCGGTGGTTTTGAACTGCCGCAATCGCGACTGATCGTTCACGTGGAAGCAGACATCTTTGACGAATCTGCCGACTCCGCTGAGCGACGGCCCACGGCGGCGGAGAGATCGCAACGAGCCGATAAGCGAAAGCGCAAGTCAAAAGCCGCGGCCTTCCTTTCTGATTTTCGTGATCTCAAGCCCGGCGATTTCGTGGTCCACATCGATCACGGTGTCGCGCGTTTCGACGGCTTGCAAACTCTCGATCTTGGACCACGCACGGGCGAGTTCATGCTTCTGATTTACGCGGACGAAGCGAAACTCTACGTCCCGGTAGAACGACTCGACCTCGTGCAGCGTTATTCGAGCGCTGAGGGCCACCAGCCGCAGCTCGATCGTCTCGGCGGTCTCGGTTGGCAAAAGACGAAAGCCAAGGCGAAGCGCGCCATGCGTGACATGGCCGACGAACTCTTACGTCTTTACGCAGAACGCAAACTCGTCGGCGGCTACGCATTCGCCACCGACACGCCGTGGCAACAGGAGTTTGAAGACGGCTTCCAGTTTGTTCTCACTCCCGACCAGGAAACAGCGATCGAGGACGTGAAGAAAGACATGGAAGAGGCTGTGCCGATGGACCGTCTGTTGTGCGGCGACGTGGGCTACGGAAAAACGGAAGTCGCGATGCGCGCTGCATTCAAGTCAGTGATGGAAGGCAAGCAAGCGGCGATTCTTACACCGACGACGGTGCTCGCTTATCAACATTACGACACCTTCCGCAGTCGCTTCGCTCCGTTTCCGGTGAAGGTTGAATTACTGTCGCGCTTTCGCTCGAGCAAGGAACAGAAAGAGGTTGTGAAGAAAGTCGAAACCGGTGAAGTGGATGTGATCATCGGCACGCACCGCATCCTTTCGAAAGATGTGCGTTTCAAGGATCTCGGATTGGTCGTGGTCGACGAAGAGCAGCGATTTGGGGTTGCACACAAAGAACGTCTGAAGCATTTGAAGAAGCGCGTCGACGTGTTGACGCTTTCAGCGACGCCGATTCCCCGTACGCTCAACATGTCGCTGAGCGGCATGCGCGACATGTCGCTGATTGAAACGCCACCGCGCGATCGACTCGCGATCCAAACTCAGGTGGTCCAATTCTCGGAAACTGTCATTAAATCGGCGATCGAGCTCGAGCTGTCGCGGGGTGGCCAAATCTTCTTCATCCATAACCGCGTAGAAACGATCGATACGGTGGCGGCACTGGTCAAGCGCCTGGTGCCGCAGGCGCGTATGGTCACAGGCCATGGGCAAATGAATGAAAAGGAGATGGAGCGAGTGATGCTCGACTTCATCGACTACAAATATGACGTTCTGGTTGCGACCACCATCATCGAGAACGGCATAGACATCCCCCGCGCAAACACGATCATCATAAATCGCGCCGATCACTACGGTCTTTCTCAGCTTTATCAATTGCGTGGGCGTGTGGGGCGCTCGAGCCGCAGGGCTTATGCGTACCTGCTGATACCGAGCGAACAGGAGCTTTCACCCATCGCCCGCCGGCGTTTAGCAGCCATTCGTGAGTTTTCGGATCTGGGAGCCGGGTTTCGTATTGCGGCCCTCGACCTCGAGTTGCGGGGCGCGGGAAACCTTCTCGGCGGCGAACAGTCGGGCCACATGGAAGCGCTCGGATTCGATCTCTACACGCAGATGCTCGAACGCACGGTTGCGGAGCTTCGCGGCGATGAAGTCGAGGACGAGGCAAGCGTCACGCTCAACCTGGGCGTCGATGTGGCGATCCCGGAAGAGTACATTTCGGACATGGGGCAGCGGCTGAGGACGTACAAACGCGTTTCGTCCGCGAGAGATGAAGCAACGCTGACGAGCATCCGAACTGAGACAGAAGACCGTTACGGGCGCATTCCGGAATCTGTCGACCGGCTTTTTGCGTACGCTCGTTTGCGTCGTGTGGCGGAGGAGCTGGGGATAGTTTCGATTGACAGAACGCCGGACGGGGTGGCGGTAAAATTCAGTGAAAAAGCACGAATTTCCCCGGAAAAACTGGCGGAATACATCTCCGCTCACGAGGGAGCCGTGTTCACGCCCAACGGTGTTTTGCGGTTAGTTTTAACCGAGGACGAGCAGGACAACGTCCTCGACGTGGCTCGCGCCGTGTTGCTCCAGCTTCGGGCAAGCGATTAGAATCCGGACTTTGGTCTTTGATCTCTGCGGTCTCTGCGCACCTCTGCAT
>JBIOUJ010000004.1:0-44322 GCA_044867025.1 Pyrinomonadaceae bacterium | reverse complement strand
GGAATATTTCGGTCTCGTCAACTCCCCTTGCTTTGAAAAAGCGACCGGTCCCGATCCGGAACGTTTCGGTCTCTGGCTCGACAAGCGCCGCGCCGATTGTCCACCCGATCCATTCGAAAACGAACAGAAGTATCCGGGTGTGAAATACAAGGCTCGCGGAACGACTGTGCCTGTCGGCTCCTACTACGGCTACGAAACAGGCATCGTAGGTTTGCGCCTCTTCCCGAATCCTGACTTTGACGAAGCAGCAAAAGCACGCTGGGACGCGGAGAAGTACTACAGCGATTCCGACTACTACTATTCGAAAGAGCTTGTTAAGCCGTATCGCGTCGGCATGTCGTGCGGGTTCTGTCATGTTGGACCAAACCCGGTAAAACCTCCCGCCGATCCGGAGAACCCGAAGTGGGAAAACCTCAGCTCCAACGTCGGCGCGCAGTATTTTTGGATCGATCGGATCTTTTACTGGGAGGCGGATCCGAACAACTTCGTCTTCCAACTCTTTCACACTTCGCGTCCCGGAACTCTCGACACGTCTCTGGTCTCAACTGACAACATTAACAATCCGCGCACGATGAACGCGATGTACCTTCTGGGACCGCGCATCATGATGGCTGAGCGCTGGGGCAAGGAGACGCTCACCGGCGGAGGTAAAGACAACCGGCAACTTAACGATTACGTAAAAGACGGACCGCTGACGAAGTTCTACCAGGCCCCGGACACGGTCTACACGCCGCGTGTTCTCAAAGACGGCGCGGATTCGGTCGGCGTGATGGGTGCGCTGAATCGCGTTTACATAAACATCGGTACGTTCAGCGAAGAGTGGTTCCTGCACTTCAATCCGCTGGTGGGCGGCAAAGAGATCTCGCCGATCAAGATCTCAGACGCACGCAACAACTCGAGTTACTTCGCGGCGACGGAAAACCAGACCTTCAACATGGCGCAGTTTTTCCTCAAGACTACCGATCCGCACTATCTGAAAGACGCTCCGGGCGGCACTGCTTATCTCTCCACGGATCAAGCGCAGCTAACGCGCGGCAAGACAATTTTTGCTGAACGTTGTGCGCGTTGCCACTCGAGCAAGATTCCGACGCCTGCACCTGGTCTCGACGATGTGCGCGGGTGTAATGGTAAGGACTATCTGACTTGCTTCAACAAATATTGGGAGTGGACCAAGACCGAAGACTTCAAACAGAAGATGCGGCAGATTGTTCTGGCTGACGATTTTCTGAAGGACAATTATCTCTCGACTGAGTTGCGCGTTCCTGTGACGCTGTTGCAAACAAACGCTTGCAGCCCGCTGGCTACGAACGCGATCGGCCAAAACATTTGGGACAACTTCTCGTCGCAGTCGTACAAAGACCTGCCGTCGGTGGGCAACATCACCTGGTACGATCCGGTAACTGGTGAACCGCGTCAGTACATGATGCCCGCGGGCGGTCGTGGTTATACGCGTCCACCGTCGCTGATTAGCGTATGGTCAACTGCGCCGTTCCTGCTGAACAACAGTGTGGGCCAGTTTGAATCGAGTCCTTCCGTCGAAGCGCGAATGCGATCGTTTCAGAACTCGATCGAGCAGATGCTTTGGCCTGAGAAGCGTGACAAAGACGAGGTGCTCGGCGACAAAATACCGGGCCGCATCGATCGCACCACGCAGCAGAGTCATCTGCGCGTTGGCGCCGGCTTCCTCCCGCATTTTCTACAAGGGTCCAGCGGGTTCTTGTCAAAATACCTGCCATGGCTTTTTAGCGACGAAGGTATCGACATTGGACCATTGCCAAAAGGCACACCTGTAAGTCTGCTTGCAAATCTTGATTTATTTGCACCGGAACAGGGACGTGGCGACGTCTTGAAACTCTTGTTGGAGATGAAACATGCGCTCAAAAAGGCGGAGGGGCAAGATGAGGAAAGAGCGAAGGAGGCATTGCGTCCTCTCGTTCCTCGAATGCTCGAATTCAGCAAGTGCCCGGATTTGATCGTGAATCGCGGACATTATTTCGGTACGGATAATTTTGAGCAGGAGCCTGGTCTGAGCGATGACGACAAACGCGCGCTCATTGAGTTTTTGAAAACGTTTTAGCTGCCACGGAGCCCGACCACTATGACATTCGATTGGCTGCTGAGAGGTTCGGCCGGCTTGACGATCATTTATTTTGCGCTGGTGATCGTTGCCGTCTTCACTCAACTCAGGAAAGACAAAACGTCAAGGCCGTTGCCGTACATATTGCGGGCGCTGATCAAGGCAGCTCCGGCGCTGCTGCTTTCCGGGCTCTCGTTCTACCTGGACCAACGGTTGGTCGCGTTGGCTTTTCTGTTATGTGCGATTGGCGACGTCTTTCTCGACCTCCCGGAGAACAAAGCGCCGCATGGATTTCAGATCGGGGCCGTGGCGTTTGCGCTGGCGTTGGTCTGCGTGATGATTTTGAGCTATCAACGACAGCTACCGGGCCGCCCGCTAATGCCTCTGGCGATCACAAACGTCGTTATCGCACTGTTCGTTTTGCGTTGGGTGTTCCCAATGATGAAGGGAAGCGAACGCATCCTCGAAGTCTCGTACTTCTCGATGCTGATCATTTCAAACATCTTCGCCTCGACGGCTACAGTCCCGATCTTTTTGGGTAGCTCCTTGTGGTTCATGTCTGATCTGTCGATCGGCCTGGGCAGCAAAGTCACCGGCGACCCTGCGAACAGCCTCGACACCCTCGGCCTCTACGACCTCGGACTGTACTTCCTCGCGATTGGTTTTTTGAATACCTTATAGCCACAAAAAAGCACAAAAGTACAAACGAATTAGACTTACTTTTTGTGCTTTTTGTGTACTATCGCTGAGGTTATGCGGAAGAGGATCTTGTGGCTGTTTGTTTTCTGTGCGGCGGCGTGCGCCGGCGTGTGGGCCTTGGTGCGTTTTTCCGATTTAAGACGCACTCGCCTGATCCAATCGGCAGCCAACCTGTCAGGCGTCACAAATACGTCGACTGCCGATGCGTGGCTTCGAGCAGCCGAGAAGGTCAAAGAGGCACGAACCGAGACAGGAGGTGCTGAAACTCCGCAAGAGCTCAAACATTACAGCGAGCGCTACTGGTTTCTGGCCACACAAGTCGCGGAGATTGAAAAACACAACGTTCACACCTGTCAGGACTTTCTCGATCTCGCCTCGCTGATTCAACGTGGTGAAGTGATTTCCGTCCCGTTCGTTACTGATTCGTACGTCCTGTTCGGCATCGGTCAGAGAGCAGACGACGCCGAGTTCTCGAGATTCGAAGACGATGAAAGCACCGAGCCACAACCTCCCGATGCGCACGATCAGCAAAAGCTCCTGCGTGATTACGAAGCGCTTCAGGCGCTGGCGAAGAATTTCGGCGGGCGCTCCTACGATCTGAACAACCCATCCGATCGCCAGGCCTTGAAAATTAACATGCTCAGTTCGCTTCGACCTGAAGCGTTCAAGATCCTGGAAGAAGTAGCTGCCGCATATCATCGACAGTTCGATCGCCCGCTGCCTGTGAGTTCATTGATCAGACCGGAACAGTATCAACATGCATTACGCCGCGTGAATCGAAACGCTGTGCTGATCGAAAGTCCGCCGCATTCAACCGGCTTGGCGTTCGATATCGACTATCGATATATGAGCGGCCCGGAGCAGACGTTCGTTATGACCGAACTCGCGCGTCTGAAGAAGGAAGGTCGTATCGAGGTAATACGCGAGCGCAACGCAAATTATCATGTGTTCGCTTTTATTAACGGCATCCGTCCGCCTGACGACTTGATCGCAGCCTCACTGGAGAAAGCCGGTGCTCCTCCACCAGAAGAGGCCCATCACGCAGCGCCGAAAGCAGCGAAAGTAAAGCAAAAATCGAAGAGCAACAGTTCTAAAGCGCGTCGCGCGCCCGCACGAAAACGTCGTCGCTGAGCATCGAACCTATCGCGCCCTGGTTGCATCTTTCTTGAGGCGGCAAATTCGCGCCCATGCAATAATTATGAAAAACCCCAGAATTCATATTCTCCTGGCTATATCTCTGCTCGTCGTGATTGCGACAGTCGCATCAGTCGCAGCTCTAACCAGCAAACAGTCGCGTCGTTCAAAAAACGAATCTCCGAAACGCCCTGTTGAGCTGACAACTCGAACCACCGCTCCGAGTGCAAGCTCATCAACCGCGTTCTCGGCCGCAGCGGCGCAGAACGCGAGTCTCCGAAACGAAGTAATCTGGACCTTTGGTGGAAAGCAACAGCGCGGTTGGTACCTTTACGATCTGCTAATCGGCAAAACTCTCGACACTCCTCACGATCCGATCACGAACGAATTCGCGGCCACACTTGCAAAGTGGCAGAAGAAGCGCGGTCTGCGCTCAGAGGGTCTGCTTGACGAAGCTTCGCTTATGAAGTTGGTCTCGCATTGGCAAAGCGATCGACTCAAGACTCGCAACCCAGCAACACCCGATCAGTTGGTGCTCGCGCCGGCCACCGACTTTTACGATCCCGGGCGTGCAACCGAACTACGTCAGGTCGAGCGCAACACTTATGAAGCTTACAAACAGATGATCGCGGCAGCGCACGCCGATCCAACGGTCAACCTGAAGGCGTCAGACAAATACCTCAAGATCATTTCTGCATTCCGTTCGCCTGAGTATCAGGAGCAGTTGCGACGACAGTCGCCGAATGCAGGTCGTGCGGGACTCGCAGTCAATAGTCCGCACTTCACCGGTCGTGCTTTGGATATCTACGTCGGCGGCAGCCCCGTGGATACAAAGGATTCGAACCGTGCGATCCAGGTCAACACTCCCGCGTATCGTTGGCTGGTCCGCAATGCCGAGCGTTTCGGGTTTCGACCCTACTTTTACGAGCCGTGGCACTGGGAATACGTGCCACAAAAAGGCACAAAAGAAGACACAAAGTGAGCACTGTCTCTTCATGAGTAATGTCTCTGGATGAGGAATGTCTTTTGTGTTCCTTATGTGCCTCTTTGTGGCTCACTTTTCATCGAGCGCGTGTTGAAACCGCGGCGCGATCTCATCGAGCCATTTGTTCATTTCCGCCTGCTCGTAGTACTTGCCGTTCAGCATTACACCCGCGCGTTTCTGAGTATTGGCGATGTCGTCTAACGGGTTGGCATCAAGCAAGACCAGATTAGCGCGTTTGCCTTTTTCGATCGTCCCAGTCTTATTGAGCGTTCCAAAGAACAGCGCGGGATTGCGGGTCGCTGCTTCGAGTGCAGCGTAATTTGATAGACCCGCGTCGCGGAGATCGACCAGTTCGAGATGCAGCGTGTGGCCATACAACATCAGCCACTCGGGAGTGTCAGAGCCAGCCATCACGTGTCCACCCGCGTCGTAGATCGCTTTGACAAGTTTATTTCTGATACCGATGTATTTCTCGCGTTTCTCGATCGGCGCCGCGGTCGAAAGGTATTTCTTACTGACGCCCATCCAAAGATCGACCACCTTTTTCGGGTAGAAACGAATATCAGGTTGGGCCATGAACGATTCTTCACTGCGGCCTTTGCCGAACGTGAATTTGAAGAGATGCAGCGTCGGCACTACAAAGGGATTCGAGTTGACTGTCTGCCGCGCTATTTCCGGAATCTTGCTTTCGTCGAGGTAATCAATACTCTCCCAGTTCTTCGGGTTGTAGAGATAAATGTCGGAAACAGAACCCTTGATCGGCGAGCTCTCGGGCAGAAGCGCTTCCAGATACGAGTCGAGATGTTCGATCTGCTGCTTTGCTTTGAGCGCGCGCGTCAAACCCACTGTGCGGCTATCAGCATGGCCCACGACGCGAATGTTCTGCTTCGCAGCTTCGTCGACGATCGCTTCGTACACTTCGGGTTTGAGATACGTCGTGACCTTGATGAAATCGTAGCCCTCCTGCTTAGACTTACTAACGGCGGCTCGCGCTTCGGCTTCTGTCGTTACGACGTGAGCGTTGGTGGATTTGCGTCCCGTGAACTGTGGACTGGCAGCGTAGATCGTAGGCGCAACGATCTCTCCGGCAGCGCTCTTCCGGCGTAGAAGCAGTTGCTCAGGTGTCCCGGTCATCAAACGAATCGTCGTAACGCCGTAGGCGATCATGATCCTGAGCTCATCTTCGGCAAGCTCATCAGGAAACTCATCGTCGGTGAAAAGATGAACGTGCATGTCGGTCAGACCGGGAATCAAAAACTTTCCCGCACCGTCAATTCTTTGCGCGCCCGCCGGGATCTTGATGCGCTTGACGTCGCCGATCTCAGTGATTACGCCGTTGCGCACGATTACGGTCTGATGTTGCAGCACGCGCTCTTTGTCCATCGGAATGACGTTGACGTCGACAAAAGCCGTTGGTGTTTGGGCCCGTGCCGGTGTAAAGACTGACAACACAAACAGCAGAACTAGGATTTGCTTCATTCAGGTGCTCCTGGGAAACTTATGGCTTCTGACACACGCAGAGGCGTAGAATACGCGAGCCGAATTGGAAATTGTAAGTGGTTTGTGATGACTGGGCCCTCACGCCTGAATAATCGTTCACGGGAGCAAAAATATGGATGAATTGGAGAAAACGCAGCAGTTTGACGCAACGACCGCGAAGACGGCGCAACTGCCACGTATTGAGCCTTCGGCTAACAAGACTCCAGCGGAAAAAAGGGTAGAAGATTTTCGGCACGGCCAGGCTCACATCCTGCAAAGACTTGCTGCGAACGCTCCGCTCAGCGAAATTCTCAATCGACTGGTGCTTCTGATTGAAGCTCAAGTGCCGGACATGCTTTGTTCGGTGTTGCTACTCAGCGAAGACGGCGAGCACGTCGTTCACGGCGCCGCGCCGAGCCTGCCCGAGGAGTACGTCAAAGCAATCGACGGCTCGCCTATTGGACCAAAGCAGGGTTCGTGTGGCACCGCCATCTATCGCGGCGAACCGGTATTTGTTACAGACATCCTTACCGATCCGCTGTGGGACGAGTATCGCGAACTTGCTGTGGCGAATGGTCTTCGTGCCTGCTGGTCGACGCCGATCTTGTCGGGGCGCGGCAAAATCCTCGGGTCGTTCGCAATGTACTACGGAGAGCCGCGCACGCCGACCGGCGCTGAAGCGAACTTGACCGAGGTCGCAACGCGCATCGCGGGCCTCGCAATTGAACATCATGCGGCGAGAGAGATACTCGCGAGAACACAGGCTCAACTGGCCCAGGCTACATATGCTGCCAGCACGGGTAAGGCGGCGATTTCGATAATCGAAGAAGTGAATCAGCAACTGGAGAACGTCGTCAGCAATGCAAAGAAGTGTCTCGAGTTGCTCGATGAGGACAAGCCGGAGATCGCGAATTTCCGTGAACCACTCAAGAAGATCGCAAGCTCCGGCCACAAAGCGCTCGAAGTCATCGCGCGTATTCGTAATTCAGAAAAGAAATAGTCCGTCGAGGAGAACGATGGAAATGAAACCTGCGCAGACAGCCTTGCTGGTGTGTGCCGTTCTGCTGGTGTGCACGCTGTGTACCCACGCTCAGCAGAAACCTTGTCTTACTGCCTCCAAGTTTGGTCCAAACGATCAAATCGGAAACGTTAACTACATTACCCCGGCGAAAACTCTTGCGGCGACGAAGCTCGTTACAAAAGGCAAAAGCTATCGCCTCGGCATCGAGACGAACAAGGACACGCCCGCTTACCCGCCACGCACTTTCGCGATCACTGTGGTTCAACCGAGCCAGCTCGCCGGGAACACGCTTGGGCCAACGAAGACCACGTACAACGACGACATCATCGCGGGATGGGTGGGTATCGGTTCGCAACTCGATGGACTGGGCCACCTCGGCATCGACAATCTCTACTTCAACTGTAACAAGGCCGCCGATTTTGCGATGACCGACGGTTTGAGGAAACTGGGTGTCGAGCATGTGCCGGCCGTGGCAACACGTGGCGTGCTGCTCGACATGGCCGGCTACTTCAATACAGACATTGTCAAAGAAGGCACGGCGTTTAATCGCGCTGAAATCGAAGGCGCGATGAAACGGCAGGGCATCAGCGCGATCGAGAAGGGCGATGTCGTGCTGTTTTATACAGGCTGGTTAAAGCTGATCGGCAAGGACAACAAACGTTTTGGTTCGGCTGCGCCCGGACTCGGGCGCGAGGGTGCGAAGTATCTCGCGTCGCTGGAAGTGGCGATGGTCGGCTCGGACACCTGGGCTCTCGAAGTGGTTCCGTTCGAGAAGGACGCCGGCGTTTTTGAAGTCCATCAGACTTTGATTCCGCTCAACGGCATACACATACTCGAGAACATCAACACCGAGGAGATGGTAAGGGATCAGGCCTGGGAGTTTCTCTTCACGCTCGGGCCCGCACGCATCACGGGCGGCGTGCAGGCGATCGTCAACCCAATTGCGATCAAATAGTGTTTAGACAGGATTGCCAAGATTTTTCAGAATTAAGAGGATGAATCCTGCAAAATCCTGTAAATCCTGTCAACGAAAGCTGTCTGTCGCTCTCACGAGGGCATCGGCTATACCGCGTTCCGTCGCCGCGTGCCCGGCATCAGGAATGATCTGCAATTCTGCTTCGGGCCAGGCGCGATGTAAGTCCCACGCGTTCATAAACGGGCAGACCACGTCGTAACGTCCGTGAACGATCACCGCAGGAATGTCTCGAATGCGATCGACGTGTTCGAGCAGGTAGTTATCAGTCTCGAAGAAACAGTTGTTCACGAAGTAGTGACACTCAATGCGCGCGACTGCGAGTGCCTTGTCAGGTTCGGTGAACTCGTCGATCAAACTCTGATCCGGAAGCAGTTTCAACGCACTCGCCTCCCACTTCGCCCACGCCTTCGCCGCTTCGAGACGCACTGACTCATCGTCGCTCGTCAACCGTCGATAATAGGCGCCGATCATGTCGCCGCGTTCATCTTCAGGAATCAAGCTCAAGTACGGTTCCCAATTGTCGGGGAATATCGCGCTCGCGCCGTGACTGTCTTCATAGAACCAACGGATCTCTTTTGGTCGACACAGAAAGATTCCACGCAGCACCAAACCGCGAACTCTTTCCGGATGCGACTCAGCATAAGCGAGCGCGAGCGTGCTCCCCCACGATCCACCGAATACAAGCCATTGATCGATACCAAAATGTTCGCGGACCTGTTCGATGTCCTGGACCAGGTGCCAGGTGGTGTTGTCGTCGAGTGAAGCATGAGGAGTGCTCCGGCCCGCTCCACGCTGTTCGAAAAGAATGATGCGATACGCGTCTGGATCGAAGAAGCGACGATAGTCAGGCACCAGCCCTGCGCCTGGTCCACCATGCAGAAAGACGACAGGCTTTCCGTTCGGAACACCGCATTGCTCGTAATAGAGCTGATGAACAGGTGAGACTCTGATGTGCCCGCTGTCGTAAGGCTCGACTGCCGGGTAAAGCGTTTTTAGTGTTTCCATGTTGAAGGGGATTATGTCGTTAGATCTATTTCTCTGCAAATACCGGCAGGCGCAGAAACTGACGCATGCGAGTCAGTTCCGCTTCGAGCTCGCGCTTGAACGCTGGTTCGCGCGGTGGGTATGATTCGACATAGCCGAGATCAGCGCGAAGTTCGTTATCGTCTACTGACAAATTCGCCCAACCAACGACACGGTCGCGCCAGAGCAGAGGCATTGCGTAATAACCCAGCTTGCGCTTGCTGACGGGAGTATAGGCCTCGAAGCGATAGGCCCAACCCCACAGACGTTCGAAACGCGCGCGATCGTGGACCACTGGATCGAAAGGCGCGAGCAGCCGTACGGTCTCGTCTGTTTCGTGACCTTCTGCTTGTTCATCTGAAGGCCAGTACCAATCGACGTTTTCAACACGCGCGTGTGCGAGACGCTGTTTCGCGCGTTGCAAAGCACTTGGCAATTCCTTCTGCCACTGCGGCGCCGCATATCGCAGACGTCGCACATAAAAAGAAAGGCTTGGCCCAGGCAACGGTGCGTAAATGCGCACAAGTACATCTACGAGAGCATCAACTCTTGCGCGACGCTCAGCGGCAGTTCCGGGAACGGGTTCGTGTCGATGTGGAGCGTAAATGCGAATGCCTTTCTCGCGGCGGGTGATACGCAACTGACCCGCGTAATGCATTGCATCGAGGAGATGTGTGGTGGCGTTTGAGGAGCCGCCCCAGTAGTTCGTTACACGTCCGTGAGCGAAATGTTCATCGACCTCACGCGGATGTGCTTCACCGCGCTCGCTTATGAAATCCAGCAGCAGCTTCGCTTTCTTCTTCTGTCTCAGCGCCGGAAGGCCCGGGTTGGACCGCGGATGCATCAACGCTTGTAACGACCGCGTAACATAACCGTAGTTTACGAAGAAGTCTTCCTCGACATCGAGTTGCGTGTAGCGTCGTTCCAGATCACCGGCACGATAGTCTTTGACTCGATGACGCAGCGTGAGGTCCTGTGCACGCGCGGGAGCACGAATCGGATCAGCCTGAACAAACCCCATCCTCTGTAGCGCATTGTTGAGGGTCGTCAGCTTTGGAAAATTCCGCGCGACTGTAAAGCGGCGCAGATCGTCGAGCGTGAAGGGCATAGGCGAACGCAGAGTATGCCGCAAAGTGGCACAAAAACGTAATTGTTCTCAATCTTGCAGAATCGTGGCATCATGACGGTTATGAACCCCCAGACATCCTTACGCCACGCACGCCTGCTAATCGTATTCACACTGCTTCTCGCGTTACTGGCCGGGTTACCCGGCAGCGCGTTCGCCGCTGGAGAGGAGTGGCGCCCGGTCGATCCGGCACATCTTGCGCTGAAGGCAGCGACTGTCGAACCGAACGCCGATGCGGAGGCCATCTTTTGGGACATCAAGATCGACGACGGCGGTTACGACGATCTTGTGCTGAACCATTACGTACGCATCAAGATCTTCACCGAGCGTGGCCGCGACCAACATAGTAAGGTCGATATTCCGTACATCGGTGGTATCAAGATCAAAGATGTAGCCGCGCGAACCATCAAACCTGATGGAACAATTGTCGAGTTGGCGAAAGAAGACATCATCGAGAAGATGGTGGTAAAGGTCAGTGGTCTAAAACTGCGAACCAAAACTTTCGCTTTTCACGGACTCGAGCCGGGAGCGATCATCGAGTACAAGTGGAAAGAAGTTATCTCCAACTCGTCCGCTAACAATCTGCGTCTTCAATTTCAGCGAGAGATTCCCATCCAGGTTGTGACGTACCGGTTCAAACCTGCGCGGCAAACGGTGTTTGATGTGCGTCCATTTAACATGCCGCGCTTTGAGTTTGAGAAAGAGAAGGACGGGTTCCGCGTCGCCACGGTGAACAACATGCCGGCATTCCGTGAAGAGCCCATGATGCCACCTGAGGACAATGTGCGATCGTGGGCCATGGTGAAATACTACAACCTGTTCACTCTGTTTTCTGCTTACCCGCTTTTGGCGATTCAGGTCTACGCCACGTCGCAGCCGCTGATGAAAGTCGATAAAGATCTAAAAAACAAGCTTCCCGAGATCATTGGAGACAGTTCCGCGGCAGAAGATCAGATCCAGAAGATTCTCGATTTCTGTCGTACGATTAAAAACACTGACGATAAAGAGTCAGGGTTCACCGAAGAGCAGTTGGAGAAATTGAAAGAGAACAAGAAACCCGCCGATACGCTCAAACGAGGCGTGGGGTCAGCAGCCGACATCAATTTATTGTTTGCGGCCCTTGTGAACGCGGCTGGATTTCAGGCCCGCCTTGCATTACTGCCTGATCGAGGCAAGCGATTTTTCGATCGCAACGTGCTTATTCCGGGTGCCCTTCGCGTGGGCGGCGTCGCAGTGTGGCACGGTGAGACTTGGAAGCTGTTCGATCCGAGTTTTAAATACTTTACTCCTGGAATGTTGCGCTGGCAGGAAGAAGGTGTCGACGCTTTGATTGCTGACGACAAGCCGGTGTGGATGAAGACACCGTTGTCGCCGCCCGACAAATCAAAAGAGAAGCGGATTGCGAAGTTGACGCTGGGCGAAGATGGGACCATCGAAGGCGACGTCACTATCGAGTACAGCGGCCATCTCGGCGTCGAACGCAAGCTTCTCAACGACGACGATTCGCCGGTGCAACGCGAAGAGAACCTCAAAGAGGCAATGAAAGGCCGCCTCAGCTCTGCGGAGTTAACAAACATCGTCATTGAGAACGTCACTGATTCGACCAAGCCATTCATCTGCAAGTATCACGTGCGAGTACCGGGCTACGGTCAGCGCACCGGGAAGCGACTCTTCTTCCAGCCGGCGTTTTTTCACAAAGGTGTCGACGCACTGTTCAGCGCGGGCACGCGCAAGTATCCGATTTACTTTCATTTTCCATGGTCTGAAGAAGACGAGGTATCGATCACACTACCCAGGGGTTATGTTCTCGACAACGCCGATCGCCCGGCGCCGATCAATGCGGGTGCAGCTTCGCAGTATGAAGTCGGCATGGGTATAACGAACGATAAAGCGACTCTTATCTATAAGCGGAAGTTTTTCTTTGGCGGCAACGAAACGATTCTCTTTCCCGTCGAAAAATACGACGTGCTCAAACAGCTCTTCGAAGAAGTACACAAGGCCGATAACCACATGATCACACTCAAACAGCCCACAGCAGGGAATTGATGACTCCACAAAAAAGCACAAAAGCTGCCGCGATAGTTCTTGTTCTACTAATTTTCACTTTCAACCACACAGTACAAGCTCAGCCGGGGACGTCTGGGCCAACGCTGTTGACTTATAGTGAGCTCGTGGCTCTTTACGAGAACGATCCGCCTTCGCAGGAACTCTCCAACAAGGTGATGAGATTATTGAGGACGCCTTTCGTGAACAACTCTGCGGGTGTTCGCGCGCCGAGGCCGATCAAGATTTCGACGGCACAAGGCAACGCGCTGCGAGTCGCGACGTGGAATATCGAACGCGGAGTCGAGTTTGACGCAGTCAAAGCCGCGCTCACCAACGATCAGAGATTCTTTCGCCGCCTGACACCCGCGATGCGAAGTTCGAAATTCAACCTCGCTGAGGTCCTTGAGCAAGCCGCGGCACTCAGTCGCGCCGACATCGTGATCTTGAACGAAGTCGACTGGGGCGTGAAGCGAACCAACTATCGAAACGTCGCAAGAGAACTCGCCGCCGTGATGCAGATGAACTACGTGTTCGGCGTCGAGTTTATTGAAGTCGACCCGCTGACGCTGGGAACCGAGACACTCGAAGGAGAAACGAGCGCCGACAAGGCTGAAATAATCAAGAACATCGCCGTCGATAAAAGCCGCACACTCGGCTTGCACGGCACGGCGATATTGAGCCGGTTCCCGCTCCAAAACGCTCGCCTCATGCCGTTTATCAACCAGGGACATGACTGGTACCACGACGAGAAAGATGGAGTCTCCAAGCTGGAAGCAGGGAAGCGAAAAGGCGCGAAACTCGTCTTCGGCGAGAAGATCATGCGCGAGGTGCGTCGTGGCGGGCGCATGATGCTGATCGCAGACATTGAAGATGCGAGTATTCCGGGTGGCGCCGTGACCATCGTTGCGACGCATCTCGAAAGCAAGGCGAAGCCATCGGAGCGTTTGAAGCAACTGGAAGAAGTGTTGAGCCAGATCAAGAGCATCGACAACCCGGTGATCCTCGCCGGCGACATGAACACATCGGGCAGCGATTCAACTCCGACGTCATTTCAGCGCGAAGTAAAAAGACGGCTCGGCAGCGCCTCTTTTTGGGCGACGCAGGGGATCAAGTATGCCACTGGTGTCGGGTTGATCTACGACATCACCGTTGGATTGGTGAAGATGCAGCGCACCAGGAACGATCCGACTGTTAAGAGTGTGAAGTTCGTGTCTGAAAACCCAGAGGAGAAGTTTTTCGACACGCTGAAGGATTTTCGTTTTAGCGATGGCCGTGTGTTTGACTTCCGCGGATCGAAAGAGCACTCGACGGGCGCAAGCGGAGAGACTCTTTCCGATTCAAATGAACGTGGCAGCAAAGGCTTTGTCAGCACACTGGAGTTGAAAGGGAAGTTTGACGTCGAAATGAAGCTTGACTGGATCTTCGTGAAACCGCTTCAACTTACAGACCCGGACGATCGAGATCAACCGTACACGTTCGCGCCACATTTTGGGCGGACGCTGAAGACGTTGAATCACAGCCTGAAAGACGGGATTTCAGATCACAATCCATTGATCGTGGATTTGCCAGTCAACCATGATTGAGCCACAAAAACGCACAAAAGGCGCGCGATAACTCGCTTGTGCCTTTTGTGGTCTAAAAACGACGGGTGGCGGTGGTGAGGAATGTTTTTGCCTCATCAACCTCCGGCCTGGATGTAGCTGTGTTGCCCGTCAGTGCCACAAGTTTTTCGTAGTAACCCCTCGCACGCTTCTGGTCGCCTGCAAGTCGCGCAGCGCGCGCGGCGCCGTACATCCCGTTGAAGCGAGAGGGCGTGCTACGAAATGAAATTTCGAACTCGGCCAGCGCTGCTGCGGGTTGTTTAAGCTCCAACAATAATTCGCCCAGTTGTTCGCGAGCGGGAAGAATCGCGCCCGGCGTTACGGGGTGTTTTTCAGTCGCATCATCCAGGTCCGCTGCTTTACGAAGCAGTTGAAGCGCTTCTTCGTTCTTGCCTTCCGCGTACGCTAGCCAGCCCGAAGCAACCATTCGTTGGATATCGATCTGTTTGGCCCAATCGTAGTCACCCTTGACTTGATTGAGTGCCTGTTGAATAGCGCTCAACTTCTCCGCTTCAACACGTGCTGCGGCCGTGTCGCCCATGCGCGCCGCGCCGAGAGCGCGAGCGAAGTGAATATGGGCCACCGCCCACTGGAAACGCTGCCACGGAAAGCTTTTCAATTCCGCCGGAGGGAATTGCAGTGTCGCTGCTTCTTTCCATTGACGTCGCTCGAGCGCGTAACGCGCGGGAATCGCTGTGAATGCGTAGGCGACTTTGAAGGTTTGCGGTTCCACGTTTTGTATTTTGTACAACTCGGCGAGCACGGCAGATGCCTGCGTGTCCTGCGCACGTTGCAGGTACGCGTAGGCGAGATAGTCCATCGCGTGAAGCTGCTCGTCCCACACGGCAGTCATTTTATTTCTGACCGCAAAAGCTTCCGCTGCTGATTTAGCGTCGAGGTTTGATTTGATTGCCTCCTGCCACAAACCGAGCCGCGTAAAAATGTGTGAAGGCATGTGTTGCGCGTGCGCGGATGAGGGCGCGATCTTCGCGTAGGCTCGCGCCGCAGGCAGGGCCAGCTCAGCGAGTGCAGGGTAGTCGTAGCTGTGAATCAGGTAGTGAGAGACGCCCGGGTGTTGTGGCTCGCCGGCGAGAACGCGATTCAGGATCTGAGCCGCCTCTTTCTCTCTCACGTAGGTTTTGTCTTGCGACATCGTTCCGGTCGCGATGAGCGACAATGCGTAAAAGACACCGGCTTCACGGTCTGACGGATTACGTTGGTGAAGCTGCTTCATCGCGTCGCTGTAAGCGAATGTGCGCGTGCGGTGATCGACCTTGTCGGAGTCTCTGTAGAAAGTTTCGACAGCGGCAACGTAAGCCTGCTCGCGCGGAGTTCCTCCGCCAATTTCCTTTGCTTTCTGAATCGCGCTCAGGCCCTTGTTCAACTCCGCGGCCGTCGGAGGAGCCCAGAGCGGATGATAGTGCGTCATCGCGATGCCCCAGTAAGCCATCGCACATCGCTGATCCATGTTGCTCACTTCCGTGAACGCTTTTTCTGCTTCTTCATACTCGAATGAATGAAGCCACGCCACGGCGCGATTGAATTGTTTCTGCGCCGCAGGTTTGCAGGAGACAGAAAAATTAACCGTCCCAAGCTTCTCTGAACGGTCGTGCCGGTGCGGATGCATTTCCTGCGCTACTGCGGAGTGCGACACAAGCGCCGTAATCAACAATGCGCCGATTGCGAAAATGTTTTTCTTCATTTTGAGTTCTCTCCTTGTGGCTTTCAGAGCATTCTCCGCGTATCTCTGCGACCTCTGCGCCTCTGCGGTTAATGGTTTTACGCCTCTTTTACCACAGAGGCGCAGAGGATCGCAGAGATACGCAGAGAATACACTAATGTCGGGCATCAGTTCCCAGGCGGGCGCAAGCGACCCATCATGGTTGAGTCGACGTAAACTCCATCACGGAACGCGTGCTGTCGCATCGTCCCTTCGACAACAAATCCGAACCGCTCATACAGGTGAATCCCCGCTTCGTTATCCGCATACACTTCAAGCTCGAGACGTGTGAGGTTGAGCCAGTTGTCGGCGAGGTCCACGGCAGCGGCCATCATAGCCGTTCCAACACCTTTACCTTGCCATGCGTCGTCGACGCTAATGCCGATTCGACCGACGTGCCTCCTGCGTGGTTTGTTGGGAAACGTTTCGACAGTGATCATTCCGATGACGCGGTCTTCGAGGACGGCGACAAGGTTGTAATAACCACTGGCCTCTTCTGAAGCGAGCCGCTTTCGCCACTGTTCGCGTGAAGGATACGGCAACTGCATCGTGCCCGTGTACACCTTTGGACCATGGAACATTTCGTAAAGGTCCAAACAGTCATCGGGCTCTGCGCGACGGATTTTAAGACCTTCAACCGGCACTCGTAGTCACCTCGTTATGCAATTCGTTTTTCATAGAACCTGCTGAGCGGATCAGGCTTGTATTCTCCGAAAGGAGCGATCAACTGAAACCCCGCGCGCTCGTAGAGTCCAATCGCTTCTTGTTGAGCGATACCCGTCTCGAGTCGCAGTATTGCGATGCCTTGACTGCGTGCGTAGCCGGCAAGGTGGTCCAACATGAGTTTGGCTAAGCCCAAACCGCGAAACTGCGGTCGGATGTACATTCGTTTTATCTCGCCATAGTCTGTGCCAAACAGTTTCACGCCGCCGCAGCCCACCGGGATTCCGTTGTGCCGGATGATGAAGAAAGACACATCTTCAGTTATTAACCTCTCCACCGGATATCCGTGACGGCTTTCTTTTGGTGAGAGCGGGATCAGGTACGCGTCGAGCTCCGTGATCAGAAAGCGAGCGTCGTCACTGTCAGGATGTTCGCGGGAGATGACGGTGGTGCTGGACATCGATCAATCTAAGAATGCCACAAAAAAGCACAAAAGGCGCAAAAAGTTTTCGAACCACTTTTTTGTTTTTTGTTCCTTTTTGTGGCCCTAAACCGCTTCCGATTGCGATGAGAAGTGAAACTGTTTCACCTTCAACGCGGGCAACAATAAAGAGTTGCCGCCCTGACCTTCGGATGTGCCTACGCGTTCCGGTTTACCGATCATGTCGACATTCCCCGGAGACAGCAGTTGCATCACGCTCTGATTGAAGCGGAAGTTCTTTACGGGATACTGAATCTTGCCCTTTTCAATGTACCAGATGCCGTCGCGTGTGAGACCTGTTTGTGTAACTGTTCTTGGATCGAGCGAGCGAATGTACCAGAACCGGCCCAGCAACAGTCCGCGGTCCATCGACTTGATCATCTCTTCAAGCGCTACCGGAGACGTGGAGCTTTCCATAATGCTGTTCACTGGACCAGGCGTGGGCTCTTTGCCTTTCTGCTTGGCCCAGAAGCGCGTGTAGATCAGGTCCTCGACGACGCCATTGCGTACCAGATAGATCTTCTGCGTCGGAATTCCTCCCTGCGCCGACATTGCACCCGGCAAATCGGGATGCCACGGATCGCTATAGATGTTTATGCGCTCGTCGAATACCTGTTGACCGACTTTCGTCTTTCCATCGCCGGCGGAAAACGGACTGCGACCCTCTTCAGCGCTGCGTGCGTCAAAACCAAAAGCAAAGAAACCGAGGAGATCGGCAACTGCCTGTGGCTCCAGAATCGCGGGATAGACTCCGGGTTCGAGAACACGTGGATTTTGCGAATTAAGCGCCTTGCGAATCGCTTCGTTCGCTACGCGAGTGGTGTCGAGTTTGGCGACGTCGAAATGGTTTCGCAAAAAGTAACCAGAGCCGGTGCCGTCGGGTGTGCGGGCGGTTGTGGACAAGCTCACCAGGCTCGAGCGTTCATACATGAAGTTGCCGTTTTTTGTGGCTGTTGCTCCGGCGATTCCACGTGCCTGGTGAAATCCGGCGCCGATTATCTTCGCCTTTTCGCACGCTGAGATCACGTCGTTGATCGTTTTCGCGCGCGTGTTGAGCGAAATGTTTGAAGTCGCTTCGGCGTAACCGTTGATTGGTTTGTACGTCTGCTTGCCGAGCGTCGGCATGTACTCGCGATCGACGCGACCAATACGTGCGAGTTGTTCGGCGAGCGCGACTACGGCTTTCAGCGATTCATCGTCAACCTCGTTTGTCGAAGCAGCACCACGCTTGTTGTCGATCCAGACCGTCACGTTGACGGTCAGGTTCTCACGTGCGCCGCTCGTGGTGAAGGAGTTCTGCGCGAAACGCAGGTGCCCGTAGTTTTCGCTGTTGGCGTTTACGATCGCGTCGTCTGCTTTCACGTAACTCAGCAATTTCTCGCAGATTGCGCGACCGTCGTTTTCAGTGAGTAACATTTTGCAATCTCCTCAGGATGCTGACCTACTCGCTGTGTTGAGTACGTTGATCTGTCTGAAACGTGCGACGGGACAACCATGACTCACGGAGTTCGATTGTCCAGGCTCACCTTTGCCGTCGCTAAAAGTGCCGCCGAGTTCGTAAGTCGCCTGTCCACCCAGACCGTCGCATGCATTCCAAAAATCAGTTGTGCGCGACTGGTATGCAACGTCTCTCAGCATCGCGCCGCGTTTTCCGTTTTTGATTTCCCAGAACACCTGGCCGCCAAACTGGAAGTTGTAGCGCTGCTGATCGATCGAGTAACTGCCATCACCGTAGATCAAAATGCCTTTTTCAACGCCTGCGATCAGATCGTCGAGCGTTGTGTTGTCAGCACCAGGCTGGAGCGAGACGTTCGGCATGCGCGGAAACGAGATGCTTCCCCAACTGTCGCCGTGATTGCACCCATACGACTTCTTCTGTCCGGTCATTGCCGCGAGATCCCGCGTTGTTTGCCAGTCGACAAACGTTCCGTCTTTGATCAAGTGCCAGCGCTGGCTTGGAACGCCTTCATCGTCGTAACCGACAGTCGCCAGACCTGCCGGCTGAGTTCTGTCGGCGACAAAGTTCACGATCTTCGATCCGAACTGGAGTTTGCCGATTTTGTCGGGCGTGAGAAAGCTCGTGCCCGCGTAGTCTGCTTCCCACCACAGCGCGCGATCCAGTTCCGTCGGATGGCCCACGCTCTCATGAATCGTCAACCACAGGTGCGATGGATGAAGTACTAGATCGTATTTTCCCGGCTCGACAGATTTCGCGCTCAGCGTCATGACGGCATCTTCGCCGGCTTGTTGCGCTTCACGTTTCCAGTCGTGTTTTTCCAGATACTCGTAGCCCATGCCCTGTGGGCCAGGGAGCGAGCTGCGGTTTTGAAAGTCGTTCGTTTTACGGTTGACGGCAGTAACGTTGAGGCTTGGATTCGTGCGGATGATGTACTGTTCGATACTCGAGCCGTCGGTTGACGCGTAAAACTTCTGCTCGTTTACAAAGCCGAGTGAAGAGTTGACGAAGCCGACGCCCTGGGTCTTCATCGCCGCGGCGTTTAGGCCGAGGAGAAACTGGATTTTGTCGTCGATTGAAACTTCGAATGGATCCTTTTCGAAAGCACTCTTCCAGGAGGTGTTCACCTTTGGCACGGGCACGAGTGACACGCGCTTGCGCTGAAAGACGGAGTTTGCGCGCGCGATCTCGACCGCTTGTTGCGTGATGCGACGCACTTCGGTTGGCGTCACGCTGCTGCTCGCGGCGAAGCCCCACGTGCCTCTATAAAGCACGCGCACGCCGAAGCCGAAGTTTTGACTGCGCGAAACATTCTGCAACTGCTGCTCGCGCGTGGCGATCGATTCGTTGCGATAGCGATTGATGCGAATGTCCGCGTACGTGACGCCGAGCTTCTTCGCAGTGCTCAGCGCGATCTCCGCCAACTCATTCTTATCGACACCGTTCGCAGCGCGTTCTTCTTCAGCGTGAACGGTAGTGATCCACGAGGGCAGGGAAGAGAGCGACAGCGCCCCGGCCGCAACCCCGGCCGACTTGATGAAGTCACGACGAGTGGTGGTCATTGTAGAGCCTCAGTTCGGAAGGGAATTAAATGGCGAGATGATTTAAAGCGGAGGGCTCGGAAAAGTCAACAATTACAACAGTGTTATCACGGTTGCTGAATCTCAAATATTTCCACGGCAGCAAGCGCTCTGATCTTTTCCGCTTCGGTTTCAGCCTTCGCAATACGCTTAAGCTGATACGGTCGAAAGCTGCCACCCACGGCTTCCGCAATTTTCTCGATCAGCACTGTTGCGGGTTTAGCCAGATCCAAATTGATTAACGCATTTGAGTCACTCATTGTGAATCACTGGCCTAAGCCGCCTCGACATAATCGGCCAGCGTTGTGGGTTCCGGAATGGGTAGTCCGTCTTCGCGCAGGCCTGTGAGGTGAAGGTCAACTGCTTCTCGCATGCGCTGTCTCACTTCTTCGATGGTTTTGCCTGTGGCAACACACCCAGGCAGGTCAGGTAAATAGGCTGAATAGTTTCGTTCGCCTGTTTCGATGATCATTGCATAACGCATATTTTGAAACTCTATTTCTTCAATCCCGCTTGAGTCAAGATGCTTTTCAAGGTCTTCGGGTGAATGTCATCAGACTCGTGACCCGACACGGTAACCCGTCCTGGCTTGTTTGGGTGCTTCAGTTGGCGGTGGCTACCAACGGTTACGAAAACGTACCATCCATCTTTCTTCAATAACTTCAGAACGCCGCGAACTTTCACTTTTGCCTCCGTGAGGAGGGGGCATTTGACGATTGGCGGTCATGATAAATGGCTTTGTCGTGATCGGCAACTGAGGTTTCTACGACCTTCACCAGTGGCTGAACACGACTCGATCATCCCCTTGGTGCGATACTCGACACTTCGATTGGACCAACGATATTCTGATTAAATCAGCGATGGTTGTCGATCTCAGCTCGGAGAATATCATCGGCGCGAGCTGCCGTATTTCCTGGCCCGCCTGAATACCGACCTGCCATGGAACGAATGAATAGGGCCATCGATGGAGCTCAAATGCAATTCCTAGCGGTTCCATTTGTCAGGGCTGGATCGCTATTCCTCGTTGCGATACTCGGCGATCACCTCAATTGGACCAACGACATTCTGATTGAACTCTGCCAGTTCCGCCGCAGGGATCCAGTACTCCTGATGCTCTGAGCCGCCGACGGTTTGGACTTCGTATCGCTGAAGATATTCACCTCGAACGCGGAAGCGAGTTACATAACCGACCTTGCACTCTTCGTGTTTAGCGTTCCACTCGCGCGCGATTTGAGCAGCGTATTGCTCGTTCACGACGGGATAGAAGATCGGCTGTTCGGGCAGCCGCGGTGGGAAGGCGGTGAAATCGCTCTCGCGAATCAGGTCGAGTTCCTTCTGTCCTACCGGGCGAAACAGGACCGTAGTTTCATCCTTCATGTTTTCTCCAGCAGCACAATATCTTGAAACGATAGTCCGTCCTCGCGGCCTGACCAGTGGCCGTAATAGATCGGTGCTTTCAGTGTTAGGCCGTGTTTGTCGAGCAATTCCATGATGTAATTCTCATCGTAGGCAACTGCGCTCTCAGGCGAGTGCTCGTGGCGGTATCGCCAAACTCCTTCGCCGTATTGGAAGGGCAGAGCATTCTTTCCCTCACGCGCAAGCCGAGCCTGTGGTTCGTTGAGAAGAAAGAACGTCGCCAGGCAACGGCCCTTGTTCTTCAGCAGCCGCGCAACCTCGCGCAGGTAATTATCGACCTCAGCGGGTCGCATGTGTGTGAAGACTGACTTCAACAGAATGAGATCAAAAGAGCCTTCAGCATACGGAAACTTATAACTCTCGGCGCCATGCTTGGTCGACGGGTTGAAGGCGAGGTTACGGACGTCGATGTGTGCGAACTCGAAGTTGTCCCGTCGGTTGCTGATGTTGCGTTGGCACCACCGGATCGATGGTCCGTGTATGTCTAGGCCGACGTAACTTCCTTTTTCATTGAGATACGTCGTGAGGTGAAGCGCCATCTGGCCACAGCCGCAGCCGATGTCTAACACACGTTCATCCGGTCGGAGCCCGGCGAGCGTCCGCAGGTGGCCCATAAACTCCGCGCCCGACGCTTCGAAACTTCGCAACGGGCCGACGTACCTGCGCAGGTGTAGCGGCGGCAAGTCGCCTTTGCAATTCAGTAGTCGCGTTACGTAATCGAGCGGAGCTAACGCGAGCAGAGCGGCGTACCTGCACGATCGGAGAAGCTTGATGATGTTCTGACTCAAACCAGACTAACGCACTGCTGCCGATCGGCGCAGCATCCACCTGTACAACAAAACGATCAGGACGATAAAAGCAACTGCGCCAAGCCACGGCGCTGGTCCAAAGTCGGCAGGCACGAGTCCAATCGGCGCGTCGTTTGAGGTCGCAACAATCAGTCCTGCTAAGACAACTCCCCACAAACTCTCGCCTACGATCAGGCCAGAGGCGACAAGCGTGCCTAGTCGATCTGCCCGCTCCGGATTTGGGAGTTTACGTATGCGCCGGTCGTACCAGTAAGAGATCACTGCACCAACGACAACAGCAAACGTGGCAGACATCGGCAAGTAAATACCGATGCCGACTGCCAGCGGAGGAATGCGCATTTTGTTCAGCGCGCCCAGCACGAGGTCCAATATGATCAGACCAATACCGACGAGCACTCCAATTCCGATCATTTTCCACTCGAGATTGCCGCCGATCACACCTCGCGCGAGTGCGGAGATAAGCGTGGCCTGTGGCGCGGGCAATGGTTCGGAGCCGCCGACAACGCCCACGTTCGCAGCGCCCGCAAACCCATAAGCCTTCGCAAGCAAGTTGAGTACGAACGGAATCACAGACGCACCCGCTGCCACGCCGACAATCAACGCGATCTGTTGTCGCATCGGCGAGGCGCCAACGAGTTGACCAGTCTTCAAATCCTGCAGGTTATCGTTGGAGATCGTCGCGCAGGCGAAGACGATTGCCGTCACGAAAAGTGCGAAGGCCACGAGTGCATTTTGTGTATCGGGAGTCGGCGCCACGGCGAGAATCAGTAGCGAAGCACACGCCACAATCGACAAGATCCCGACACCGGAAATCGGACTGTTTGAGGCGCCGATCAGTCCGGCCATGTAACCGCAGATACCCGCAATGAGAAAGCCACCAATCAGCACGAACGGAATCGCTATCAATGTGATTCTAACTGCGTACGGCGCAAGCACTGATTCTCGCGCGAAGGTGAACGCGAGCCAGCCACTGAGGAGCAGGCACGCTAGTGTAAGCACGAGAATCCATCCAGGAGAGAGATCACGATCGCGGTCATCCGCGATACCTTTAGCGCGAGAGGCGGCAAGTGTAGTTATGAGTCCACCAACAACAGGCTTTGCGAGTTTCGCGAGAGTGAAGATCGCTGCGACGGCAATCGCGCCGGCGCCAATGAAGCGCACCTGCGTGGCCCAAATCCTTTGCGTGTGGTCGGCGAGGGCTACACCCGCAGCCGCAGGTTGCATCGACGTAAGTATTGGTACGGCGACGACCCAGGCGATGATTAGTCCGGTTAACATCGCCAGACCCACAGATAATCCGACAAGATGGCCTGCGCCAACGAGCGCCAGTGAAAAAGTGATTCTGTACCCGCTTGATGCTGTTCCGCCTAGCGCGAAGAAACCGACAATATCGGCGGCGAGGATTCGCGTCGCACTAACGACAGCGAGTCCGGCAGAGGCAATCGACCCGAGAATCACGGCAATGAGACCTTCTCGTGCTTCGCCGGTCTCGTCTTTTGTTTCGCCTCGCGTGCCGGAGCCGACTTTCAACACCTCAGCAGCAGCGACGCCTTCCGGGTACGGTAGATCTGAATTAGTGACGAGTGCGCGTCGCAGCGGAATCGTAAACAACACCCCGAGCACGCCACCGGCGAGACAGATCAAAAACGAATACCAGAAGGGAAATCCCGTCCACCAACCGACGATTACCAATCCCGGTAGAACAAATATGATCGCCGAGAGCGTACCGGCTGCTGACGCCACGGTCTGAACGATGTTGTTCTCGAGTATCGACGAGTCCCGCACCACGCTCAGGATCGCCATAGAGATCACCGCTGCGGGAATCGACGAAGCGAACGTCAGACCAACCTTTAGACCAAGATAGACGTTGGCTGCGGTAAAGACAGTCGTAATAAGCGCGCCGAGAATCAGGCCGCGTAGAGTGAGTTCTCTAGGTCTTATATTTTGCATTTGTGATTTGTGCCTCTTTTGCGAACGGATCTAATGGCCGTCTCTTTTTAGCACCAAAAACACGCCATCCCAAAGCATCAACATCTCGTCTTCATGGGTTTTGATCAGCACGCTGTACGGCGGCTGCCAGCCGCTTCCTTCACATCGGACGTTTATCACCTCGACATGATCTGCTTTGATGCCAATCGTTTTCAGATCGACACCGACGTCGCGAAGCATCTCTTCCTGTGTAAACCGTTTACTCTGAAAATCGGGTGACGAACAGATTTTCGCTCCGACTTCTGCGCGGTCCGAAAGCACGCGCACGCGCGTCCCAATCAGCGCCGCGAGCTCGGCTGCGGGTTTAGTCTCACGGTCCGCGAAACGATAGTTAACAGTTTTCCAACTTCCAAAAGGCGGTAACGTGCGTGCTGCGTCGTAGAGTCTTTCCGTGATCCCGCCGTCTTTCAGAACTCGCCAATCCAGCGATGCAGTCGGATAAGACGGCAAAACCTTGCCGCTCGGATCCAGCAGAGTCACCGCAGCAAACCGATACTTTCGCTCATTTAGCTTGAAGTCGATCGTTTCAAGACGGGTCTTGTATTTGGCTCCTGGTTGTCCCCTGAGACTCTCAGGTTCGGAAAGAATTGTTCGAAACTGAGCCTGGAGCACATGCTCCGGCTCCAGTCTTACCTGGGAAACGTTGATCTCGATTTTGTATTCCTGGCCCGTGTACACGCGCTCCCACTTGTCTTGCCCCCACACGCAGATCGGAAGGCACACGAACACCGCCGCGTTAACCAGGAGTCTTAACGTTCCGTGACGTAGGTTCATCGGGACGAACCAGGACCGTATTGCTCAACGAGGAAGAAACGGTGGAGTTGGTTGCTGTACACGTTTGGGTGGTCCAGCCAGAATTCCCTGCGCGAGTTTCACCTGCGCCATCAGACGAATCTCAGGTCTATCGAATCTTGCAGCCAAACTCACCGCGCGGTCAAAGTCACACCAGGCAAAATACCCTGCATTCTGGGCCAGAATAGTAAGGAGCTCGCCCACGGAGCCATTCGCAGACATGTTCCACTCACCATCGCGAAGGTATCTTGTATCATATCCATCAAGCTTTGCCGCTACGTCTACCAGCTCGTTCAGGTTCGGCAAGAGCGATTCCATGATCGACAACCCGCGATCGTTCTTTTCCAGACAATACATCATTGCCAGCCCGATTTGCGCTCGAGCCTGCGGCTGGCCGGGTTTCATCCTGGCAATAATGTCACTTGCTTGACTGAGCAACTTCAAAGCAGCCTTTTGATTATTACCACCATATTGACGAAATAATTCCATCAACACTTCAAACCTCTGTTCGGGGTCTTCGATGGCATTAATGCGCGTTTCGATTTCAGCAACTGTGCCGTCGTCAAGCGTGCGCAGTTTTTGATAAAAATCGCGTTGAGCAATCATTTGTCGGCGCGTTGTGTCTTTCGAGGTTAGATCTTGCACGCTCTCAGTCAAAATAAAATTAGATCCAGACTGCTCTTCCGGTTGGTCATTTTGCGTCCAGTGCTTGAGCTTCGCGGCGCGTGGATCAAACGTCTGCATTCTGGGTACGAGTGCCGTAACCCATTGGCAAAAGTCCACCCTTTCATCTAACTCGTCCATCTTGTTCGCACATCCGTGTGCCAGGGCATTGGAAGTAAGCAGCACGACAAGTTCTCGAAATGTTGCTGCGTCTGCGGCGGGCGGTTTGAAAGATTGAGCCAGCGTTTCCATAAAGGTGCGGGCTTCCCAATTCGACACGAAGTCGACATCTCTTAGTTTCTGGACGATCTCCTTATACAGGACCAGCGCTTGTTCTTTGTGTTTGTTGTTGAGTTGCGTTAGTAGCGCAACAACATCGCTGGAGAAGCCCTGGTCCAACGACTTCCTCGCAACCTTCAGTGCGACGTCCGGATTGATGGCAGCTACCTGCCTCGCCAGCCGTAATTCAAGCTCTCGTTCGTTATAAAGAAGATATTCCGGCAGCGGTTTGTCGGAGCGTGGCACAGTTGACTGGAAAAATGCGAGCGCCGCCTCACCGTCATACTTCGCGACCCGTTCAGCCGTGTCAATGCGCAACTTGGAAAAGACCATGAATGTGTGCTCGTCTGTCTGATCAAGTTTTTTCTTGACTTCCAGTCCAGCGTTTATGTCTTCCTGGACCAGCAGCAGCAGCGCTCGCGCGCGTTTTTCATCGTGCTTCCAAAGCGAATCTACGATGTTCGCGCCCAGGCGCGCTCGGTTTTCTCCGGACTGTAAAGTGTTGAGCTGACCAGCCACAGACTCGAGCAGACTAAACGCCTTTTCACGCAACGCTGCATTGTTATCGTCTTGCTGGGCTTGTGCGTAGGCGGATGAGAACACGACCGCGAACATCAGAATGAGGATCGCGAATAGACGTTGTCCTTTTTGTGCCTTTTTGCGGCTCATCGAGAGAGGCGAAACGCAGCCATCTCTTCGGCGTTGCGGACCAGTAGAAGATCGCCCACCAACGCCGGATGGTTCCACGTCTTACCCTGAATACCCGTCACCTTCGCAAGCTCCGTAAATTGATCGGGAGTAGCGCCGACCAGGACCAGTTCACCTTCTTCAGATACGACCAGGAGCAAGTCCTGATCGGGCAGCAGCACGAGCTGGCCGTTGCCGTAGCGCCCGCCTTTCCACTTGCGCTGACCGTCCTTCAAATCGATGCACGCGAGGATGCGACCGTCGAAGCCGTAAGCATAACCCTTATGTACCACGAAGTCATTAAAGTAAGGTTTGAGTCCGTTCGAGGTCCATTTTTCCTGAACGGTCCATCCGTTGGAGTCGTGCTTTACACCGATGCTGCGCGTACCGTTCTCCTGACTTGTTATTAACACATCACCGTCAGCCGTGAGTGCCGGCTGCACCATGAAATTGCCTGCCCACTGGTGGTTCCAGATCTGCTTGCCGTCTGCCGGGTTCACGCTGACGAGTCCGGAATCACTCATTAGCAGTACTTGCTGAACGCCGCCGATCGTTACAAGTTGCGGTGAACTGTAGCTTCCACCGGCACTTGGGCCAAGCCAGCGTTGTTTTCCATTTGCAGCATCGTACGCAACGAGCTTGCCCGAGGCTGCAACGATCACCGTGTCACCGATCACTAACGGCGAACTCGAAAATCCCCAGAACGGAGTTTTCGTATTGGTTTCCGCGGCGGGGTTGCGTGTCCAGATGACTGAGCCTGTACCAGCGTCGAGTACGTTCAGGATTCCCGTTGCACCAAACGTGTAGACGCGACCATTGCTGAGCGTCGGCGTTCCGCGCGGACCAGCGCCGGCGTTCGATTCAAAAAACCTCGCCTTGTCGCGGTGTAACCAAACGGGCTCGCCTGTGCTCGCTTTATAACACGCAACGACTTCCTCTTCACCACGTTGTTCCTGCGTGTACATGAGATCGCCTGCGACGGCGAACGACGACCACCCTGGTCCAACCGAACGACGCCAGACTTGTGCCGGTGGTGAACCGGACCAGTCGGTCTTGATTCGTACGCCACGAACGATACCATCACGACGTGGCCCACGGAACCCGGGCCATTCAGGTTGTGCTTTCGCGGGGGCGGCAGGAGTCGCTTCCTTTGCAGCGGCAGTCGCAGGCGTGGCCGAAGGTGACGCTGCAGGCTGCGCAGCCGCGACGGTGGGCGCTGCGGTTGGAGCGGCGACAGGTTGATCGGCGGTTTGGGCCAGAAGACGCTCTTCGGGGCTTGCAGTCCAACGCCATCCGAAGCTGGCAGTGTGGTCGCCATCGATGCCGTCTTGCCGCACGAACAGCCACACACCGCACGCGAGTAAAATCGTTGCGACCATCGTCAGCCTTCGTACTCGATCAGGTAGTCGACGAGTAGCTACAGCCCAGGTGATAAAGGCAAGGCACAACCAGGGGATTGCGTAACCGACCAGCCAGAGAATCCACATCGATTCGTGTCGCAGCAGCCATGTTCCACCGATTGCAACTGCGAAGAGGCCGATCGCGCTCAAGCGCTCGAGCCACGCTGCACGACTAAAGAAGGTCCACCACAAGAGAAAGATGATGACGAACCCGAATGAGCCCATCATGCCTTTTCCAAAGCCTTCGATTCCGGGTATGACTGCCTTCACTCCGAATCGCGAGATAAACAGCAGTGCAACAATGATAATGCCGGGCCACAGTCTTAATTTGCGGGAGGTCAGTGTCTCTGGGGTTGTCATAGGGCTAAATACTGACCGAGCGCCGGAATTGTTTCAGCTTTATGCCTACTTGCGATCGCGATAGACGGGGTCGAAGGCGCGGGTGGTGTGTTCAGTTACGCTCGCTCTGGCTTCAGGCAGAACTCGCGCCTCTGCACCGTCAAGTTCATTCGTGGCCGGTCCTTCGGCGAGTGTTGGACGGTGAGTATCGGTCACGTGACGACGACGCAACAGCAATCGAATGAACACTCCTTCGAGTAGGAGCATCAAGAAAAAGGGAAATACCAGCCCCAACGCGAGCACTATCCCCATCGGTAAATCAAGCGCGTTCTTCATGACTCCTGCCAGAATCGTGATCGCTATCAGGCCGAAGACGAAGGTTCCGACCATCGCCGCGACGAGCATCTCGGGCCTGACCTCTGGCGAATCGTGAACGCCGTCGCTGCGGTTCACTTTTGCCCCACAATGATTGCAGTAGCTCAAACCCTTAGTGACAGCCACGCCGCAAGTCGAACAGTACATCCTGAGTTGCCTCCTTCAACCACTACGATACTGAAATCCGCTAAGTTCAACCGGCGTTACTTGTGCCTTTTTGTGGCTAATGCCGGCATGACTCATATCGTTGTAGATCTGTCGTCAGTTTCACTTGAAGCTCGTCGTTGTGTTCCTCGACCGCCCTCGCAATCAGTTTGCGCTGCCAGTCCGCAGCTTCGGCACAACGCCCGAGTTCTGCCAGTGCAGATCCTACGAGTGCTCCGTGTTGTAACAAACGCGTCGTTGAATAGAGCGATTGCGCAAGTTTGAGCGCTTCGTCAGGGCGTTTAGCGTGCAAGAGTTGCTGGGCCAGAAAGACCTGCGCGCCGACGTCGGTTGGGTTGATTCTCGAGACTGCTTGCAGGTGCACGATCGCCTGCTGGTGCTGCTTTTCGTTCGCCAATAAAACAGCGAGATTGTAATGCGCGTTGGCGTTATTTGGATCGAGCGCCACCGCTTTGCTGAACTCCTCGGCGGCGCCTTTTAGATCTCGTAATTGAGTCAACGCCGCGCCGAGGTTGACGTGAGCTGGAACACTGTCGGGCCGCGCCTCAATGGCTTTGCGAAACTCGGCGGCTGCTTCTTCATACCGTTTTGCTTCGAGCGCCAACTTACCGCGAATCAAGTGGACTCGAGCGCCCTCGACCAACTGCACGAGTTTATCCATCAGCGGATCTGCAACGCGGACGCCGACGGGGCCCTGTTGGGCCAGGTGCAGCTTCGCCTTTTCTGCGTTGCGTAGACCGCGATAGGCCATCGCGAGTGCGTAATGGATGCGATTTGCGTCAGGCGCCAGCGTGAGGGCTTTTTCGAAGTGGTCCACTGCCTCTGCGTATTTGCGTTGTGACAGCGCAACCTGTCCGAGGCCGTAGTGCGCGGCGGGACTGTTTGCGTCCTTCTGAAGAGCCGTAGCGTAGTCTGAACGTGCGTCTTCTAAACGATCTAATTCGAGATAAATGTTTCCGAGGTTGACGAAGGCGGCTACAAGCTCTGGTTGAAGCGATGTAACAGTGCGGTAACGACGAATCGCATCTTCAACTAGGCCTTCGAGCTGATCGAGTTTTGCGAGGAGGTAGATCCAGCGAAAATCTTTAGGCGCGAGCGTGTTGGCGTTCAGGTAGCACTCTCGCGCCGGAGCGGTTAGTGAATAGGCGTGATAGATTTCGCCCATCGCGCCGTAGGCGGCGCTGAGTTTTGTCGTAGTTGATTGCGTGTCTTTAATGGTCGAGATGAGGATGTCTTGCTGCGATTTGATCTGGTCGCGGACGTCGGGTTCCAACTGTGAGAGATCAGGCCAGGTTATTGTCTGTGCCGTACAGATCACAGAGACACAGAGAAGACAGAAGAAGCACAAAGCTAGTTTCATTGCTTAATAGTGGTGTAGCGGTCCAGCGGCGGCGCTTTGAATTCCGTGAGATTGCCATCTGGCCAGCGTACTCGAACTGCTTCCACCTGCGTCGTATTTCCAAGACCCACCAGCACCCGCGGATCATTCGCGGATAGGTAGCTGCCATCCGCTCGCACGCGTCGCCGCAGAATCTGGTTTTTACGAATCACTACATCTACACGAGCACCGAGCATGTCTCGACCGTTCTTACCGACGATTCGCAAACCGAGCCAGTGATTGCGACTGCCGAGTTGATTCAGAAGTAGTCTAGCCGGCCCGTTGTTGTTAGTGACGAGCACGTCCGTATCACCATCGTTATCGACATCGCCGAACGCCGCGCCTCGACTCACTTCCAGCAACTGAAAACTCGGACCTGCCTGCTCAACGACTTCGACAAAGCGTCCGTTTCCGGTGTTGCGAAAGAGCTGGTTCGGCTGGCCCAGCGGAAACGGATCGCCCTTTCGTATCAACTCCGGCAAAAGTTGCACGGCTCCGTTCACCACTAGCAGATCAAGCCAACCGTCGTTGTCATAATCAAAGAACAACGTGCCGAAACCGGTAAAGCGACGCCCAGGCATTCCCAAACCCGCTTCACGCGTGCGATCTTCAAAAACCGCGGCGCCAACGTTTGTGAAGAGAGTGTTCGTCTCTTCCATCAGGTGCGTCACAAAGATATCGTCGGTTCCGCTGGCGTCAAAGTCGCCCGCATCCACACCCATGCCCGCCTCTGTTTTTCCATCCCGATTGACCGCCGCGCCAGCCAGCAAGGCGTCGTTCTTAAACGTGCCGTTCTTCTGGTTGATCCAGAGCTGATTCGGATCGCCGTCGTTCGCGATGTAGATATCGATCCAACCATCATCGTCGAAATCTGCTGCGACGGCGCCCAAACCGTGTCCGAACTCTTTATCGACACCGGCTGCAACAGTCACGTCCTCAAAGGTGCCATCACGGCGGTTATGAAACAGACGATTGCCGGGAGCACGGAAAACACGCGGCGTGCAATAGTCTCTGGCGCTTGTCGGTGCATAACAGTTCGGACTGTTCGTCACGGAGAACTCAGCGTAGTTCACGACCATCAGATCGAGCCAACCATCGCGATCGTAGTCAAAAAAACTCGCGGCGGTGCTCCAACGCGGGTCGTCGGTCCCTGTACTCTTCGTCACATCTTCAAACGTACCGTCGCCTTTGTTGAGGTACATCTGGTTCGAACCGAGATTGGTGAGATACAGATCGGGCCAGCCATCGTTATTGATATCCCCGACAGCCGCGCCCATCCCATATCGATTCGCAAGAATGCGACTCTTTTCAGTTACGTCAGTGAACCGCAGCTTTTGCTTCTCTAGATCGTTTCGAAAGAGTCTGCCGCCGGCTGGAGGATTGCTAACAGGCTCAAAGGCAGCACCCTGCACGAGGAAGACGTCGAGATCACCATCATTGTCATAGTCGAACAACGCCGCGCCCGCGCCCATGATTTCGGGCAGATAAAACTTCCCGGTCATGCCGTTGTAATGACGAAAGTTAAGCCCGGCTTCTGCGGCAACTTCATCGAAGATCGCGCGTGATAGTTGTGAGGCGTAAAGCGGAACGATACCGAGTGCGGCTATAGCGACAGAGGACGAGAGCTTTATTAGCAAACGCATATATGTTTACAGGATTTACACGATTAGACAGGATTAACAAGATATGAATCCTGTGAATCCTGAAAAATCTTGTAAATCCTGTCCCAAATGGTCTATCGCTGCGAGATCGTATTCCTCACTACGGTGAGCTTGATCTCTGACGGGTACTGCCGCGAATGATGCACGGCGTTGCGCGCGACGACGCCTTTCGCTTCGTCGTAATTGCGTCCGCCGGTGTTCAAGTTGCGATCGAAGCGCGGGAAGTTGCTGCTCGACACTTCGATGCGAATGCGGTGACCGGGCGCAAAGTAGTTGCTCGTGGTCATCGGTTGCAAGGTCACTTTATAAACCTTGCCAGACTGCATCCACACGTCCGGTTTGTCGTAGCCATCGCGATAGCGCATCCGCTGAATCGTCTCGTCGAGGTTGAATGCGCGACCGTCCGGATAAACGTCGATCAGCTTCACTGTGAAATCCGTGTCTTTCGCATCGCTCGACACGTAGAGTGAGACTTCAATTGGACCACTGACTTCCATGCCCTCTTTCAGCGGCTCAGTGGTGTAGACGAGTATATCGGGTCGCGTTTCATTTTTGCGCTGGTCGAACGCGCCTGCTGAGATTGCGTTTCCAGTACAACAGACGTTTCCGCCGAGCGATGGGACAGGATTCATCGGATCGTATTCAAACCTGTCGGGGTTATCGCTTGCCGGCGCCGCAGCCGTCAGCACGCCATCGCCGTTCATCGTGTTTGCTTTGCCACCACTCGAAAGGAAGAAGCTCATCGACTGCGCACCGCGCGGCGGCCACGTGTCTGACGACTGCCACTTGTTGATGCCCATCGTGTAGTAACGCACGCGCGGCATCTTCTCGAGAATTCCGTTGTTCTCGCCTTTGAGGAAGTGATCGAACCAGGCGTAGGTCAGTTCGTCATAGTTCAGGCGCGCATCACCCACGCTGAGTTCGCCGACGATCGTGTTTTCCGTTGCACGTTTGTAGGCGCAGTGGAGCGTCGGTGCGATGACGGCGTACTGCTGGTTCGCGACCTCCGGTGAAGCCGTCTTCCTCACGTGATTGTAAGCGGCGAGGTTTGGACCAATCGACACGTCATACCAGGACATAAACCAGAAACCCGGAATGTTGATCTTCATGTTGTCGTGCCACAAGCCGCCTTTGTACCACGCCGGATCGTTTGGCTCTCGCTGGATCATCGCGCCGCCCGTGTCGACCGGCATGCGATCCGCGAAGATGCCATGTGGTCCACCCGCGGCTTCCATGATGTCTTTCACTGGAAGGTGACGCAGCGCTTTCGACCAATCAACTGACGGTAACTGCGGCGCGAGATCGAACGCGCGCGAGGCGCGAATCAACTCTTCCTGAGTTGTGCTTGGCGGAAACATTGGACGGACCTGGTTCTGCTGGCTGTAGAGCCAGGCGATGAACAACATCTGGACCGCACCGCCACGATACCAGTTGCCTTGTTCAAAGTACGGAGCGACACGCCCGACGCCCGCGCCAAAGCCTTGCGGGATCATGGTCGTAAACGCAGGATGACCCTGGGCAGCCACCGCCAACTGCCATTCCGCCGTCGAGGAGCAACCGATGGTGCCGACCTTGCCGTTGGACCATGGTTGTTTCGAGATCCATGACAACTCGTCTTCGCCGTCGGTGAGCGGTGGTCCAAGAATGTCGTAGTTACCCTCGGAAAAGAACCGGCCACGCTCATTCATCCAGACAAACGCATAGCCGCGCTTGACCGCTTCGAGCTCGTTTGAAAGATCGCGCGGCACGCCGTTGCGAACGTCCCAGAAGTTGAAGTTGTAAGGCGTGCGCACGAAGATCGTCGGGTACTTCTTCGAAGTGTCTTTCGGGCGGTAGACGTCTGTCGCGATTCTTTTACCGTCTCGCATCGGAATCATCAGCTTGCGTTCGACGATTGCGATCGAATGCAGTTCATTCTCGACTGCGTTTCGCTTTGCGATGGCGTCAGGCGTAAGCGCGCCGCCGCGACCTTGCGAATAGACACGTTCGCTGGCAGGGAACTGACTGATGAGACAGACGGCAAGAAGGGCAAAGATCAAGGTCCAAAAGGTTCTCTGCTTCATACGTTTGCTCCGTGGCGGGTTTTCGGTTTTAGGAGCTGAGATTCTATCTGGTCGAGTGCAACTTTCCTAGCAGGGATTGTTCTCTGTCCGGCGTAAGACCTGCTTTTAATTCGTTGCGCGGATTCGCTTGGTACCACGCGAGTGTTGTCGCGATCGTGTCGTTTAGTGGACGAAAGCTGAGACCAGCGCGAACTGCTTTCTCGCAGTTAATAAACATGAAGCCTTTCAAGTGTGGTGCAGCTTCCTCGGGGAGCCAGAGCGGCATGTCAGACCACGGCGCGACATTCTCGCGCAACAGGAATTCCTCGCCGGCCCAGGTAAAAGAGGCGTCGCTACCGCTGATCGACTTACATTCGTCGAGGACATCGCCCATCGTCAAGCGGCCCGGCAGACCATGAGCATTATAGTCGCCTGTTTCGTTGCGTTCGATCATGCTCAACGTCCAATCCGCCAGATCGCGTACATCGATGAACTGCACAAAAGTATCGGGACGGCCGGGAGTTAATACTTCGCCGCCGCGCGCAACACGCACGACCCAATACGTAAACCGATCGGTGTAATCATCCGGACCGACGATCAAGCCGGGTCGGATTGTTAGCACACGGTCCGGCATCACTGATTTCGCAGCCTGCTCGCAAAGCGCTTTCAATCCGCCGTAGAGTTTTCCGTAAGCGGGTTCGCCTGAAGTGTCGATCGCGTATGCCTCGTCCAGTTCTTCGCTCGTCAACGTTCTTAACGGAGCACTCTCACTGACGCCGAGACTACTGACATCTGCATAAACGTTTTGCGTTGAAATAAACGTGTAATGGTCCACTGAGTCACACAACGCCTCAGCCGCGGCTTTGACAGCACGCGGCAGCATCCCGGAGGTATCTACAACTGCATGCCACCGGCGACCGTGAAGTTTGGCGAGATCCGTGTGTCGATCTCCGCGAATCATCTCGACGTCGTTCGCAGAGTCATATGTGCCGCGATTGAAGAGTGTGACCTCGTGATTACGCGCGAGCGCCGCCCTCACCAAGTGGCGCCCAAGAAACCTCGTTCCACCGAGAATCAAAAGCTTCATTGCAGCTCCTTTCGCGACTTCTATGTTATTCACCCGCGATTGAGCCACAAAAAGGCACAAAAGGAGCAAAATAACTTGAAGGTCTTTCGGCTAAATAGCGAGGTGACAGCAACAGTTTTTCGTACTTTAGCTGTGAGGGATCTGGAATATAGACTTCAACTCTTACCCGTTCGAGCAGTGGCAAGGAACCGCTCCTTTCGTTTATCGAACTCCTTCATACGTTTCAAAACTTCTTCTTCGGTTAGCTTGGCGCGGGGAGGGCGCTCAAGCTTCGTTCCGTTTGATCTGGTTCGAGGTTTCTTCATTGCTTAATTATCTGCGGAAGTCTCAATGTGTCAAGCGTGAGCAACCGAATTCATATGTGCTTGTTTGTGGCTAATTACCTCCTCAATTGCCGCCGGCTTGAAGTGCCCGACCTGAGTGGCGCTGGAGAAACTCAAGGGTCTTTTGGTTGAACTCTTCCACCTTCTCGTAGATCGGTGCATGGGAGCAATTTTCGAAGACGATGAGTTCCGAGCCTTGAATGTTCTCCTTCAGCGGAGCGGCGAAGCGCGCGCTAATCATGTCGTCCGCGCCAATCGTGATCTGGGTGGGGACGTTGACGTCGCGGAGTCGAGACTCAACGTCATGGGCCAGCACCGCATCCGACTGGCGGATAAAGGCATCCACCGGCTGTTCCGGGCGGCTGCGCACAAATCCGGCCAGCGTTTGGATGTACTCTGAATTACCGACATAAAAAACCGGCGTGAAGCACCATGGGAAAATACCCTGGATGATCATTTCGGGGACGCTTCCGAGCGCCCTCGCGAGCACCTGCCAGCTTTCCACCACGGTTTTCATATACGAGTCCGTCTTGGTCCAACCGCTATGGACCGACAACGACTTGACCTTTTCCGGATATTTCGCCGCGAGCCAGAGTCCGACAGCCGCTCCCAGCGATAAGCCAGAGACGTGTGCCCGCTCTATACCCAGTGCTGTCATAAAACCGCCGACGTCGTCGGCGAACAGCTCGATGGAATAGGTGCCCTCGGGTTTGTCAGTCTCACCGGCGCCCCGCGGGTCGACAGAGATACACGTAAAGTGTTTCGCATACTCCGCAACCTGAAACGCATAACAAGCCGAATCGGCCGCGAGGTAAGGAATCAGGACCAGCGGCTCACCTGAACCCTGCTGATCGTAGTTCATCGTGATGTCGTTTACTTTGATCTTGGGCATATGGCCTCCTAACTGAAGGGTTGTATTTTACGAGGCCCACGCGCTGGAGGGCTAATGGGATCTCGCGGTTTTGCATGAACCAGCGCCATATGTTTTGGGTGCGCATGTTTTCGGCGCTGAGTAGGATTATTCCGACGTTAATGCCGATGACGTCTGTGTCGATCCAACCGGTCTTGGGGTTGAAGGCGTCCATGAAGCCGTACTTGCCATAAATCTTTGCGCTGTATTTCTCGTGCATGGTCCATAAGGCGCGTGTGGAGAGCTCGGGTGTGAACATTAGCGAACCACCAGCGGCAGAGGGCACGATCGTTCCATCGATGTCCGGATCGCGCGGTGGACCACCCCACGCGAGATAACCTTTCGCACTGTCGGATGCAGTGATTCCCCAGACGTCTGGTCCAAAATGAAGGAAGTCATGTCGAAGGTTGATGCAGAAGGCGCGGTGCGCGAGCGTGGCTGCGATCGAGTTTTGAAAATAGTCGATGCGGTCGCCAGTGGTTTCGCGCCGGTTGCGGTAGTCGATCCAGGCATGCGAGTACTGGTGCATGAATAAAGGCACGCCGATCGTCGTGAAATACGTGTGACCTTCGTAACGATAACGATCGCGCCACAAAGCATGCCAGGACGATGCCGAGATAGGATAAGTGGGCGATCCGATTGCAAGCAGGTAAAGGATCGTCTCTTCGCTGTATGTGTCCCAGCGCGGGCGCAGGAATCCAGTCTCGGGTTTCCAACCATGTGATAACAGACGCGGATGGCCGTTGAGCATCCAGCGAAAATTGACGCGCCGGTAGATCCTATCGGCGAGCCTGACGATTTCCACATCCTCACGAAAGCACTGCCTCACCGTAAGAACGCCCGCAACCAACAGCGCTGTGTCGATCGACGAGACTTCGCTGTTCCAACGACGCTCACCGGTTTTCGAATCCAGCCAGTGATAGAACCAGCCGCGCCGCTGAAAGGCCCGCGTATCAAAGAATCGAAGTGTGTTGCGTGCGCGCTCGAGCGCCTGCTGCTTCTCGATCCAGTTGCGACTGACTGCGATGCAGAGCCCAGTTAAACCAAACCCCGTAGCAGCAATGCTCGCGACGTTCTGATGACTTGCAGGCAGAGGTGATCCATCCATGCGCGCGCGATCAGGCACGAGACCTGTTTGCGGATCACCCTGTTCCCAGAAGTATTGAAATGAACGTTTCTGGAGATCGTCGAGAAATGCTTCGTGAGTTTGAGCGCCGGCACTGGTGAAACAGACGAGCAGGAGCGTGAGAAGAAGTGGTTGGACGATCCGTAGCATCTCAACCTGCGACTTCGAACTTAGCCTCAATCACATCTGCCGAACTCGATCCCACCATCACTCGAAACTCCCCAGGCTCGACCACATAACGCATCTCTCGATTCCAAAACCCCAGATGCTCACGATCCAGCACAAACTCCACGCGCCGCTTTTGCCCAGGCTGCAACGTCACGCGCTGAAAACCTTTCAGCTCCTTGACGGGGCGCGTCATCGACGCGACCGGATCGCGTATGTAGAGTTGGACCACCTCATCACCCGCTCTCGCGCCGGCGTTCTCAACTTCAACACTCACGGTCAGCTTTCCATTTGCATCAATCCGTGGGGCACTCAGTTGCAGGTTTGTGATCTTGAATTTCGTGTAACTCAATCCGTAGCCAAACGGAAAGAGTGGAGTCCACGGCATGTCGAAATATTTTGAGGTGTATCTATTTTCAGCCTCAGGCGGACGGCCGGTGTTCATGTAGTTGTAGTACATCGGCACCTGTCCGACACTTCGCGGAAATGTGACCGGCAACTTAGCGCTCGGATTCACATCGCCAAAGAGAATGTCGGCAATGGCATTGCCTGACTGGCTGCCACCCATCCACGATTCGAGTATTGCCGGAACATTGTTGACGACCCACCCGATCGACAACGGTCGTCCATTTACCAGCACAACCACAGTCGGCTTGCCTGTCGCATGAATTGCTTGCACGAGCTCGAGCTGACGTCCAGGTAGATCGAGCGAGCTGCGCGAAGCCGCTTCGCCGACCATCTCTGCGATTTCGCCGATGAAAAGAATCGCAACGTCAGATTGTTTAGCGAGATTGACCGCTTCCTGAAAACCGGCCGTGGAGTCGTCTTTGACATCACAACCTTTCGCATATCCGACCTTTGTTTGCGCCGACACCTTTGCTTTTATCCCAGCGAGCGGCGTGATCGTGTTTTCTTCTTTACCATCGCCGGCCCACCAGCCCAGCGGCGCACGACGGTCATCTGCCAGCGGCCCAATCACCGCGATCGATCCAACACTTTTACTCAGCGGCAACGTTTCGCGATCGTTCTTCAGCAGGACCATCGAGCGCCCGGCTATCTCTCGAGCCAGTCGAATACTCTCAGGCCGCAACAACGCATTAGGTTCGCGCGCCTCGTCGGCGTACGGACGATCGAAAAGACCAAGACGAAATTTAATCCGCAAAATTCGTCGCACGGCCTCGTCGATCCTCGCCATCGACACTTTGTTTTGCTGCAGCAGCTTTGGACCAAACGTGTTATAGCTGCGGCTGACCATCTCCATCTCTACTCCGGCATTGAGCGCTGCGGCTGCCGCTTCTTCTTCATTCGCCGCGATGCCGTGGTTGATCAGCTCTTTCACGGAGGTGTAGTCACTCACGACAAAGCCATCAAACTTCCATTCATCTCGAAGCACTTTCGTAAGCGTGAACGCATTCGCACTTGCAGGAACACCGTTGATCGCGTTGAAGGCACTCATCAGAGTTCCGACACCCGCATCCACGGCTGCTTTGAAAGGCGGAAAGTAGATCTCGCGCAGAGTGTTTTCGGAGAGATCGGTCGTGTTGTAATCGCGACCACCTTCAGCAGCGCCATACGCGACATAGTGTTTCGCACACGCGAGCACTTTATCCGGCGCACCGTAATCCTCACCCTGAAATCCACGCACACGTGCGCGCGCGAACGCCGCACCGAGAAACGGATCTTCACCCGCGCCTTCGGTGATTCGTCCCCAGCGCGGCTCGCGTGCGATATCGACCATCGGCGCGAACGTCCACCGCAGTCCGACATTGTTCGCTTCCTGCGCGGCAACAGCAGCGGAACGCTCGGCGAGCGAAGGATCCCAACTGCTCGCTTCAGCAAGCGGGATCGGGAAGATGGTCCGATAACCATGAATCACGTCGAAGCCAAACAACACCGGGATCTTCAACCGCGATTCATTCATCGCGACACGCTGCACGTGGTTCGTGTTTTTCGCGCCACGAACGTTGAGCGTCGATCCGAGCAGTCCCTTGCGAATCAGTTCGAGGTGTTCAGGACGAAAGTTTCCGTTGCCTTCGCCGTCGAGTTGCTGGAGCTGGCCGAGTTTCTCCTCGAGAGTCATCTGCGCAAGCAGGGCATTAACTCTTTGTTCGACGTCTCTCGCTCGCTGAGATCGTACCGGAGCTATCGCCGCCAGCAACACGCAGACGATCGTTAACAGGATCAGACTAAACCGTCTCATCTGTGTGATTTGTGATCTAGAAGTTGAACCTCGCCTGGAACTCAACAACCCTGCCCGCAAGTGCACTCTGCGCGCGCCCGAAGTCATTACTGTTAATATCCGGCGCAAAGAACTCAAACGGAGCGAGATTCAAATTGTTAAATGCATTGAAGAAGTTTGCCTTGACCTCCAGAAAGGCACCCTCTCCAAGAAACGACGGCAGACCAGTTCGCTTACCCAGGCTGAAGTCTACGGCAAAATATCTTGGACCACGGAAAGAGTTGCGACCAATCCCTGGCGGAAGCCGAAGATCCGGATTGGTGGTGCCGAAGTAAAGGTTTCCACCACCAGGAAAATTTCCGCCGGGCCTGATGAACGCTTCGTTATCTGTATCTTCGAGATTACCACCGAAATACAGCGTCGGACGCGCCGGACAGACGAAATCATTTGAATTCGCAGTGCGTGTACACGCTCCGGCGTGGGGCGTCCATGGGAAACCCGTGTGATAGGTCAGTATGCCGTCGAGCTGCCAGCCGCCGAGTATCTTGCCGGCCACGTCTTTGCGGCCGCGGAAGAAGGGAAGATCCCACAGACCGGAAACATTGAAATTGTGTCTGACGTCGAAGTCGGATGGACCACGCTCCTGACTCAAGTCCTGTGGAAACGTTTGATTAGTCTCGGCGCCGGGTCCTTCGTTGGATAAGGTATCGATACTCTTGGCCCAGCGATACAAAACGTCAAACTGGAATCCGCGACTAAAGCGACGTGTCAGTCGTGCGTTCATCGCATTGTAGTTTGAGTTCACGTCTGGTGTCGGGATGAACACTGCGAACGCAAAGTAGTCGTCAGGAATCATCGATTGAACAAATCGTTGATTCACCAGCCGAATCAGTTTGTGACTTGAACTTCCCTGGTATCCGACCGTCGCAGTGAGGTTGAACGGCATTGCGTACTGTGTTTCGAATGAATAGTAGTAAACATAAGCCGTCCGTGTATCCGGAAGCGCGCCGTATACTTCGACCGTTCGATCCGGAGGAGCGCCCGTTGCGGGATCGATACCGACGGCCAGCGCAGGATTCGCGGGATAACTAAAAGGCGAACTGCTGCTACCGAGCGAATACTGAATCTGTCCGCCGGCGAAAGGTGAGCCGAAGTCTGTCGCCGCCGTTCCACAACAGATCTGATAGCGTGCGAAGAACGGCGGATTACCGCGCGTGTTTGAAAAGACGATCTCCGGTATACGGTTATAAGCGATACCGAACCCACCGCGAATCACCAGCTTTTCCTGAAGATCAAAACGTTTCGGACTGTAGGCAAAACCGATACGCGGTGCGAAGTTGTTTCGATCCGGATTGTATAGCTGGCTGGTAGGTTCAACTCTCGATCCGGCCAAACCTCCGCCTGGTCCAAATACAAAATTCGAGACCTGATTGTTCAGCTCCTTGAGCACACCGAAGTACTCATAGCGCAAACCCATGTTCAGCGTGAGATTCGGCCGTACTTTCCAGTCGTCCTGAAAGAAGAGACCGTAACTGCCGGACCGAAAATGGCGCTCTGCGTTCGCAATTCCACCTGTCTCTGGATCGGCGTTGATCTGGTAGAAGATCGGCGCGTCGTTGGCAAGGTTGAAGAGACCAACAAAGCTGTACAAAGGACGCGAACCGCCATTTAGATTGTTGTCATTATGCTCGCGACGATACTCGCCGCCGAATTTCAGACCGTGATTTCCACGGACGTTGCTGACGACGTCGCGGAATTCAAAAGTCTTTTCCGAGAAGTCTCCGGGAGTTGTTTCGGCCTGCGGAGCGCCAAAGCGAATTCGACTGCTATCGCGAAACATGCCCTCGACTTCGATTCGCGGGATGCCGAAGTTTGTATCAGCGGAAGATTCGAGTTCGTTGAAAGCAAACTTGGTGAAGTTGAAGCGCGCTTCGTTTAGCAACGTCGAGGATATCGTGCTGTTATATAACGCCGCGTACGCCGTGTTGTGTGGCGTCTTTGTGAGGTCAGCTTGCTGGCGTGCCGCACCTCCCGTATCGCCGGCCAGAGTGAAGCCCCTGGTGAGATACGTGCTGAACGTTAACTGATTGTTCGAGGTTGGAAGAAAATCGAACCGCGCATTGTACTGTTTGGGCCGGTTATTAGTTGGCTGAGCGATGATGACTCTCTGAATATCAGGTATGCCGTCTAGACCGCCGCCGCCAAGGTTTGAGAAAGTCTGATATTGGCCCAGCGCGCCACTGATCGATCCGATGTCGAGACCGCCCGCAACAGGCTGACAAGGGAAACTAGTCTGTACGTCGGAACAAAGAGGCGTGAGGACGCCGGCAGTACGTGGCAGGATGCCGGAACTGCCAAAGACTGCGGCAGTGGTTCCGCCCGGACGCGCGGCGATAACGGCCTGGCGGAACTGTGGCGTCTCGACGTAACCAGTTGAGAGTGCCGTTGTATTTTCCCGCAGCGCTTCGTAAGAGAGAAAGAAGAACAGCCGGTTCTTGCCACTGTAAACCGCTGGACCACCTTCACCGAAGCGCGGCAAATACAGTGGACCGCCTATGCTGCCGCCAAATTGACGAAAGAAACGTTCTACCCTTTCGACACGTCCGCGTCCAAAGTCGTTTGGATACTTATTAAAAGCGTTGAGCTTTGGACTGTTGTATTTGAGAAACGCACTGCCATGAAAGTCGTTAGTACCGTTTTGCGAGACGACTTTGATTTGCGCGCCTGAGTTTCTACCATCCTCCGCAGAATAGCTTGTCGACGAGACCTGGATCTCTTTTACCGATTCCTGGTTCGGTGTTACCACGGCGGCGCCACCGTGACTGAGACTGTTGACGCTCACACCGTCGATCTGAAAATTGTTAGCCGAAATGCGTTGACCGTTCGCGGTGATCTGTACCTGATTCTCGGTTTGAAAAATCGATTCGCTCGAGCCGCCTGGCCCGGGAGAATTCGGCAGACCAGAGGAGTTTCCATTCGGACTTCGTCCTGCGTCACCGAATACGCCTGGTGTGAGCCGAGCCAGCTCGTAAGGATCGCGACCTGCTTGCGGCAGCCGCTTAACCTCGGCAGTCGTTATGCCTTTGTTGACATTCGCGTTCTCGGTTTCGAGTTGTGAGGCGGCTTCGTCTGTGACCGTAACTGTCGCAGTGACCTCGCCTGTCTCGAGAATGACGTCGACGCCCTGAATAATCTCTGCGACGACGCTCACGTTCTCTGAGAAGCTCTTCTTGTAACCCGTCTTCTCGACAGTCAGTTCGTATTTGCCAGGCGCCAAGCCAAGAATGCGGTAAAACCCTTCACCGCTAGTCGTCGTTTCCTGAGTTTTTCCTGTTTCGGTATCTTTAAGTATGACCCTGGCGTCGGGTACGAGCGCACCATTCACGTCGGATATCGTTCCCTGAACACCGGCTCTGAACTGCGCGTGTGCTGTCATCATTGCAGCAAAAAGAAAGAGTCCGCACATAGTTATGCGGACAAGGCAGAAGGAAATTTGAGACATTTACAGGCCCCCTCCCGAGGCAGATCGATCGTGCAGACTCTCGCATAGAATCGGGGGATTGAACAGGGAGATTGGAACTGACCTGAGATAAACGTACAGTACAACGGCTGGGCCGATTCTAATATGGGCACTATACACATAAAAGTTATCTTTTTGTGCCGCAGATTTGACGGCGCGTAAAAAGACACGAAAGAATGAATGTATTGAGGTCCAATTCTTCAACGTGGTCGCGGCCCTCGGGTGCCTTGTCGCTTCCAAGCGGTGAGGTCCATGTGTGGCGCGTGGACCTCGAACAGCAAGACGACGTGGTGAAGCGGTTTCGCACCACGCTTGATGCGGATGAACTTCAGCGCGCGAGCCGGTTTTACTTTGAGCGGCACCGGAGGGCGTTTATCGTGGGCCGTGGCTTTTTGCGCGACGTGCTCGGGCGGTATTTGCAGTCGCAGCCGCAGGTGCTGGAGTTTTGTTATGGCGTTTATGGCAAGCCGTCATTGAATGGCGAACACAAAGACACTAAGGTGCGCTTCAATATGTCGCATTCGAATAACGTTGGGCTGTTGGCGATAACTGAGGAGCGCGCTGTCGGAGTCGACGTCGAACACATCCGCGCAGACTTTGCGACTGAAGAGATCGCGCGGCGCTTCTTTTCGCGTTGTGAAGTCGACGTGTTCAATACGCTGGCGAAAGAAGAGCAGGTCGCGGCGTTTTTCAGGTGCTGGACGCGTAAGGAGGCGTTTATCAAAGCTACGGGGCGGGGGCTTTCGCAGGCGCTCGACGGGTTTGACGTGACGCTTGGTCCAGGTGTGAAGGCAGAGCTGTTGCGTGTCGAAGGCGATGATGCGTCGCGATGGTCCATGTGTGATATTCATGTTGGCGAGGACTACGCAGCAGCGCTCGCGGTTGAGGGGGCGGTCTCGAACTTAAGGTATTTCTCTGCGTAACTCTGCGTCCCTCTGCGCCTCTGCGGT
>JBIOUJ010000003.1:0-14269 GCA_044867025.1 Pyrinomonadaceae bacterium | reverse complement strand
TCCCAATTCCCATCACTAACGCGGGGATTCCAGCTAACAAAAACGCCGATGATTCAGCTTCCTTTAAACGTACGGGACTGGTCTTCATCAGCGCTTCACGTAGACCTCCGTGGAGCGCCAGGACTATCTCGAGAACCCCGATTACTAACAGAATCGAGGCCAAAATATATTTCCACATATCGGGAGGCTCACCTCAATTTATGATCGTCGCCTCTTCTTCGTTGCCGATTTCTTAGACCGTGACGACGGTTTTGACGCTGATGATTTGGAAGCTCGCTTAGTAGCGGACGCAGCTTTCTTACTACCGCCTTTCTTAGTTGAGCTCTTCTTTTTTCCTCCTTTTTTTGCCGATCCCTTTTTTGCCGCTGCTTTTTTCGCGGGTGCGGCTTTCTTACCACTCGAACTCGATCCAAGTCCGACGAATTCGGCTATGCGAGAAACAATGCCCTTTTTCTTCGTAGTGCTCTTTTTTGCCGGGCGCCCTTGCTGACGCGCCTTCTCAGCTTCCATTTGTTGTCCCAACGCTTCGATCTCTTCGTCACTCAACGCATCATCAGCCTTATCGAAGAGTTCGTTTTCCTCTTCGTCAACATGGTGCTCGACGTTTTCTCGCAACACCTTAGCCTGCGCCTGCCATTCATCGTCCGCGGTCCTGGCTCCGCTCAATTTCGTTAGCAGCGTTTTAACCATCTTATGCTCTTCATAGGCCTCTAAAGTTAAATCGTGCGTTTCCTCGGGCTTCTCCAGAGCTGGATAAAAAATCTTTTCTTCGATGTAAGTGTGCAACTCAAGTTCGGTCTTGATTTGATTGAACACATTCAGCTTGGCCTTGCCCGTAGCAGCCTCCAATTGATCAAAAAGCTCGTTAACTTTTTTGTGATCGGCTTTGAGTAACTCGAAGGCGTCCATCGTTTCTCCTTAGCTTCGTTCGTTTGATTGAAGAGCCTGGTACCGCCTCAAGCAAATGTAGGACCATCCTGGACCCAACACCGAGACATCGGGCCGTTCAGCGTTGGTGCGCGCGATTAGAAATGAGAAATTGCCAATTATTTTTGATAATTCAGCGGCGCGCGGACACTCGTATTCCGCAGACGATTTCGATCTATGGACCAAAGGAAAAGGGGGCAGAGAAGCGGCGGCAACTTTAGAATGTATGAGCCTGATACAGCTCAGCGGTCTATCGAGAAACAAAGGCCGTATTTCTTCCGAATAGGACCAGACCGACTAAACCAAGCCACCCGAGCGTCCGGGTCATCACATCAACAACCCCAGATCCTCTGTAATCGTAATCGCTGACATCTCGCGTGATTGGTTCGTCCTGGAGTAGCCGGATTAATTCCGAATTTCCATAGGCATTTCGGTCGCGATCGAAAACAACTGTTCGTCCAGCGCGCAGTGCTTCGAGGATTCCAGCCTCATCGTTGTTGCGCACAAAAACGTACGTCCGACAAATGCCCAGCGAGTTAAACCAATGGTAATCCGAGGACCCGAAGGCCGTGAGATGCCGGCCGTTCTCCTCCGCTCGTCGATAGAAACTTCTCATCTCTTCTGCTTTTCCGTTAGAGGCATAGGCGTTTGTATGCACCACCTCTGCGCCGTCAAGTTGCCGAACTATATTGTCGTCAAATGCCACCCAATATCTTTTTGTCGGATGGGCGGCGATGGCGACACCGCCTTGGCGATGAATGTCCTCGATAACCTCCGCGGCCGATTGTCTCCACGTGACGTGCTTGCCTATTCCGACGCCGAGCAGATGAAAACCCGGTGCTGTAACCTCTTCGCCAACAAGAACTGTCGGCCCACCAACGAGGCGGGAATACCACCGACCAGCCTTGGCCGCGAAGAGCCGATTGTGGTCCGTAATTGCAAAGGCGTGCAGCCCTTGATGACGAGCAAGAGAAACCAGGCCGAAGGGAGAGAGCATGCCATCCGCCATGAAGCTGTGTACGTGAAAATCCGCTTCGACAACATCATAACCGCCGCGTCTCACAACCGGTGTATTCGGTGCATCACCGATGAATGTCCCCCCTACCAAGCCGATTATCACTAGAATTCCAGATGCGATTCGAATCATGATAATGACGTAATGCGATGAAGCGGGATGCTTTCAGTCACTACTAACGAAGAAATGAATATGCCCCAAAACAAAAGCGTATAAAGCAAGAGGAGCGCACTCGCGCGCAGCTTCGAAAGTTCTAACGCTCCTCTCAGGAACGCGAAAGTTGTAACACTCGACCAAAGCGACGCGCCGAGCAGACTAATTGGCAATACCCATCCCCATTGAACGGGCCAAAGGTAGAACTGCTTCACCGGGAAAAACAGACAGGTTGCTGCGATAGAAACCAACCACACCAGCCATGGGCCATGACCCATGAAAAACAGGTCCAGTGCTTTCGATGTCGGCATTTGACAGCGGCCGAAGAGAACCACAATGCCGCACATCAAAACTCCCTGCAGGATTGGTACGAAGCTCCAAAAGAGCATTCCGTCTAATAAGAATAAAAGAGTAAGGCGGCCTGAAACGGTAATTGAGACGAATGAACCAACGACAAGGGCGATGAATAACGGCCGGCGAATCATAACCCATACCCCGGAATCATCGACCGCTTTCGACAACTGGCGGTAAGTTGACACGGGCCGCAACATTATTCGTAACTCATCGGACCAGTAGGTTCTCATTATGGAGGGTCTATGTTGAGGACTCGACCACTTGCGTTCACTTCGTCGAACATCACTGTACGTCTTGAGGGACGGGCTTGAGACTCAACACGAGCGCGACAATGCCCAGTCCGAGACCGATGCCCTTAATCAGTGCAACCCATCCGGAAGAGATCGGAGCGGGATCATTTAGCCCGAGTTGGTAGCGGTGCAGCTGCTCGAAAAAACTGTAGTAAGCCATACCGCACATGAACGCCCAGGCGGCTGCAAGGAAGCGCTGGCCGCTGCGAACGTCGTTGCCCACGCGCCAGGCACCATAGAGCAAGAACGCGCCCAGGAAATAGTCGTCGAACAAGGCAGGTGGATTCTCTCGCCATGTACTCCACCTGCGAACAGTCTCCGCAAGCGGAGTAAAGATCCCGACGACAATGGCGAGATAGCGACTAATCGTCATTGATTTTCGACAAGCCGATCTTATGGCGGGCCATAGTCATCCTGGTTATGAGCATGACCAACAGAGCGACGCGCATCAATCATACAGTGGATGATGTCTTCCGACGAGTTTGAAGAAAATGTGAACCGTCTTTAAACGAGAACGTTTCGCGACCTTGAAGACGATTTATAGTGGTAGGCGAGTTTGAAAATGTATGAGGGTGATACGTAAAAGTATACTCAGGATTAGCTGCGGTTTTTCCAATTCGGCGCCATCTTTCAGTGTCCTGGTACATCCTTTCGCGAGAACTGCCGGTGTTGGCGAAAGGGAGCCTTAGCGATCGCCGACACGTCTCCCCTGGTACGAGGGTGGATCTCCCACCAGCCTTCCCTATCAGTATCCCAACGCAATTCACCGCAGGCACGGACTTTCGTATCCTTCGCCGGCACGAAGTTTCCCTTATGCTTATATTCGACGCGCAAGTATCGCTCTCGGTCTTGATCAATGTCCTTGCGAAGCGCTGTATCCGTGCAATTACCTTTTCGGCAAAAGGTAATTTCGTCGACCTTGAGATCGATCGTTGCCAACCCGTCCAGCGACTTGATCGGCTTGTAATAAACGGTACCGGTAGCGCAAACACGTTCGGGAATACTTTCGCAGATATTACCAAGAGAATTAGAACCTTCTCTCGTCTCCATACACTTGAGCCATCCCGATAAACCATTTTTCTTGAACAAAGGTGTGGTAAAAAAGCCTGTAAACTTGTCGAACGAACTAAGCTGTCTATTCTTTTGTATGCGAAGCGACCGCAAGAAGCTCGTAGCACTCAAATATGGGTTAACGACGCTCCCGTTTGCTGGCGCTCTCCAAAACCACCACGTCGAATTCAAGGGCTTGTCCACTTTGATGATCGGAAGAGGTTGCCGATCGATGCTCACTTCTAAGCTCTGCGGATGCCATGCGCCATCGAGTCCGTCGCGAAAACCCGTGTAGCCGAATAATCCTTTCTTCTGAAGTCGAAACCAAAGAATGTCACTCTTCCGGATTGGTTTATTGTCAGGACTCTCGAGATCAAACACGTCGACGCTGCCAGCTTCAAAGTCATTGTGGCGGGGAGTATTGAGTCTCCAGCCGATTGGCCCAATGTCGAAGTAAACTGCGTTGTCGGTGCCAGCACCTCTACTCTTTTCAGTAGTGATCTTTACCGTGAGTTTGCAGAAATGCGTTTGGTCAGGAATACACTTTTGGTTTTCTTTGTCAGATGGTTGCTGAGCTCGAACGTGAGATGAGGAAGCGCAGACCGTTAAATTGAGCAGAATGGCCAGGCCCGCGACAGTAGCGAAGCCTGGCATGAGTATTGTCATCAGGGTCGTGTGGTCTTGTTACGATTGAAGAGATCAGTGAGGTTGATCCCTACGCCAATTTTGTAATAGTCGCGATTGGGGAGTTCAGTCTTTAAAGTATCGGTTGACGGAATGAATATACTCGGATCGCTAAGCTTCAGATCATTGTTCTCCACGAGGAAGAGAGGACTTTGAACGCCTTTTCCTCCTCCTCCCAGCTTCATCACAGCTGAGCCATAAAAGTACAGGAAACTAGCTTCCTTGATCGGAAACGGATAAAACGCGTCCAATCGAAAGACATACCAGCGCTTCTTCTGAAGGTCCGAAGGATCATCGGGGTCGCGTTGCTTAAAGTAGTATAGACTTCCACCTGTCACAGCCTCATTCTGCCCCACCATGAAATCCACAATTGCTGGGAAACTGTTCACGTAATAAAAGCAGGGGCGATCTTCACAGTAATGGGTCTTCAACCTGATGCCTGCATACCATTGTCGAAAGAACCTTTCGCGCTCTAAAGGCAGGATTGCAATATTAGTCTTCCCATTCGGCGGAACTCCATATCGCCGTTCGTACTCAGCTCGTTGCGGGTCGTTGGGTTCTGGGATCTTAAAGATTTGTACAGCTTGCTTGTTCGATTCTAACGGACTGATCGCGCCGAGCCCGCCCGTCAACCAGAAACTTGTTCGCTGTCTCACTCCTGGAATCAAACTGAGAAAATTACCGTTCGACGTTTTGAGGCGAACCTCCAAGCCAGCCAGGAAGTCGAAGCTTTGAACCAGGTTTACGACTTCATTAGGATTCGTAATCTGGTTAACGAGACTCGAAGGAAGTACGGATGCAGTTGCGAGCTGTGTAGGCGAACTCGTAAACCTCACTTGCCCCCAGAAGTCCACGCGCGGAACACGGATGTTTTTATCTCGGTTTTCGGATTCTGTCTCCTTGCAGCTTTTGTACGCGTCCACATCGTTTGTACCATCAACTTTCTTCGTCATCCTGCAATATGAGTCGAATATGAAAGGCGTGGTGAAGAAAAAATCGATAAAAGGTCTGCTCTCACTCTTGGCTGAGCTCGCGCCTGCTTGTTCCATACCGACAACGACGCGACTGTTTTGACTATTGCTGGGGAACTTTACGATGTCGAAATTGTCGGGACAGTGACGACCATCGCACTTAATCGTAATAGTCCTCTTTTCATCAACGTTGCCAGGGTCATCTGCATTGTAGAAAGTAATGGTATTTGTACCTTGTGCTACGCGCACCGCCACGCGGTTCACCGTTGGCTTGTCATCTTTGATCGTGACCTCTTGTTTGTCGCTGACGTAAACGCGTTCGTCGTTCAATACTTGATACTGGAGCTTCTTTACTTTCGTGTTCTTCTCGAACTTGAGATAAGCATCCAGTACCCCCGTATCTACTACCGAGCCACTCGCGGGTTAATCCACGCTGAATTCAGCTTTCGAGTCAGCTGAGTCGGCGCCAGCGCACTTGTCATCACAATTTATCTTCACCTTATCTACGAACGCCGCTTCTCCTACGTGCTCCGGATCCATAAACGAAACGGTGCTTTCACCCTTTGTTATCTGGACCGAATGATTAATCTCTACGTCGTTGTTGTCGCTCTTGGGAACTTCGAAAGGCTCACTAACAACGGCCGACTCTCCATCCTTGAATACAACAGAAACTAATTTTTTCGTCTTGCTACCCTTTGCAATTGAAACGTAGAAATCGAGCTTGGCCTTCTTAACGTTTCCTTCAGTCGGCGCCAGAATTTTAATGTTCTTCGTCATTGCGGCTCCGCCGGTTTCGCCCTTGCACTTGTCGGCAGCGCAGTTCACGGTAGCAACCGCACTGTAAGCAGCGTCCCCTAGATGCTCAATATCAAAGACACTGATCCTGTTAGCGCCAGACGCCAATTTAAGTTTCACAGGCAGAATCGCGATGCCATCAATGTACTCGAGTTTCAAAGCGTTCTTTGCATCGATGCGTTGTGAGCCGTTGTAGACATCGACGTACACGGATTTGATCGCACTCTTTTCCTGAACAACGATCGTCGGCTCGATGGTCGCGGCAGCCTCACTCGGAACGCGAATCGAAATGTTTCGTGGCGCGGTACCGCCTGCATCGCTTGGTTTTGGCGGCTTCTGCTCTTGGTTTTCGACAGCTACATGGTCAATTGGGTGGATCGGTCCTCCCAGCGGATACCCATCAGCAATACATCCTCGATTGCACGTCGCTACAATCTCTGCGGTCGCACCTGGAACAAGTACACCGTCTTTGTACCCCGTAAGCTTAATCGTATTTTTGCCTTTGAAGAGGAACAACCGGACACTTTTTGGAGAGACAGGACCGCTGTAACCATCCGTTTCCGTCGTGACCTTCACTCTGCAGGCACTTACTTCTGCGTCATTGGCTTTATATTCAAGATCAATGAAGCCGCCAGAAGCAGTAACGTCCTTCTCTGGGTAAGTAATCGTAATCTTACTCTTCGGATCTGCACCGCTGCTCTTTGCTTTCTTCATGGTTTTTCCATGAGTGGCTGAGGGAGCAACAAAAGAAATAGTCAGCGCCACCATTAACAAAAGAGCAGTTTGAGAGCGCCGGTTTTGCGATCGACTTGAAAACTCCGCGATAAGTGTACGCGTCGAGGGAGATGCAGACATGATCTTCATGGGCTTCCTTGATTGAGGTATTTCGAACGATCAGGCGTTAGTAGGCTTGGGTTCCACCCGTTACTGAGAATGCGGCCAATAAATACTTCAGTATTTTTTGTCTGTCAATACTTTCGTTCAGAAATTAACCAGAGTGGAAAGCAACCTTCTCCAACACTTATGTCTGAGTTCCTCCCTACCGGTGGCGCACCGCAAGTACGGGGGGTACTTGTGCGAGGTGCGTCACTCCGCGACCGAGCGGTTGGAATGCACATAGACCGCTCCTGACGGGCCGCTGAAGGAGGGACCAAAAACGGCAACCGACGCAGTCGAGATGATAAACTGGCGTGCAGAATTACTGAGGGAGTCGCCTCAGAAGTTAAGTGCTCGATGGCCGTGCGGAATTTCATTTCACCACAATCGAAATCACGAAGCTCGGCGGGGGCATCGGTTTTCACCGCTGGATCAAAGAGTGGAACAATAGCGGCCCGCGTCATCTTTCCTGGGGCTGCGTTGTGATGCACCTGTACGACCTTCAAAAACTTTACGATCAAATCCCGGAAGGAACGATGGTCGTGATCCTGTGAGGGAAGTCCGACTCGTATAAAACGGAACTTTTCGCCTTTTCGAGAGTTGTAGCCCACTGGAGATGTCGGTTCTGGGATTCTTTGCATTTCTTACGATTGGTTTTGCCTCGAAAGTAAGCTACCGTCCCTGTTACTGACCCGATCCAAGTATGGTTTCGGACTTTTGAGGCAAAGACTCACGACTCGTGACGATCGTGAGCTGAGAATCTAACCCACTTGCTAATCATCTCACGCAGATGACCAAAATTACTCTCAACGTTTTTCTGTCCAGGCAAGTAGATCATAGGTGAGAGGTAAATGAGTCTAGAGGCAACAATCCAGGCCCACGAATTCACCGTTGCTTCAGAAAAACGGTTGCCTGAAAATGTTCCGCCTCAAATTCCGAGATCGCTGGCTCGCCTCATTGAACGCGCTGCCGCCGGGGATATGGTGGCGTTTGAAGAGATCATGAAGCACTCTGAGAAACGGGTCATGCGGATGACGTGGCAGATGTTGGGAAATGAAGCCGACGCTCGGGATGCTGCGCAGGAAGTATTTCTCAGAGTGTACAAGTACCTTGGACGCTTTAAACAAGATCAGCCGTTCTTCGCCTGGGTATATCAGATTACACTTAACGTCTGCCGCGATATCGCGAAGAAACGTCGACAATACAATACTCAATTCACCTCGCTGGAAAATGGCGGCAATGAGGCAGCTTACGTGGTCGCCGATAACCAGGCGGATGCTGAAGAGACTCTCATTCGAGTGCAGGAGCGTGAACTGATAATGAGGGCCATCGCGACCCTGCCCGAGAGAGAACGCGCGGCCATTTTGCTTCGAGATCTCGAGGGGTTAACTACGGATGAAGTAGCACACATCATGAGGTCGACCGCTACGACCGTACGCTCTCAGATCAGTTCCGCGAGGCAGAAGATCAGAGTGTATTGCGGACGATATCTTAAAAGGAGAGAGGAGCGACGGTCTGATGAACTGTAAGAATGTTGAGCCGTTGTTGTCACTCTATGTTGGCCGCGATCTGGAAGAAGAACACTCGCGGTTGGTTGCGGCTCATTTGCAATCCTGCACAAAATGCACTCTTGCCGCAGATGAATACGCTGGGGCTACTCAGTTGTTGCAAGGGTACGAACCTCCCTTCTTCAGCGATGAAATTTACGCGGGCATCCGCGAGCAAGTTCTCAATAAGATTGAGCGAGAGTCTCACGCACCCGCGAGGCCCGGCATCTTCTCGCAGTTGTTTTTAGCATTGGTCCAGCCGCGGATGAGATGGGTGACAGCCGCGCTACTGCTTGCGATATCAGTGACTGCTCTATACTTGAGTCGCAACCCTTTGCGCCAACCGCCAAATGACCAGCAGGTTGCTGTTCGAACAAGAGAGCCGAATCAAGCTGGTAGTAGAGCTGACGTTCGATCAGAAAATAGTAACGCATCTGGCGGTTCCTCTTCGTTTTCAAACAAACGGCAAGTCCGTATGGATACGACGCGTAGTCCAATCACTCGCAAGAGAGAAGCAAACCCTGGTGTAGTCGCTACCAACCGTTCGCGGGAATTGGATAAGACTACGAAGGTTGACTCGTCAACAAACGACCGTGTGGTCCAACGCGTTGTCGATGTCTCGCAACCATCATCAGCGACTGCCCCACTGAGGGTAGAAATGCAAACAAGTGATCGAAATATACGCATTATCTGGTTGTCCGGTCAGCGTCCCAGTGCTGGTGGAAGGGACGGTTCGAAAGGCATATAGGAGGTAAGATTTTCATGTTGAGTTTTATCACGAAATCACTAACACCACTTGTCGTCACCTTAATCATCATACCGGCAGTACTTGCCCAACAACCGAACACTACGCAGGACAAGCCAAAAGATGACTACGTCACCGAACGACAGTTCAAGAGTAAAATTTTTGACGTTAAGTACCGTGAGCCGTCCAGTATCGCAAATGTTCTGCGTCAACTCGGCAGTGGGTTTAAGGGTGCAGGCATCTCGGCCAATAATGAGTTCAAAACACTTACGGTGCGAGACTTTCCAGAGAATCTCGCGACGATCGAAGAGGCTATCAAACGTCTCGATACGCCGGCTGCGCCTCCATCCAGTGTTCAAATGCATATGCACGTATTACTGGCATCGAACCGCGTTGGCCCCACGCCGGCTGGGGAAATGCCGGCCGAGTTGAAGGACGTAATCACCGAGTTGCGTGGAACGCTTACCTACCGGAATTATGAGCTTATTACTTCCGTGTTGCAGCGACTCACGGAAACAAATCGTGGTCTCCATGGTAGCGGTCTGGCGCAGATTCCCGGGGCGCAATCAGGTGTAACTACAGCTCGATACGAGTATTCTGTTAACCAGCTCTCATTTGTGCCGAGTGCTTCGGGTGGTCAGTCAATTCAGATACAGGACTTCCTCTTTACACTCGCGGGAGAAGGGATTCAGGGTCGAGTGCAGACTGCCCTTAACCTGCGAGATGGAGAGAAAGTGGTTGTGGGCACGGCCACCCTCAACGATCGTGCATTGATCGTGGTGTTAATTCCCAAAATCGTTAAGTAGCGTCCAGCGCTTCGTTTTTTATAGACGGCAATTCCCCAAAAATTAATGTCGGGCGGCAGACTGTTCTGTTTCTTACCCGCACCACCTGCATGAGTAGTCTTGCCCTCTTGCATCTCCCACACACGTTAGCGCCTTTGTCGACGTCTTCGATCCAGCCGTAGTCAAACATCTCACCGGCTTGACCTTCGCCGATGGCGCAATACGCACGTCCTGACTACTCGCCACACTGAACGCCAAACTCGATGAATAGAGCCGTTAGATAGCTGGCGGATAATCGTTGCGGATGACATACTTTAGCCGCCTTCAATGCAATTAATTTCGGAAACCTACAGGCGATCCTTTTGGTCTCAGCGATGGCTCAAATGGGGCCACCTTTTTGCCGCCTGGACTTTGTTTGCCTTGTTCTTTGTTAGCCAACTGCTAATCAGCCGCGCGTACAAAGGGCGTGCTCTCGACGTCGGTCATACGCTCATCAACTGGTTGACATGCGCGTACCTATGGGGCGCTCTGACGCCGCTGGTGCTCTATCTTTCCAGGCGCTTTCGCATTGAGCGAGGTCGATTAAGGAACTTGCCACTCCACTTGCTTGCCAGCCTTATTGTTTCGCTTGTTCACCTGGGCGCGTATAGCGCCGTTAGTTCGTTGATTATTCCTCTGACAGCACCCGCGGTGCAGGTGTTCAAGGACTTCGTATTTAACGGCCTCCATTTCAATTTAATTACTTATTGGACCGTCGTCGTCATTAGCCATGCGGTCGATTATTATAGGAAATATCAGGAGCGCGAATTGAGTGCTTCGCGATTTAAGGCGCAACTGGTTCAAGCTCAGTTAACGGCCCTCAAGAGTCAGTTACAGCCTCACTTCCTGTTTAATACGCTCAACTCGATCGCTGTATTGGTGCGGAAGAACAGTAATGATGAAGCAGTTGATATGCTAACCGGCCTGGCGGATCTTTTGCGGGTTTTATTTAAAAATATCGAGGTTCAGGAGGTTTCACTGAAGGAAGAACTCGAGTTCCTCGAGCGCTACCTTGAAATCGAAAAGGTTCGATTCAAAGATCGATTGAGAGTGAACATGAAGATCGAGCCTGACACTCTTGAGGCGCTGGTGCCGAACTTGATACTTCAGCCGATCGTCGAGAACGCGATCCGGCACGGCATTGGGAAACGAAGTGCTTCCGGTCTGCTCGAGATTAGTGCGCAGCGCCATAACGGCACGCTCTCTCTGGAAGTGCGGGACGATGGACCGGGTCTCTCGCCCGACGATAAACCCGGCGAGGGGCAGATCGGACTGGCCAACACGCGGGCGCGTCTCAAGCAGCTTTACGGCGAGGGCCAATCGTTCGAATTACGCAACGTCGTTGGAGGCGGCGCGGTGGCCAGGATGGTAATTCCGTTTCGTCTGCTGGAGCATTAGTAAGTGGCATCAATCGTGAAATTGAGAACACTAATTGTCGACGATGAGTCCCTGGCACGCGAGGGCGTGCGGATGCTCCTCGAGAAGGATCCGGACGTCGGCGATGTGCTGGAGTGTGTCGACGGACATGCGGCGGTCGATGTCATCAGAAAAGAGAAACCGGATCTCGTATTCCTTGATATGCAAATGCCCGAGATGTGCGGCCTTGAAGTGGTCGCTGCAGTCGGCGTGAAGCGAATGCCCAATACTATCTTCATAACCGCTTACGATAAGTATGCGGTGCGCGCTTTTGATGTTAACGCTTTGGATTACCTGCTCAAGCCTTACACAAACGAAAGATTCGCGCGCGCGCTGGAACGGGCCAAAACGCGGCTGACAAACAGCGGGGAACTGAGTCGCCAATTCGCGGCGCTGCTCGATCACCTCAGTGGTGATGATAATCGACTCGAACGTCTGGTGGTAAAGTCAGCCGGGCGGATCTTGTTAGTTAATGTTGAAGACATAGATTGGATCGAGGCAGCCGATATGTATGTTCGCCTCCACGTTGGGCGGGAAGCGCACCTGATTCGCGGCAGTCTCAGTTCGTTGGAAGCGAGGCTCAATCCAACGAAGTTCCTGCGGATTCATCGTTCAATTATCGTCAACCTCAGTCGAGTAAAAGAACTGCATCCTCTCTTCCATGGTGAATACGTCATAACATTGAACGATGGTACTGAACTGAACTCAGGGCGCAGTTATCGCAACAAGCTACAATCGCTTCTAGAGAACCCATTTTAGTTATGCAACTACTCGCCTTCCCATGCGGCCAGTTCGCAGTTAAATAGCAGCAGGTCACAACAAATCCGTCCCTTCAACTCGAGTCGTCCTGATAGGCTGCGGCATGGCCATCCCCTCAGAGACACAACGCTCTTCGCCCATGACGCGACTGCGAGAATTGAATTCAAATCTTCCCCGGCTAGATTGGGTAAGGGTTTCGCGAAATGGTGCGCAACACCGATTGCCGTTTTTGTTTCGCAAAGGCACGAATGGCCCGGCATTGTTGTTTGTTCATGGATTAGGAGGCGCCAAAGAGAATTTCTATGCGGCATTTCAAAGCGCTGCGCTGGCCCATTGCGATCTGCTCGCGTTCGACTTGCCCGGTACCGGATTGGCCGAATTCGACGACGCAACCCGGCCCGACGTTAGCACTCTCGCCGATCTGACTCACTTGTTATTGAAGGAATTATTGCCACGTGACGTGTTCATTGTCGCCGCAAGTATGGGAGGGTTGATTGCTCTTTTGCTCGGCCGCCGTTACGGAATCAAAGAGATGAGAGGATTTATAAACATCGAGGGGAACCTGGCTCCAGAGGACTGCATATTTTCGCGTCGAGTCGCAGCGCATAGCTTCGATGAGCTTTCTGCGACACTGTTTGACCAAATTCAGACGGAACTAAGGTCATCGAACTATGCGGGTGATCGGATGATTGCACACAATCTGGCGCTCAATACAGATATTCGCGCCTATTATGCTTACAGCTTCGAAACGGTTCGCGAGTCAGATTCGGGCCGTTTATTAGACGAGTATCTCAACCTGCCAATACCGAAACTTTTCTTGTATGGTGAAGCGAACAAAACGCTTTCATATTTGCCGGCGTTACGCGCGAGCAACGTAAAAGTTTGTGAAATCGCGAGAAGTGCGCACTTTTTGTTTTATGACGATCCGGTTGCGACCTTTGAAGAGATTGGAAGGTTCGTGAACGATTGAGTGAGTGAAGGTCACGTCGCGTACGTGCTGGAGAAAGCGAACGGCGTACAGCGCCCGTTGTCGGCCCAATCGTAAGATTGATACTTGTCGAATATGATTCATTGAATGAGGCAAGACATCGAACACTATTCCTTTTCTGACACAAGCATCCCGGCGGCGTACGGGCCTTACTCTCACGCCGTCGTTGCTGAGGATTTCGTCTTCCTCGCCGGTCAGATCGCGCGAGACCCAGTATCGGGCCATCTCATCGAGGGTGACATAACGGCCCAAACCACTCGTTGTCTGGAAATCGTTTCCGATATTTTGAAAAGCCTTGGGCTCTCGCTCGCGGACGTGGTACGCACAACAGTCTTTCTATCCGACATTGCGGATTTCGACGCTATGAATCGCGTGTACGCCGCTGTATTCCAAGCGCCGTATCCAGTGCGTAGCACACCACAGGTCAAGATGCCTTTCGGCGCGTTGGTGGGGATCGAAGTCACCGCGTACCGCGGTCGCACCAGAGAGTTAGAAAGTCCTCAAAGACCCGATGACCCGACCGATAGATCATAGCTTGATCGTTGAGCTCAATGTGCGGAATGCAGTGCCAATAGTCGGGATGCCCCCGCCTTTGGAAGCGGGTGGGTCAACGATCTCAATCACGCATGAGCGCGATGGTTGACCCACCCGCTACCGCAGGTGGTACTGACCTCATCCAAGTAGGACTGCACTTGGGTGAGGTCAGTACCGTAACGCGGTAGCGTCGGGTCTGCCTCGCGTTTCGTGACGGACAACTGATGCTTGTCTAAACAGCGGGAGTCGCACTTGGGTGAGGTCAGTACCACCTGGGGGGCAACGATCACAATCACGCCTGATCGCGATGGTTGACCCACCCGCTACCGCAGGTGGTACTG
>JBIOUJ010000002.1:0-10021 GCA_044867025.1 Pyrinomonadaceae bacterium | reverse complement strand
CAGTACCACCTGCGGTAGCGGGTGGGTCAACGATCACGATCACGCATGATGGAAACGATCGACCCACCCGCAGGTGGTACGGACATCGATCCAACAATGACGCCTGCTACCGCAGGTTTGGACCGGTGATAGGCGAGTTACGTCGATACAAGTCAGGAGTCGCGCTTGGATACGGTCAGTACCACCTGCGGTAGCGGGTGGGTCAACGATCGCGATCACGCATGATGGGCACGATCAACCCACCCGCTACCGCAGGTGGTACGGACATCGATCCAACAGAGATTTCCGAATTTAGGCTGTTTCCTTCACCTCAGAAAAAAGTTCACCTTGCGGGCTAACGTAACGACAAGGATTCGTCATTTAAAAGTAAGGCGAATCCTGCGATCCGGTAGAAAACTTTTTGGAGGCTGAACAGAAATGCTTGAAAGCTCCTGAAATCTGATGTATCTTCCGCACCACCCAATTAATGGCTGGTCCTCAGAGCCTGCTGCCAATGCAAACTCCCGTTCCAGCCTTTGCTGTCGTTAAGACTGAACGTTCACTTCACCTATGAGTTGCAAATCCTGCGAACCACGTATTATTTCCCCCTCTCGCTCGAGCAACTAAGATTACTTTCGAACGCTGGGTCGGTCATACTCAGTCTCCTGTAACACCCGTCGGGCGCTTGCGCTCGAGCGCGATTCATCTGGTGTCACTTGGTAATGAGAGTAGCAATTCTAAGTGTTGTAAGACTTTACGCTGAGGGTCTCACTGAATACCTGACAAGCCGGGGTGAAGTCTCAGTAGTGGGAATCGCGCGCAACTTTGCCGAGATGAATAAATTACTCGACTCGGCGCCTGTCGACATCGTGCTTTGCGATACGTCGGAGAAGGAGACAGCGGCCGAGGTTCGCTTGCTCGCTTCTTATCACCCGGAGGTACGCATCGTTGCTGTCGCGCTCACTGAAACTGAACCTGAAATAGCTGTGTGGGCAGAAGCCGGGATTTCCGCTTACGTGCCTCGGCACGCATCACTCGCACAACTGCACACCGCCATGGTCGCGGCGATGCGCGGCGAGGTGCGGTGCTCGCCGAAGATCACGGGATGGTTGTTGCGCGAACTCCGGCGCCGGCCAGATCGACATCCTGTCGAAGAACGCCTAACGGCCCGCCAGATTCAGGCTTTGCGTCTGATATCCCGGGGCCTTTCAAATAAAGAGATCGCGCGCGAGCTCGGAATCTCAGTGTCGACGGTTAAGAACCACGTGCATTCCGTACTCGAGAAACTTCGAGTTCAAAGCCGGAGCCAGGCAGCCGCTAGAATGACCAGTCACGATTTCCACCTCGAAGCAAGTTAAGTCAACCGTCTCAGGAATCTCTGTTGGATAGATGTCAGTACCACCTGCGGTAGCGGGTGGGTCAACCATCCGAATACAGCATCAATAGCTCACGATCGACCCACCCGCTACCGCAGGTGGTACTGACCTCATCCAAGTCCGCCCCCTAACTCTTGACGCAAGGAGATCTAGATCCTGGTCCTAGATCCTTCTCCATCCCACGACACCTTCGATTTAGATCCTCACGCAGACCAAAATTGAATCCGAATGTTCACGAAATGCAATCACGAGTCGTGAAATCATCTGCGGCATCGGAAATTAGACGCGGACGAGGACAGTCGCCTCATGACTCGGATCCGAGTAGCCATCGGTGAACTACAGTCGGCCATACTCCAGCAAATACTGGTCGAGATCACCCAACTGCAAACCGACATGGAGTTCGTCGGCCAGGTCGAGACAGCCAACCTGAAAGAGTCACTCGCAGGATTAGGCGCACAGGTTTTGATCTGCGAAATAGCCTCGGTCGAGTTACCGCAGATTTGCAAAGAGCTATTCACGGAAGACAACCCTCCACTCGTAATCGGATTGACTCGCGGAGGACGTGAAGCCACCGTCTGCATCGCCAACACCGGAGTCGAGCAGCTTACGTCCGTGATACGCAGCGCGGCAGGCGGTGGCGAACGCGGCGGCAAAGTCATCGAGCTAATCCGGCCTTCAGTTTCTGATCTACCTGAAGCAACTGCTAACCCGTATTCGACGAGCTCGGAATGTCTGGACGATCAACTCCGAGCACTGGACCTGGCGCTGCTGGCTGAAGTCAACGCATTCGAGTCGATGATCTGGGACGAGAGCGTCCAGCGTTTGCAGGGGCTCGCGATATCGCCTGAAGAAGTGCGCGCGTTGTTGCTGCAAAAAAGTGGTTCAACCGTTCCAGAACGGCAGGGAGAGGAACTGCGACGCAGGTACCAGCGGCTCGCAAACCAAATACAAACAAGAATCGTTGCCAGCCTGGGCCGGCCCGATGCGCCTCCTTTTGTGCGACTCATCGAGAGATTCGCACTCGACGCCTTCGAACAGTTCTGTATTACCGCGACTCTCGCGCTCGAACTCGATCGCAATACCTATGGCAAGGCCTACGCATTCCTGCAAGACGACGCAACCCGGAGAAATCCCTCGCTGGAACTCTTAGTGAGGCTCTTTGAAGGTCGCGGCGCGACTGAAAGATGGGAAGCGGCAAAAGCGTTCGATACTTCACGCCCGCTATGTCGCTGGAGCTTGCTGCGTCTCACACGACGAGAAGAAGGTGAACCGGCGACGCCCTTCAGCCGCCGCCTCGAGCTCGACGATCGGGTCGCACGTTTCTTACTCGGACTGGACGATCTCGGACCACAGTTGGACCAGGTGTGTACGATGCGCAACTGGGACGCAGATGTACTTCGCGTCAAAGCTCCTCGCGAACTCAGCGAACGATTGAGCCGCCTCGTCGGCGATGTCAGGTTGGGTTCACGTAATGCGCCGCCGCACCTCGTGGTCCAGGTCCATGGACGTCTAGGTACGGGGCGACGCTCGCTGGTCGCATCCGTGTGTGCGGAACACGGCCTGCGAGTTATGCGAGTGAACGTCGGCAAACTCGCGACGCTGCCGGCGCCCGCTTTTGACGACATGCTGAATTTGCTTGCGCGCGAATCTGCGTTGCAGCCGGTCGCGTTTTGTCTGGAGAATGCAGATCAATACGTCGACGAAGACGTTCCCTCCGCAAATAGCCTGAGGAGCATTGCGCAGGCTCTTCAGGTACCAAACTCGATAACCTTCCTGATCGGAGAGCGCGCGTGGGCGCCCGAAGGAGTTTTTCGCGACGGCGTGTTTCAGCGTATCGCGCTTGAATTACCTGAGAAGAACGAAGCGCGACAAATATGGAGCGAGGAACTGGCTAATGATGTACTCGATCCGACGCTTGGTGGAACGGAGCAGGTTGCGGACCAACTTGCCGCGACGTTTACTCTGTCGCCCGGTCAAATTCACGATGCAGCCGCCGCGGCGCGCATCGAGGCACACTGGCAAGGCGGGCGCGAACACTTAACACTGAACGATCTCTTTCAAGGATGCCGCCAACAGTGCGGCCATCGACTCGCGAAGCTCGCGACGCAATTCTCCAGCAAACTCAGTTGGCACGATCTCGTTCTACCTGACAAACAGGTCACTCAACTGCGAGAACTTCAGACCGCGATTCAAAACTCCGCCGGTGTTCTTCAGGATTGGGACTTCGCGTCGCGATTACCTTACGGTCGTGGCATCACTGCGTTGTTTTCCGGACCAAGCGGCACCGGCAAGACGATGGCGGCCGGCATTCTCGCGCGCGAACTCGGATTGGACCTCTACAAGATCGACCTATCGAGAGTAGTCAGCAAGTACATCGGAGAGACTGAGAAAAACCTGGACCGCATCTTCGAGCAAGCTGAAGATGCGAACGCGATGCTTCTCTTCGATGAAGCCGATGCGCTCTTTGGCAAGCGCTCTGCGATCAAAGACGCGCACGATCGATACGCCAACATCGAGATCGCGTACCTGCTGCAAAAGATGGAAGAGCGAGTCGGCGTCACGATCCTGGCCAGCAACCTCAAGACAAACATGGATGAAGCCTTTGTCAGGCGCATTCGTTACATCATCGACTTCCCGTTACCGGAATTTGCACAGCGGTTGCAGATCTGGCGTGGCGCTTTACCCGCAAACATTCGCTTAGCAGACGACGTCGACCTGCCGCGCCTCGCAAAACGACTTCGTGTATCCGGCGGCTCGATCATGAACGTCTGTGTTGGCGCTGCTTCACTCGCATACAAGCCGGGCGGTGAGATTGCGATGAAGCATTTTTTGCAGGCAGCAAAGCGAGAGTTACAGAAGTTGGGCCAGCAGTACGAGGAGAGTGAGTTTACAGATCCTAACTCCGAGGCTAACGCAGCTTAACGACATTAGGCTTTGCGTCAAAAGTCAGGAGACGAACTTGGATCGATGTCAGTACCACCTGCGGTAGCGGGTGGGTCGGTAATGAGCATGCGACTTGAAAATCGGAGGTTGACCCACCCGCTACCGCAGGTGGTACTGACATTTATCCAAGAGTGACGACGAAGGAAATGGCACGAGACCAAACAATCAAGGACGTCAGTCGCACATTGCTCGACTTGCTCAAAGCAAATTTGTCGGGCGTCGCCGTCGACCTACTGTCACCAAAACATCCCGGTTCAAATCGCCTGACGCTGTTCCTGTACAAGGTGCTCGAGAATCCCGATCTGAAGAATGCAGGCAGTCCGACGTTAACGACCGCTGCCGATGGCACATTGATCGAAACGCTCAAGCCTCTCACGCTCGATCTTTACTACTTGTTAACCGCGCATTCGGGAACCGCAAACCTGCTGGAAGCACACACTGCACTGAGCCGTGCGATGAGAGTGTTCTACGACAACGGCATCCTGCAAGGCTCACTTCTGCGCTCCGACGATCCGAGCACTGGGCTGACACAAGATTCAGTATTGAGAATCACGCTCACTCCAATCTCGATGGAGGACATGACGCGCATCTGGAGCGTCTTTCCCGACACACCCTACGAGATTTCCGTCACGTATTTAGTGACTCCCGTTGCGATTGAATCGGCGAAGACCGAGCAGTCAACTCCCGTTGTCGATCAGTTTCACGAACATGGTCAGCTTGGCGCCGAACTAGCGAGCTAAACGATGGCTAACTTCGTACCAGCACCTGTTTTCTCCGGATCAGACACCACTACTCGTGCGGTGTGGGTCGTCGTTGATCCGCGTGATGTTGTGACCGGAGGACGTGTGCCAGTGCCTTTGGAGGTGCGACTCAAGAACGACAACGACGAGCCGATCGCGGCTGTGCCGATCGCTGCACGCTCCGGTGTTTACTGTTTTCTCGATCTGAATTTGGCGGCGGGAAATTACACGGTCCAGGTTGAACCGTCAAAGAATGATCGCAGCCGCTACCTCGACGCCGAGCAGGAGTTTCCACTGGTACCGGTTCCGACGGCTGCCCAGCCTTTGAACAGAAACCTGGTGACGGTTCAGCTTTTACCCAAGTCGTCCTATCCGTTCGATGCTCAAGCCACGCTGGCGCGAGGTCGATTAATTAAAGCGAGCGACAAGACGCCGATCGAGAACGCACAAATCTTCCTGACGCTCGACACCGCCGACAAAGGACTATGGCAACGAACCGACGAGTCAGGACAGTTCGTCATCTTTTTCCCCCGCACAGAGCCTGGGACCGAGGCAGCGGACACCCTGAAAGAATTCAAGTTTACGCTTCGATTTGAGATTCCTGGACATTCCCATACGACCAGTGAGCAAACGGTCAAAGAAGGAACCACAAACTCCCTCAGCACGATCGAGTTTCCGGGAACCTAACCGGCCCGAGCGGTTCACGCGAATGCTACCGCTCCATTTAGAGGAGAAACGCGATGAGTGATCAAAGTCAATACCAACAGAATCCGGGTGGCGGTCAGCAGAAGCCTTACGAACCACCTGCATCACATTGCCCCGATCCGTGCGATCAGCCGCCGCCGCGCTGGGGGCCTCCAAAAATCAGGGAAGCGTGTTGTCCGGAACGCGAGTGCTGTCCAGGGACCAAGCGCTGTTGCAACTGGGAAGACATCGACGACCCGTGCGTCAGAGCAACTTCTTACGGGTGCAAAACAGAATGGGCCAAGGTCGAGTGCAAGTGCCATTCTGATAAAGAGAAGTGCTGCGAAGCGTGGGACTGCAGTGGAACATATCCGCCGCCGGACACCTGTGTACCTTGCGAACCGTGCAAAGGCTGCCTGCCGGAAGATCCCAAAGACGATGACGGGGGTGACTGTGGGGATGACGGCGATCCGGAGATCGACTGCAACAATCCCGACCTCGACGGGCAGCTCGCCAGCCTCACGAAGTTGATCTCTTCGCAACAAGGCAGGAAGGCACGGCTCGAAGTCGACCTCAAAACGAAACAGGACCGTGAAAAGGAACTGCGGGATCTTATCGACAAGCTAGAAGGGATTGAAGAAGCGTACAAAACCGAGCATCACAATCTCGTATGCCGCGAAGATTGTTTGAAAGGTTTTCACCGCGACATCTCCGCAGTCTTCAGTAAGTATGACCCGAAATATCTCGACGGTCTGACGACGGCAATCAACGGCGAGCTCTGCAAGCTTGAATTGAAGAAGTGCTGTCAGAAAAACCTTGACGGAAAGGTGACGGCAATTACCCGGCTCGCCTGGGAACAGCAGCAGGCCGAGGCCGAGTTAGAGAAAGCAAACAAAGCGTTCGGAATCGTCAAAGACTTGCCGAAATGGATGGACGAGCGCTTCAAAGAGCTGGAAGAGCTGAAGAAGCAGATCGCGCAGAACCTGAATGACAAAGACCCCGAGAAAAACAAGTGGGCGTTCTACCTGTTCTATTGGAAGTTTGCTCCCGCGCTTTGCAAGTGCTTCCCATTCCCATTCTGCTGCGTGAATAAAGATCAGGCCGGTCAACAGAAACCACCTGAGCATCTCGGATGCGATCCTGGCGACTGGCATCCGTCGAAGATCAAACCAGAAAGGCTCAGGATTCTGATCTGTTGTGCGTGGGACACCGCACGCAGGAAGAAGAAGAAAGCTCAAGATGCCATCGACGCAGCCGAGACCGCAAAACGCAACCTCGATCTGATCAAGAAGATGGTCGACGACGGTGTGAAAGGTCTCGAGAAGAACCTTAAGAACGCAATCAAGCAGATCAGCAAGTAAGTAGCTAAGGAGAGAACACCATGCCTGAGTATTTAACTCCTGGAGTATACATCGAAGAGTTCGAAATCGGCGCGAAACCCATTGAAGGTGTTTCGACAAGTACGGCGGGCTTCCTTGGCGAAACCGAGCGTGGTCCAACGTATCCACAACTCGTTACCAGCTTCCCCGAATACAAGCGAATGTTCGGCGGTTTTTTCGGCGACACGAAATTCCTGCCGTACGCCGTCGACGGTTTTTTTGGTAATGGCGGCAAGAGATGTTTTATCGCGCGCATCGTCGACAAGGAAGGAGGAGTGTCGGCTGCGGTCACGATCGGATCTGTCGAGATCAAAGCTGTCGGCGAAGGCACGTGGGGCAATCGTGTCGCGTTTCGAATAAAGCCGGCGTCTACAGAGAAGACCGGCTTTCGACTTCAGCTTCATTATTGGACCGCGGCAACGCTTCCGGACGACCCTGTCGATCCTCTCCCGAGCGATGCCACCGAGATCATAAACACCAGAGACGCACTGCGGCAGCAGGCACAGCCTCAGCTAACTGAAGACTTCGACGATCTGGTGCTTGATGAGAAGTCTCCAAACTTTATCGAGAAGCGTGTCGCAAATGGTCTGTCGAATCTCGTTGAGCTCACCAGACTCGCCGGCGGCACGGACGTACCGCCGCCCGGCGATCTCGCATTTCTCGAAGGTGGAGAAGATGGCGACGACGTCGACCTGGACGACTACAAAGGTCGAACCGAACCAGTGCCGGCGAACCGTCAGAAACGGTCCGGTCTCGCCGCTCTCAGAGAACCTCCGTTTGAAGAGATCGCGATGATCTACGCTCCAAACGCGTTCGACGAAGACGGACTTCCCGAAGAGTTGATGACACACTGTGAAAACAATAAGTACTGTTTTGCGCTACTTGACACTCCGAGAGGGTTGGCCCAGATCGGCGGGATCGATCCGCGCAGCGGGGCTCCTCCGGGCGCGCGTTCCAGCCAGTACGCCGCCTTCTATTATCCCTGGATCAAAGTGTTCGATGCTGACAGCGGCGCGCGAAAGTTTGTGCCGCCCGGTGGTCACGTCGCCGGCATTTACGCTCGCACGGACATTGAGCGCGGTGTGTTCAAAGCACCCGCGAATGAAATCGTGCGCGGTGCTTTGGAGTTGGAATTCGAAGTGACTGACGGCGGCCAGGCAGTCCTGAACCCGCGAGGCGTCAATGCGATCCGTGCGTTTCCAGGTCGCGGGCGTCGAGTGTGGGGTGCGCGCACGCTTTCAGACAACACGCTGTGGAAGTACGTAAACGTTCGCCGCCTCTTCATCTTTATTGAAGCGTCGATCTTCAGAGGTACGCAGTGGGTCGTCTTCGAGCCGAACAATGAGCGCTTGTGGGGACGAGTCAAACAGACGATTACTGAATTCCTTCGCACGCAGTGGCGAGAGGGCGCGCTCTTCGGCGCCACTGAAGAAGAAGCCTTCTTCGTCAGAGTCGATCGCAGCACGATGACTGATGACGACATCAACAACGGTCGACTGATCGTCGTGATCGGGATCGCGCCGGTGCGTCCGGCCGAATTCGTGATCTTCCGTATTGCACAGCTAACGAGCAGCGCGACTTCGGTGCAGCTTTAACCTTTGATAGCGGGAAGAAACGGAGGTAGATGAAAAGTGAGAAACGATCCTTTAAGAAACTTTCGGTTCCGCCTCGAAATCGGAGGTATCAGCGAAGCGCACTTCAGCGAGGTCTCGGGCTTTGATATCTCGACTGACGCGATTGATTACCGCGAAGGCGACGACCCGACACACGTGCGTAAACTTCCGGGGCTCAACAAGTTTGGCAATGTCACATTGAAGCGCGGCATCACTGACTCGATGGACTTGTACAACTGGTACAAGGATGTCGTCGCCGGAAAGATCCAACGCCAGACTGTCGCGATCGTCGTGCTCGACGAGCTCGGTAAAGACAAAGCACGGTTTCAGATCACTGAGGCCTGGCCCATCAAGTATGACCCGATGGATCTGAACGCCAAAGGCAACGACGTGTCGATCGAGACGATGGAGCTGGTAAACGAAGGCGTTGAGCGAACAGCGTAACACTCGTTCGAGAGTCGTCTCATTCACACCGGGCTTTAGCCCGGTGGAAAGGCACTCCAATTTTTTCGGAAACCGTTTTAACGGTTTCGACCGGCAAAGCCAGATGAGGTGGGTTATTCATGACATTTCAAACGGAAATTCAGTTCACGCTTCCCAAAGGATACATGTCCACCGATGGGACTCTTCACAAGGAAGGTGTGATGCGGCTGGCGACGGCCGCTGATGAAATACTTCCTTTGAAGGATCCGCGGGTTCAGCAGAATCCGGCATACCTGACGGTCATTCTTCTATCTCGGGTGGTGAGGAAGCTCGGCAATCTTCCTGACGTTCATCCGGGTGTGATCGAAGGTCTCTACGCTTCTGACTTGTCGTACTTGCAGTCTGTTTACCAGCAGCTCAATAGCGACGGAGATCATAAAGCGGCGGTTGTGTGTCCGGAATGTGAACATCGTTTCGACGTGAGGTTTGACGAGTTGGGGGAAGCATGAAGGGCTATCCCTTGGATGAGTTGTACGAGGAGATGGCCTTCATCGCTTATTACCTTCACTGGCCCATAAGCGAGATCATGGATCTCCCTCATGACGAACGGCGTCGTTGGTGCGCGGAGATTTCGAAGATCAACCGCAATCTGAACGGAGAGCAGAAGAACATTTTTGATGTGTAGTTGTAAGCCGGGCGTGACACTTGGATCGATAGCCGCTGGGTCGATGATGAGCATGCGACTTGAAAATCGGAGGTTGACCCACCCGCTACCGCAGGTGGTACTGACATCGATCCAAGTTGGATTCATGAGGCAAGTGATGGGCGGAACAAAGTACGGTTTTGATCGGTAAGGCTATGCCTGAAAAGCCGGGCGTGACACT
>JBIOUJ010000001.1:0-24510 GCA_044867025.1 Pyrinomonadaceae bacterium | reverse complement strand
CGTTGTAAACCGCGGGCCTGATGGTGCAAGCACTGTTGTGTTAACAGATAACGTCCCTGCGAACACCAGTTTTGTATCTGCTACGCAGGACAGTGGTCCCACCTTCAATTGCGTGACTTCGGGAGGGACTACAACATGCGACATCGCCAGCCTCCCCCGAGGTGCGACCGCATCGTTCACGATGGTCTATCAAGTCGATAGTGTGCCGGCCGGGACGGTGATTTCAAACACAGCGTCCGTGAGCAGCACTACGCAGGAAAATCACATTGAAGACAACACGTCCACTGATTCAACAACTGTTGCCAGTGGCTCGCCCGGCGGAGACTGTGTCCTTGATTGTCCGAACGACATAGTTGTCACGACGACAAATCCGAGCGGCACTGCAGTGACGTTCGGCAACGCCGAAGGATTTGGCTCGTGCGGCACAATCACCGCCTCGCCTCAATCCGGCAGCGTCTTCCCAGTCGGAACCACGACCGTTCAAGTTTCATCATCAACGGGCGGTGGCTTCTGTTCCTTCAAGGTAACCGTGCTCAACACGCCGGCGCCAACGATTACGTGCCCTGCGGATATCACGGTCACTGCGAATGCCGGTCAGGCGTTTGCTTTTGTGCCTGATCCCAACGGAACTTCGTCGAGCGTTGGAACACCTTCGACGACAGGCAGCAACTTACTTGTCACCGGCACCAGAGATGACGGTTCGGCGCTCGATGCGGCCTATGGTCTCGGTGAAACGATCATTACCTGGACCGCGACCGAATTCAATGGCGATCCAAATGATCCGCAATCGCAACCGACTGGCCGTGCCGCGAGCTGTATCCAGCGGATAACGGTTAATCCAAACCAGGTGTTGCTGATCACTTGCCCGGCAAACGTCACGGTACCGTCGCCGACCGGTTGTGATCCGGCAACTGTTACCGCGCAACAGCTTGGCTTCCCGACAGTCAATTCGCAGACTGCGACTGTAACGGCAGTACGAAGCGATGGTGGGCAGGTGAGCTTCAACCCAACGGTCATCGATCCGTTCCCCGTTGGCACGACAACCATCACCTGGACAGCTCAGGACACCGATGGTCAGACAAGATCGTGTACGCAGACTGTGACCGTTACAGGTAGTGACACGACGCCGCCGGTTTTGACGGCGCCACCCAATATCTCGGTGACAACCAGTACGTGTTCGGTACTGTTGGACGATGAACTGGGTGTCGCAACGGCGGAAGATCCGGATTGCGGTGGATCGGCAGTTTCGATCTCACGGACAGGCATTCCGCAAATCGCCTGCCCAACTCCGCAGAATCCTAATCAGACGTGCGACAGCTTCGTCTTCCCGACAGGTACGACGATTATCACGTACACGGCGACGAATTCATCTGGTCTGACTTCAACAGCTACGCAAACAGTAACGGTGACGGAAGACCCGGCGATTCCGCCGACGATTACGGCGCCGAATGATGTGACGCTGTTTACGGGTCCGGGCGCGTCATCGTGCGGTGTCACGGTCGCCAACCTGGATACAACGCTCGGTACTGCGACTGCCAGCGACAACTGTCCTGGAGTGGTAGTGACACGCATCGGTGTTCCCTCCGGAAATGTTTTCCCGGTTGGAACCACTACTATCACGTACAGGGCGACGGATAAGAGCGGTAATTTTGCGGAGGACACGCAGGTCGTGACGGTCGTCGATAACACGCCGCCCGCGATTAGCTGCCCGGCCAATATCACGCTCGAACCGACTTGCCCAACTGGCGCAATCGCCACCTGGACACCACCAGTTGGCACAGACAATTGCCCGGGCGCCACAACGACGCGAACGGCTGGTCCAGCTCCTGGATCGGTCTTCCCGATTGGCACGACTACCGTGACCTATTCGGTGACCGACGCGCACAACAATGGACCAGTTAGCTGTAGCTTCACGGTGACGGTGCTCACACCGCAACAAGTCATTCAGAATTTGATTAATGCGGTGAATGCTTCATCACTGACAGGAACTCAGAAGAACGGGTTGCTGTCGAAGCTCAATGCGGCGCTTTCAGCGATAAATGGCGGCCAGCAGAACGTTGCGTGCAACAAGCTTGCCGAATTCGTCAATTCGGTCGGCGTGCTTATCGGCAACGGAAGTCTCTCGTCCGCTACAGGAAACGCCTGGATTAACTCGGCGAACCACGTTCGCAACACGATTGGCTGTACCAACTTGCCATGTAGTTGAACTTAGGCGCAGCGTGGGCCAAACGGTCCACGCTGCGCCCCCTGACCCGATTTTTTGAGTGCGAGGAATGTCCCAAGCTCTACCCAAGTGAGGCTCATTCGTCCGACTTTGGGCGCGGGACTTAACCGAAGCAAATGCTTCATATCAACGTGAGAAAACTGCTACTACTGCAATTAAGCTCAACCCCAAAAGGAGAATGCATCATGAGTAAGGTTCGCTTCACTTTTAATATCCTGGCCGTGGCGATATTTACGCTGGCCGTCGTCTCAGTGGCCCAGGCCCAGGCCACTCGCACATGGGTATCCGGCGTCGGCGACGATGTCAACCCTTGCAGCCGCACCGCTCCTTGTAAAACTTATGCGGGTGCGATTTCGAAAACCGCCAAAGATGGCGAAATCAGCACGCTTGACCCCGGCGGCTTCGGCGCCGTCACGATCACCAAGTCGATCACGATCAACGGTGGCAACGGCGGTCAGGGCTACGGCTCAATTCTCGCCGCGTTGGTCAACGGCATTATTATCAACATCACCGACCCTGCGGACGTGCGTAAGAGCGTAAAGCTGGATTGGCTCAATATTAATGGCGCCAGCAGCGGTTTGGACGGCATCCGTTGGGTCGCCGGCAATACGCTTCATATTGAAAACACACTGATTGACGGCTTTACTGGCGACGGTATTGACGTTGCTTTCAGTGCGTTGAACAACACGGCATTTTCGATGCGAAACGTTACGATCCGAAACTGCGTCGGCGCGGGTGTGAAGATGAACGCCAACACAACGGGCACGACCGGCTTCACTTTCAACAACATCCAGATCACGAAGTGCGGCAACGCGATCGATGCACAAAACGGGTCGCGCGGAACCGTTACGTCCAGCACGCTGGCGCTTAGCACGAACGGTGTGTCAGCCACGGAAGGCGCGAGCAACACTGAGGTCAATCTGGTCGACACGACGATTTCGAGCAATGTCACCGGCTTAAACGTCGCAGGTGGCGCCGTAGCGCGCATCGCCCGTTGCCTGATCACGCAGAACGTCACGTCGTTGACAGGCACCGTCGATACGGGCAACAACAACACGATTATGGGAAACACAAACAACAACGCTCCGGGCGGAGCGCAGTTCCCGCCGAACTAAACACAATTCACTGCTCCAACTTTCGAGCCCTTCACGCCGATCCTGTTCGGGACGGCGTGAGGGGCCTTTTTTTGCGATCAACTTGGACGAGGTCAGTACCACCTGCGGGTAGCGGGTGGGTCAACTCTCATCTCAGAGTCAAGAATTGGAAGTTGACAGTAGTGACCTAATTCGCAATCTTCTCTGCGTGCCTCTGCGCCTCTGCGGTAAATATGTCCTAAAAAGCACTAACCGCAGAGGCGCAGAGGAACGCAGAGATACGCAGAGAGGAAATTACGACACTACCAAGTTGACCCACACGCTACCGCAGGTGGTACTGACCTCGTCCAATGTAAAAAGTAATCGCCGGGGGGTGAACCAAACCCTCAGGCGATTACGCGTTTGCTAGAGACGTCCCACTGCCTTGTTCCCGAGTGAGGCTCTTGCGTCCAACTTTGGGCGGGACTTAACCGAAGCTACCGGCTTCATTTCAATCTGAGACAAACTGCGTATCACATCAATTTAAGCTCAACCACCTCAATAAGGAGAATCAAATGAGTAAGTTTCGCTTTACTTTTAATGTCCTGGCCGTTGCAATTTTTACTTTGATGGTCGTTTCCGCGGCCCAGGCGCAAGCGACGAGAACCTGGGTGTCAGGTGTAGGTGACGACCTTAATCCCTGCAGTCGCACAGCCCCCTGTAAAACTTATGCAGGTGCTATTTCGAAGACCGCCAAAGATGGCGAAATCAGCACGCTCGACCCCGGCGGCTTCGGCGCGGTCACGATCACCAAGTCGATCACGATTAACGGCGGTGGCGCGGGTCAGGGCTACGGCTCAATTCTCGCCTCATTGGTCAACGGCATCGTTGTCAACATCACCGATCCTGCTGACGTGCGTAAGAGCGTGCGTCTCGATTGGCTCAATATTAATGGCGCCAGCACCGGCTTGGACGGCATCCGTTGGGTCGCCGGCAATACGCTTCATATTGAAAACACACTGATTGACGGCTTTACTGGTGACGGCGTTGACGTGGCTTTTAGTGCGTTGAACAATACCGCGTTTTCGATGCGAAACGTTACGATCCGAAACTGCGCCGGCGCGGGTGTGAAGATGAACGCCAACACAACGGGCACGACCGGCTTCACTTTCAACAACATCCAAGTCACGAAGTGCGGCAACGCGATCGATGCACAAAACGGGTCGCGCGGAACTGTTACGAGCAGCACGCTGGCGCTTAGCACGAACGCCGTGAACGCCACTGAAGGTTCGAGCAACACTGAGGTCAACCTGGTCGACACGACGATTTCGAGCAATGTCACCGGCTTAAATGTTGTGGGTGGCGCCGTAGCGCGCATCGCTCGTTGCCTGATCACGCAGAACGTCACGTCGCTGACAGGCACCGTCGACACTGGTGTTAACAACACGATTATGGGGAACACGAACAACAACGCTCCTGGCGGCGCCTCGTTCCCACCGAACTAAACAATTCAGAGCTCTACTTCCCAAAGCCCCTTCACGCCGCTCCCCCAGACGGCGTGAAGGGCTTTTTTTTGCGATAACGCCGAAGGGCGCTTCTCCCCAAGCTTTAGCTTGGGTTTTGTTGCGCTAAAGACATCGGAAAACCATTTAAATGGTTTTCAACGTCAGGGCAGCAACGACCCCAAGCTAAAGCTTGCGGAGAATGAGAAACAATTCACAGCTCTACTTCCCAAGCCCCTTCACGCCGCTCCCCCCAGACGGCGTGAAGGCTTTTTTTGCGATAATGCCGAAGGGCGCTTCTCTTATTCTCCCCAAGCTTTAGCTTGGGTTTCATTGCGCTAAAGACATCGGAAAACCATTTAAATGGTTTTCAACGTCAGGGCAGCAACGACCCTAAGCTAAACTTGCGGAGAATGAGAAATGTCTGAACTGTAAAGAGTGTCTTGACGGCATTTTGCCCACTGGCTAGACTCGGTTCGCCCGATCAGGGAGAGTTTTGCCTAGAACTGAATGACAGCAAACGAACACTCATTACACGAACGCCCATTTCCGGATCGAGCACTCGTTGTAATCCAACCTAGCAAGTCGACTACTCTGGATTTTGCCGAACTGTGGCAATATCGCGAACTCCTTTATTTCCTGACCTGGCGCGACGTAAAAGTCCGTTACAAACAAACGGCGCTTGGAGCGGCCTGGGCCATTCTTCAGCCACTCTTCATGATGGGAATCTTTACGCTGTTCTTTGGCAGGCTTGCCGGCTTCGATACCGGAGGAGTTCCATATCCATTATTCGCATTGGCCGGCCTCGTTCCATGGACGTTCTTTGCAAACGCCATTTCAATGAGCGGCAATAGCATGGTGGGCAGTACACACCTGATCTCGAAGGTCTACTTCCCCCGCATCCTGATTCCAGCCGGAGCAATTGCTGCGTGCCTCGTTGACCTTGGACTCTCCGCTGTTGTGCTGGCAGCGGCTTTGGCTCTTTATCATGTTGCTCCTACGACACACCTTTTGATGCTGCCGTTTCTTGTTCTACTGACATCAACGCTCGCGTTTGGCGTGGGCGCATGGCTGTCAGCATTGAACGTCAAATACCGCGACGTGAGATTTCTATTGCCTTTCCTGATCCAACTGTGGTTTTTCGCATCCTGCGTAATCGTGCCGTCTAACGCGCTGCCCGCTAAGTGGCGTGGGTTCATAATGCTCAACCCGATGACAGGCGTGATCGAAGCATACCGATCGAGTTTATTCGGTTTACCGTTTCACTGGGCCAGCCTTGGTTTTGCCACTTTGGTTACAATTGGCGTTTTAATTTATTCCACGTATGCGTTTCGTCGGATGGAAAAGCATTTCGCCGACATGATCTAAGGATTGAATGCCACCGTCAGTTAGAGTACAAAATCTCGGCAAGCAGTACACGATTGGGGGTACGGATTCCGCCTACTCAACACTCCGCGATGCCCTCGTCGAAGTTACCAAGGCTCCTCTCAGTCGCTTCAAACGTAATGGGACATCGGCCAAGGCTGAAAAAATCTTTTGGGCGTTGAAAGACATCACATTCGACGTCGAGCAGGGTGAAATCCTTGGAGTCATCGGTCGCAACGGTGCAGGCAAATCAACGCTTCTGAAGGTTCTCTCGCGTATTACTGAACCAACCACTGGTCGTGTTGAGCTCTACGGTCGCGTCGGCAGCCTTCTGGAGGTAGGTACGGGCTTTCACCCTGAGCTTACGGGTCGCGAGAACATCCGGCTTAACGGCGCCATTCTCGGCATGCGGCGTGACGAAATTGAAAAAAAGTTTGACGAGATCGTCGCGTTTGCAGAGATCGAAAAATTTCTCGACACACCCGTCAAACGATACTCGAGCGGGATGTATGTGAGGCTCGCTTTTGCCGTCGCTGCGCACCTTGAATCAGAGATCCTGATCGTCGACGAAGTCTTAGCTGTCGGCGATACTCAATTTCAGAAGAAGTGTCTCGGCAAGATGGGAGATGTGGCGCGCGATGGAAGAACTGTTTTGGTGGTGAGCCACAATCTCGGAGTGGTCGGCGCGCTTTGCACCAAGGCGATCTATCTTGCCGACGGCATGTTGCGCGCTGAAGGGCCTCCCGATGAAATCATCAACTGTTATCTGTCTGAAACACTGGAGAACAAGGTACACGACCTCGAGCGGTTGCGTTTCGGCGGGATGGGTAAACAGGTTCGTTTTCTCGACCTGAGCATGGCCAACACCGAGAACAACGTAGATTATGGTGAGCCGCTCGAGTTTGTGCTCACTATTCAATCCGATGCTGATTTACAAGGCCTCACGATCGGTTCGACGATATTTAATATGACTGGCACGAGTATCGGCTCGCTTATAACGCGTGAGGAATTTTCAATTGCAGCCGGGGAGCAATTAGTGCTTCGCCTGAGAGTTTCCAATCTTCCACTCGCGCCGGGCTCTTACTATTGTGGATTCAGTATTGGTAGTGGCGGCCGGCTCGCAGTACGCAGCGATCTCGATGCACTTATCGGCGCTCCCACGTTTCAGGTACTTCCGATCTCCACGAACGACGAAGACGATCCGCTGATAAACTGGCATCGAGGGTGGGGCAATATCGTGTTCAATGAAACCTGTTTGACTGTAGAGAAACCCCACCTGGACCACGCGAACAAATGAACCTCCCAAGAATCGGCTACGCAACCCGTGTAAAACTAGGCGTCCTGTTGTTGCTGGTCCTCACTGCTTTGCTTAACAACCTGTTTTTCGTTCGATTGACGCGAAGCGCGAGCTCACCTTTCGGGCAGGATTATGTGAGCCCGGCCGATGAGAGGTTTGCGCAGTTGAAAAATGATTTGCCGGCACGCGGTGTAGTCGGCTACACCAGTGACGAGACCGACGTTAACGAGCGTACGAAAAAGTATTACCTGGCCCAGTATGCATTGGCGCCTTTGATTGTCGTCAACAATACCGACCAAACATTGGTGATCGGAGACTTCAATAAAGAGGAATCGGCGGTTAGTGGAAATCTCGTCCTACTCAAACGGTTTGAGAACTGCGTGGTGCTATTCAGGCAGTCTGAAAAATGATGGTTCTCCTCTCCTTTCTGATTGCTGCGATCTTAGGCTTCTTTTTCATTTCACTCTTATGGCCCAACGAGAGCGAGTTCCTTTCCGAGATCCCGCTCAGATTTTGTCTGGGAGTTGGAGTGGGATCCGGACTGACCTCATGTCTCTTGTTTCTTTGGCTCGTGTTCTATGGGCAAGCTGACCGGAAATACCTGTTGCTTGAAGGAGTCGTAACGGCAGCGCTCGCTGTCAGTTACATCCTTAAGCGCCGGCGCTCACCGCGATCGGTTTCGACGTCAGTGAATCACTCTAACGGCAAGTATCAGTGGCTTCTCGTCGCGCTTCTCGTGCTGGCAGTTTGTGCCGGCATCTACGCCGCGATACACGCGATTGTTCAACAGCCACACGGGAACGGATGGGACGCGTGGGCGATCTATGGAGTTCGCGCCCGCGCAATTTTTCGCGGAGGCGCCGGCTGGCGCGATACTTTCTCTACTCTAATTCCGTGGTCTCATCCCGATTACCCGCTGCTGCTGCCTTTGAGCACCGTTCGCATCTGGCTCTATGCAGGCGGCGAAGTCAAAGCAGTGCAGAGTATTCTGACTGTGACTTACGCGCTCGCAACTGTTGGAGTAGTGACGTTCGGTTTAAAAAGACTGCGCGGGTTCGAACAAGGGTTGATTGCAGGAATCCTGGTGCTCAGTTTGTCCACTCTCCTCACTTACGCCGGTTCAGCGTATGCGGACGTCCCGGTAACGTTTTTCTTTACCGCGACCTTGGTCTTGTTTGCACTTCACCACGCCACGACAGATGCCAATTACCTCGTACTCGCGGGAGTTACGGCCGGCCTTGCGGCGTGGACCAAGAACGAAGGCTTATTGTTTGTAGCCGCATGCGCCGCCGCTCACCTCGTGGTTGTATTGCGCACCATGGGCGTTAAGGCTTACCTTCGCCAGTTACGCTTCTTCGCCTACGGTCTCGTGCCTCTGCTCGCGATCGGTCTGTACTTCAAAACACAATTAGCACCGCCGAGCGAACTGGTTACCGCGATGAGTAACCAATCGACTGCCGCAAAGTTACTGGACTTTCGCAGATACATTTTTATTGCTCGATCGTTTTATTGGGAACTCATTTATTACACTGGCCGTGGGATCAACCTGACCTATCTGCTGCCGTTATATCTTCTTTGCGTCGGCGTAACGCTAAAAAACAAGTTGACTATCCTGCAGGTAGGTCTGACGCTGCTGTTGATGTTTGCAGGGTATTTCTGGGTGTATTTGACCACGCCCTACGATGTTGCTTTCCACATTAAATTCTCGATCGATCGCTTAATGATGCAACAGTGGCCGTCCTTTGTTTTCTTATTTTTCCTGATCGCGATGTCAGCCACGGATAACACAGATCAGATCTGATCTGCGTTTTTATCCGTGTTATCCGTGGATTAGAATGTCCGAGATGAGATTTAACCCGCTTGACCACCCCATCTGTCTGACGCTTCCGAAGCGCCTTGCTCCATCAACCTGGATTCAACACGTGCCGTTTGCCATGTATCTCATCGACGCGTTACGCCCGCGGGTTTTCGTGGAGTTGGGTACATTTTACGGTGTCTCATATTGCGCCTTCTGCCAGGCCGTTAACGAACTACAGCTTGATACCCGCTGTTTCGCGATTGATACCTGGCAAGGCGATCCGCAAGGAGGTTTTTTCGGGCACGAGGTGCTGGCGGACTTAAGACAACATCACGATCCGCTTTACAGTCATTTTTCCGAACTGATCCCCAGCAGTTTTTCAGAAGCATTAAACCGTTTTGCGCCCTCGTCAGTCGATCTATTACACATCGACGGATTCCACACATACGAAGCAGTGAAAAACGATTTCGACACCTGGCTGCCAAAGATGAGCGAACGAGGCGTCGTTCTTTTTCATGATATTGCCGTACACGAAAATGATTTTGGAGTCTGGCGGCTTTGGCAGGAACTGAAGACAAAATATCCAAGCTATGAAGTAAGCTTCGGGTACGGTTTGGGTGTGATAGCGACTGGAGACAAGTATCCACAATCGCTCTCGGCGCTGTTTGAAGCGTCCGGAGCAGAGCTGGACCAGATACGGGAGTATTTCTACCAGTTGGGACTAAGAGTCGAGCTGGCGCAGGAGTTCAACGCGTACAAGCGCTCGATTGCTGAAGCAGAGTTGGCGGCACTGGCGCGCGCCAAACAGTTGAAAACAGATCACCCATACCTGACACGCGCGAGCAATCTTTTTCAGCTCTGGGCCAGTGAAGGCTTGTCCAGTGCGCTCCGGGCTGTTCAAAGCAAGCTAGGTGGATCTCATCCTCAAGAACCTGGACCACCATCGGATACTTCCGCCCAACCAGCACCAGCAACGAGTAAACTCTGATCGAATGATGCCGATGCAGACCCCGCCACCAAAGGTGACCGTCATCACCCCACTCTACAACTCATCGGCATTCATCCGCGCCACGCTCGATAGGCTCAAAGCACAGACTTTTACAAACTGGGAGTCGATCCTCATCGACGATGGTTCGACTGACGACACCGTACAGGTGGTCCAATCTTATCTCGCCGACAGTCGTTTCAGACTCATTCAGCAAGACAATCGCGGTATCGCGGGAGCGAGAAACACCGGAATCAAAGACGCGCGTGGCGAATGGATCTGTCTACTGGACCACGATGATCTGTGGCTGCCTACGAAGCTCCAGAAGCAGTTGGACTATGCGCACGAACACAACCTCGATCTTTTGTGCACTGATGCCTTCATTGTGACTGAAAGTGAGCGATGGGTTTATAGCAGAGGTTTTCCTGACATAGCTGCGGCAGTCCAGCGAGCTCCAACAGATCCGGCCGTCGACGTCTTCGAGCAAGGTATTCGATTGGATTTTTTGTGTGCCTCTTCCGTGATGTTGAAACGTTCACTCTTTGAGAAACATGGATTACTAGATCCTGAAGCGGTGCCTGCTGACGATTACGACATGTGGCTACGTTGTATGCCTGAGGCCAGAGTCGGCTTCGTAGCCGAGCCGCTGATCGAGTACATCGTGCATGCCGGCAATTATTCGCGTAACGAAATACGAATGATTGAAAAGACGATTCACGTGCTTCAAACACATCGAAAGCGACACAAAGAAAACCCGCGCCGGCTGAAACAGTTCAACGACTCACTAATAATTCAATTCGGTTTTCTGTTCGAAAGACTCGTCGCCAGGAGTTCCTGGTTTGACGCAGTAAAGCGACTGGCGAAGCTGGCGAAGAACGGGCCTGGTGCAGTTTCGGTTCTTTATTGGGTGGTCCTGCCGCCACTCACCAGGCGGGCGCGAAATTCAGCCCGGCATCGTTTAGGAGTACTGCGAGCAAGAGCCGAAATCGTTTAGGAGGGGAGAGCAAAGAGCATGCCCCGATCTTCCGCCCATTTCATGGAGCTTACTTTTGCGGATTCTATTCATAGCGCTGCCTGATAGCATTCACGCAGCGCGCTGGATCAACCAGGTAGCAGACCAGGGATGGGACCTGCACTTTTTTCCAGCCTACGACGTGAGTCTGCACCCGGCACTGAGAAATGTAACCACCTACAGTTTTTCCTCAGTTCGCCCGCCGGACCTCGATCCGAGTGTTCGTTTGCGGGGTTTGTGGCCGACCGCCCGAGGCGAGTACCGGGTAAAGCGACTTGCGCAACGGTTCGCTCCGAATTGGATGGAACGCGCGAATTGGCTTGCCTGGTTGATTCAACGTTTGCAACCTGACGTGGTCCACTCGATGGAATTTCAACGCGCGGGTTATTTGACACTGGAAGCGAAGAAACAATTTCGCGGAAAATCTTTTCCGCCTTGGATCGCTACAAACTGGGGCAGCGACGTTTCTCTGTTCGGCAAGCTGGCCGCACACGCCGGCAAAGTTCGCGCGTTGCTGGAAGCCTGCGATTATCACCATACTGAGTGCCGGCGCGACCTCGCTCTGGCCCGGCAGCATGGATTTCGCGGTGAGGATCTTCCGCTGTTACCCGGCGGCGGAGGCTTTGATATCAAGTGGATGAATAGTTTGCGCCCATCCGGGCCTACCTCTTCCAGACGTCATATCGCACTCAAGGGATATCAAAATTGGGCGGGGCGGGCGCTCTTTGGCCTGCGCGCGTTAGAGCTTTGTTCCGACTTGCTGCGCGAATATACGCTGACTGTTTATCTTGCCGACGAACCCATGGCCATCGCCGCTGAATTGTTTTCGCAACGTACCGGAATTCAGGTTGAAATGTTACCGCACGGTCAACCGCACGAACGGATCGTCCGGCTACACGGGAGCGCACGAATCTCTCTCGGTCTTAGCATCAGCGACGCGGCCAGCACTTCTGCTCTCGAGGCGATGATAATGGGGTCTTTCCCGGTCCAATCCGATACGAGCTGTTTTTGTGAATGGGCCACGGATGGTGAAACCACGTTACTCGTGCCACCTGAAGACACAGAGAAGATCGCGGCAGCCCTGCGCCGTGCGCTCACAGATGACGAGTTGGTCGATAAAGCAGCGCACGCAAATGCTCAACGTGCCTCACAGGGCTTGGACAAAGACATCATTAAACCTCAGGTAATAGATATGTACTCGAGAGTCGCGCGCAGAAAGACCGTGGGCTAAGATTTGCGCAGACTAGCTGTGCGTCAGTTGCTTTGGATGAATACGCCGAAGGCGTTCGCTAATTTTAGCCCAGGGTTGGAGCGCAGCGACAACCCTGGGTCAACCAGCAAATAGTTTCACAAACCCTGAAAGGGTTAATATCGCACAGGCCTAACGCTTTCAGCGTTGGTCCTGCTTATGATGGACATTCCCAGGGTTGTCGCTGCGCTCCAACCCTGGGCTGAAATTAGCGAACGCCTTCGGCGTAATTTGCTCAATTTCAAACTGATGCATTACCCGCGAAAATGAAACTGCTTAAGCCAATTCTGCGCCCTTTTCAAACACGATTGATTTCACACTTGCTGAATAACTTTTCTTATTGGCAATCAAGAGGTGTGCATGCAGTACCCGTACATTTCTATCAACCCATTCCTGACACGCGCACGTTAGATCCAGAGCTTTGGAATCGAGTAGCGGATCTCCCGGGATTGAACCTGAACGAGAACAGCCAGTTGCAGTTGCTTGATACGTTCGTCTCGAACTACAAGCACGAGTACGAGGCGCTGCCGCGCGAGAAAACCGCAGAACCTTATCAATACTTTGTTAATAACGGCGCCTTTGAAAGTGTCGACGGAGAAATTCTTTACTGCATGATCCGGCATTTTCGGCCGCGCCGCATCTTCGAAATCGGGTCAGGTAATTCCACATACCTGTCTGCACAAGCAGCCCTAAAGAATGAAGCGCCATGTGATCTGACTGCGTTTGAGCCGTATCCGAACGATGTCTTGCAACAAGGATTTCCTGGACTGACGGCGCTACACCGAGTTCAGGCGCAGGAGATTCCGCTGGAAAAATTCGCCGAGCTCGACCGCAACGATATCCTGTTCATCGACTCGAGCCATGTTTTGAAAATCGGGAGCGATGTTCAGTATCTGTATCTGGAAGTGATCCCGCGTCTTCGGCCGGGCGTTGTGATTCATATACACGACATCTTCTTACCGGCCGAATATCCGCGGCAGTGGGTGATGCAGCAACAAACCTTTTGGAATGAGCAGTATTTGCTACAGGCCTTTTTGGCCTTTAACGACAGCTTCGAGGTACACTGGGCTGGAAGCTATATGCATCTGAAGCATCCCGAGAGCTTGGAAGCAGCGTTCTCCTCATATGACCGGAGAACACGATGGCCCGGAAGTTTCTGGATTAGCAGGAAGTTCTAGGACTACTCCGCGTTGCATTCCAGCGCATCAATAAAAACGGTCGACTATTTTCAACTCACCGCTCCGATAGCGGTGAGCAGAGGTGATTAATGAGAATTCTTGTGACGGGCGGACTGGGTATAGTCGGCTCCGGTCTTGTAAAGGAACTTCGTTCTCGCGGACATGAGGTTGTATCGAGCGATCTCCATCATCAACCGGACGAGATCGGTTTTAGCCTGCGCACCGATGTCGATCCACCGGGTTATGCCCGCTGCGACGTAGGAGAGTTCCGCCAGGTGGAACGGGTTTTCGAGCGAACTGGGCCGTTCGACTATGTATTTCACTGCGCCGCCGAATTCGGCAGATGGAACGGAGAGGACTTTTACGAAACCCTTTGGCGCACCAACGCGGTCGGCACGAAGAACATCATCAGGCTACAGGAACGCTTAAAATTCCGTCTCGTCCATTTTTCGTCGTCGGAGGTATATGGTGATTGGCCTGAAATTATGCTCGAGTCAGTGATGGATGAACACGAGATCAAACAGATGAACGACTATGCCATGACGAAGTGGGTTAACGAGATGCAAGTCCGCAACTCCGCGATCCAGTATGGCACCGAGTCAGTCGTGGTCAGGTTATTCAACACGTATGGTCCAGGCGAGTATTACAGTCCCTACAGATCGGTTAATTGCAGGTTTTTGTATTGTGCTCTGAACAACCTGCCGTTTACGGTTTTCCGCGGTCACTATCGTACGTCCACCTTTCTCGCCGACACGGTCCGAACGCTTGCCAACATCACTAAAAATTTTCGTCCCGGTGAAACTTACAACATCGGAGGCAGCCATCATCACTCGATCGAAGACCTGGCGGAGGTTGTGCTGAAGGTAACGGGCGCCGAGGGCGGGCTGGTTCAATATCGTGAGTCGGAAATACTGACGACGAAAACCAAACGTGTAGACATTTCAAAATCAGTCCGCGATCTGGACCATAAGAATTCGTTTGCGCTGGAAGACGGAATGCGCTTAACCGCTGACTGGATGCGCTCGGTATACAACCTTCAGTAGCGAAATGAAGTTTGCCCTGGTCTCACACATAGTTCCGCCGTCGGGGACCGGCCAATCCGTGGTCATCTACCGCATGCTGCGCGAGCTTGACCCTCAGAGCTACTGCCTCATCTCAACCGACGATCATGGCGACAAAACGCCAAGCGAAAACCCGTCACAGTTGCTGGCCTGCAATTACCACTACCTGCCCCCGCCCTTTAGTTTTACGAGAGGCTATCGTTTCGGACTTCAGCAACTGAGGGAAAGCGTCAACCTCTCGCTGGCTATCATCGAGCACTCGCGCCACATCGCCGAAATCGTCCGGCGCGAGCGCTGCGAAGCAGTTGTGGCGTGCACCGGCGATGTCACGATCCTGCCCGCAGCGTACCTGGCGAGCAGACTCACTCGGGTCCCTTTCTATGCGTACGTTTTCGACCACTATTCCTATCGCGAATGGGACAATCCAGTTGCGCGCTTCTGGGCCCGCCGTTTAGAACGCTTGTTGATGAAAGGCGCGGCAGGCATTATTGCCCCAAATGAGATACTGCGGGACGATCTCCAGCGACGGTTCGGCGTCGAGGCGACTGTTATTCATAACTCCTTTGACATGTCACCGTACGAAACTGATGAGCCCATCCATAAGGAATCAGCGGAGATCCGTGTTGTCTATACCGGCGCAGTCTACGAAGCGCACTTCGGCGCTTTTCGAAACTTAATGACCGCGATCCGTAAGTTGGGCCGGCCCGGGATCAACCTGCACCTTTACACGAACCAGCCAGACGAGACTCTCGAGCGCGAGAACGTACGTGGTCCAATCGTGAAGCACCCGCAAGAGTCGATGACGGAAATGCCCCGCGTGCAAATGGAAGCCGACATACTCTTCCTGCCGCTTGCGTTCGACTCGCCGTATCCGGATCTCGTAAGGACATCCGCAACAACAAAACTCGGCGAGTATCTCGCGTCGCAACGCCCGGTGCTCGTTCACGCACCGCGCGATTCGTTTGTTTCGTGGTACTTCCGGCATTACGAATGCGGCGTGGTCGTGGATGAAGACGATCCTGCGCGACTCGCCGAGGGCATCGAGCTTATCCTGAGTGATGCTGAGTTGTGTCGCCGCATGGTTGCCAACGCGCTTGCGCGCGCGCGCACGGACTTCAGCATCTCCTTATCGCGTGCGGCATTCGCGCGCCTGCTTAAACTGAACGGGACGTCGTGAAAATCCTCTTTGTGGTACGAGCGCCAAGCGTGCATTCCGCGCGCTGGATAAATCAGATTGTTGGTCGCGGCTGGGACATCCACGTCTTCGCTGCGGCTGAGATGTTTGGCACTTGCTGGCACCCAGACTTTCACGACGTCACCGCATACAGTTATGCGAGTAACCGCGGAGGCGCTAATACATTTCGTGCGCGGAAACTCTGGCCCCTGCCGTTTGCCGGGGAAAGGGTGAAACTGCTCGCTTCGCGTCTTCCGGAGCGGTGGTCGTCGCGCGCTGCGTGGCTCGCGCGCCTCATTCGATGGCTCAAACCTGACATGGTCCATTCACTCGAGTTCCAGCAGCCGGGTTATCTCACGCTTCAGGCACGCGCGTTATATAAAGATCGTTTTCCACCCTGGATCGTCAGCAATTGGGGCAGCGACATCTCTCTGTTTGGTCCATTAGCGGGTCACGTCGAACGCGTTAAGGGAATCCTGGCTGCGTGCGACTATTACGCCTGTGAGTGCCAACGCGACGTAATCCTTGCACGTGAATACGGCTTCACCAAAACAGCGCTGCCCGTGCTGCCGATAGCTGGCGGCTTTCATCTCGACCGTCTGGCACAGTACCGTCAGCCGGGTCCGGTCTCGGCGCGCAAAGTGATCACGGTCAAAGGTTATCAGAACTGGGCTGGACGCGCGTTGGTCGGTCTCCGCGCGCTCGAACTCTGTTCCGATCAAATCAAGGCCGGCGGGTATCGTGTCGTAATCTACCTGCCGGAGGAATCGGTGCAGATTGCCGCCGAGCGAATGTCTCTACGGACCGGAATCCCGGTGGAAATCGTTCCCGAGACTTCACACGAAGAGATTCTGCGGCTGCAGGGACGAGCGCGCGTGGCAATCGGATTGAGTATCAGCGATGGTCTCAGTACGTCGGCACTTGAGGCTCTGATTATGGGAGCGTTCCCGATCCAGTCAAACACGGCCTGTTTGACGGAACTCGTGAAAGACGGAGAGACTGCGTTGATGGTACCGCCGGAAGACGCGCCCGAAGTGGCCGACGCCATCCGCCGCGCGTTGTCGGACGACGCACTGGTCGACCGCGCTGCGGAGCTTAACGCAAAACTCGCCGCCGAGCGCCTGGACTATGGAATTGTTCAGGCTCGCGTCGTGGAAATGTACGAGCGCATCGCGGCCGAGACACAAACGCAGCTTAGGGGAGTGATGTCTTAAATTGAACGAGCTTTCTCTTCGTCCTCTGAGTATCTCAGCGTTATCTGCGTTAAATAACAACTCAAACGCAGAGGACGCAGAGATACGCAGAGAACCACAGAGAAACAAGCCTCTCGTCAACGTCATCGTTCCGACGTACAACTATGGTCACTTCATCGAAGAGACGCTCGAGTGCTTATGCGCGCAGACCTACCAGAACTGGGAATGCCTCGTCGTCGACGATGGATCGACGGACGACACTGCCGAGCGTGTTTCGCGCTTCATCGAACGTGACTCGCGTTTCAAGTTTTTGCGACAAGCGAACGCCAAACAAGCTGCCGCCAAGAACAACGGCTTACGAAACTCTGCCGGACAGTACATACAGTTTCTTGACGCCGACGACTTGATTGAGCCGCAGAAGTTCGAGAAGCAGGTCGAGTATTTGGAAGCACACCCGGAAGTGGACATTATCTACGGCAGCATGCGTTACTTCGGATCCGAAAACCCTGCCGAGAGGCTCTACTGGATCTGGGGTGAAAACAAGCCGTGGATGCCGGAAGTTTCCGGGAAGGGCAAAGAGGTTTTGACGGCCCTCGTGCGGCACAACATTATGGTCATCAACTCGCCGCTGATAAGACGGAGTGTGGTTGACGCGGTTGGCCCGTTTGACGACAGGCTGCCCCCGGCAGAAGACTGGGACTACTGGCTGCGCTGCGCGGCTGCGGGAATGCACTTCGAGTTTAACGACGCTCCGGGTACTCTCGCGCTCGTGAGATACCACACTTCGAGCTCCAGCAGCGACCGGCGAAGTATGTATGCGTCAATGAAGCTGATCCGGCAGAAGATTAAGGGATTGACGGACGACGAAGAGATTCTGGCGTTGAATCGCGAGCAGATGACGAAGGATCAGGAGGCAGTGGCACTCGAAACCATATCGCACGGCCCACTCAAAGATTGCTTGAAAGAGATGCTGCGGGTGGCGTCGTCGAGCGGACGGATAAAACATCGCCTGAAGTGGCTCACCTGTGCCTTTGCCGCGCCCTTCGTTTCAAGGCCTCAGCTAAAGATGCTGGTCACGTCTTCAATGACGCGTCCGTGGCTCAGTAGAATTCAATAAATCGGCGGAACACCAGATGATCGCACGCCCAACAAAACTAAACGGCCTGTTTGTGATTGAGCCCGAACGGTTCGACGACAAGCGCGGTTTTTTCGCACGCGCGTGGTCGACGGACGAGTTCACAAAGCTCGGCCTCACGGGGCAATTCGTCGAAGCCAACTTCGCGTTCAATGAGAAAAAAGGTACCTTGCGCGGATTGCATTGGCAGGAGCCCTGGCAAGCCAAACTCGTCCGATGTACGCGCGGGTCGGTGTGTGATGTTGGCGTCGATCTGAGACCCGACTCAGAGACTTACCGGCAATGGTTCAAGGTGGATTTATCGGCCGAGAACCGCTTGATGCTCTACGTTCCGGAAGGCTTCGCGCATGGCTACCTGACGCTTGAAGAGCACTCGGAAGTGCATTATTTCGTGACCAGCGTTTACGCGCGTGAGGGCCAGCGCGGCGTACGCTGGAACGATCCGGCATTCGGAATCGAGTGGCCTGATGTAGGCGAGCTCATCATCAAAGACGAGGACAAAAACTATCCGGACTTCCAACTGTGAAGACTTCGGACATGCAAGCGAAGTTCTCTGTAGCGATGTGCACGTACAATGGGGCGCGCTTCGTCACAGAGCAGCTCGCTTCCATTGCTGCGCAAACACGATTGCCCGATGAGCTGGTTGTTTGCGATGACGGATCGACGGATAACACTGCCGAGTGCGTTCGCGAGTTTGCGAGCAGCGCTCCGTTTCGAGTCCGTCTCGTTGAAAACGAAAAGAACCTCGGCTCGACGAAAAATTTCGAGCGCGCCATCAGTTTGTGTGAGGGAGACTTCATTGCTCTTGCGGACCAGGACGACGTTTGGTTGCCGGAGAAGCTCGGGCGGCTCGAGGATGCGCTCTCCGATAAAAACACTGCGTTAGCTTTCACGGACGGCGAAGTCGTTGACGAACGTTTGCGCCCGCTGGACGAAAGCGTCTGGCAGACGATACGTTTCGGTCCGGAGGAGCAGCGATTATTCCGCGAAGGAAACGCGTTCACAGTGCTATTGGACCATAACGTGGTCACGGGGGCGGCGATGGCTTTCAAGGCGAAGTTCAGAGAATTGATCCTGCCCATTCCGAATGACCTGATCCATGATGGAATTCCGGTTCTGCATGATTGGTGGGCGGCATTGATGATCTCGGCGGTAGCGGACGTTTCCTTCTGCTCGGAGTCGCTGTTCAAATATCGCCAGCACTCGAGCCAGCAAATGGGTGTGATCAGGGGAAACGAGGACGCCGCGGTTGGCGCTTCGGTGTGGCGTCGAAACATTTTCTCGACGGAGATCGACTACGTTCGCGCAATCCGCGAGCGGCTTTCATCGATTCCGCAGGTTCGCATCAACGTAGTTTCAGATCTCGAGGCGAGGCTAACGCATCTGGAGACACGGGCAGCGATGCCGGAGCACCGCTTACGACGTATCGCGCCGGTACTACGCGAACTGGTCGCGCGACGCTATCATCTCTACTCGAACGGGCTGGCGAGCGCAGCCAAGGACTTCTGGCTTTAGATCTGTGTAATTTGTGGCAAACTGTTCATGACCTACTCTCCGCTCGTCACCGTCATCATACCGACATACAACCGCCGCGAATGGATCGGCATATGTCTGGACTCCGTCAAAGCTCAAACTTATAAACAGATCGAAACTCTCGTGATCGACGACGGCTCGACCGACGGCACGGTCGAGTTATTGCGCTCCGACCCGCGCTACTCGTTCGCGCGATTGCACGTCCAGCCCAAAAATGGCGGGGCCTCGGTTGCACGCAATACCGGGATCGAGATGGCGCGTGGCGAGCTCATCGTTTTCATCGACAGTGATGACGCGCTCTTGCCACATCACATCGAAACGGCCGTTCGCGTGTTTGAAGATCACCCGAACACAGGATTGTTTTGTTGCGACTCGACCATCATTGATTCCAGCGGTGAAGTTCTTTTTGGCGGCCGCACCTGGCACCAGATTCAAAACGAGCTCAGAAGTCAGCCGCTCGAGGGGGGATTCCGCAGTTTGCTCGACATATTCCAGTTCTCACATATTTTTCCCGGCTTCACATTGCCAAAAGCAGTGTTTGAAAAAATCGGCTACTTCGATCAATCGATCTTTCCGATGGACGATTACGATCTGTCACTACGCGTAGCGGGCGCGGGTTATGGCGTTTATTATTGTGACCAGCCGCTTGCTTTACGGCGTGAGCACACGGGACAATGTTCGGGGGTCGCGAATTCAGTGGATACCTGCCGGAAGCAACTGCGAACCCTCCGTGCGGCTTTGCAGCGCAATCCTGAATTACCCGGCCAGTCGTTAATCGTGAACCGTCGCCTCGCCTCCGCAAAGATGGAACTCGCGGTCAGTCGCATGCGCGGCGGCGAACGCGTCGGTGGTTTTTACACGATGCTCCAGGCTGTGCTCGCCGATCCCACTCAACTCTTCCGAGTAGCTCATCTCGGACGTCGTCGCTTGCGGCGTCTGGTGGTGCCTGCCTGAATTCTGTCGTCAACTTATTATGAGCAAAGCACTGGTTACAGGTGGCGCGGGGTTCATCGGTTCAAACATCGTAAGGTTACTCGTCGACGAAGGATATGATGTTCTCGTAATCGATAATCTTTCCTCCGGCTACCTAAAAAATTTGGACCAAGGCAACAGTGTGAGTTTTACAGAGGCTGACGTTCGCGACGAAGCGGCCGTTAAGCACGCGATGGAAGGGGCCGAGGTTGTTTTTCACCTTGCGGCGTCTGTCGGGAATGTCCGGTCGATCGAGCAACCGATCGACGATTCAGACGTTAACCTGCTTGGTACGATTCGCGTGCTCGAGGCAGCGCGACGTGCGGGCGTACGAAAGTTGATATGTTCGTCGTCGGCTGCGATATTCGGTGAGTTGCGTCGTTTGCCGATTCCTGAGGATCACCCCACAGAGCCTGATTCACCGTACGGCGTCAGTAAATTAGCAGAAGAGAAGATGTGCCTTGTGTATTCGAAGCTCTATGAATTAGACGCGGTGTGTCTGCGCTACTTCAACGTTTATGGTGTGAACCAGCGGTACGATGCTTACGGTAACGTAATACCCATCTTCGCGCATCGCTTGTTGCGTCGCGAACCTCTTATTGTTTATGGAGACGGTGAGCAGACACGTGACTTCGTAAATGTCGCTGACGTCGCACGTGCCAACCTGCTGGCCGCGCGCTCATCCGGAGTGTCGGGCGCGTTCAACGTGGGCTCAGGTGTTTCCATCAGTGTGAACCAGCTTGTCGCAATGATGCTGGACGCCTCAGACACTCAGGTTCCGGTGCAGCACGTCGAACCGCGTAAAGGCGAAGTGCGCGATAGCCGTGCGGATATTTCAGCGGCACGCGCGGCACTGGCCTTCGAACCTACGGTCCACATCGAACAGGGACTAGCGGAATACATGGCTTGGGCCAAAAGCGAATTGGCATGAGCAATCCGGCTGTCAGCGTCGTGATCCCCGTCTACAACGGGGAGAATTATCTTCGCCTGGCCCTCGAGAGCGTGCTCCGCCAGACGTTCCAGGATCTCGAGATTATCGTAATCGACGACGGCTCGAAAGATTCGACTCCCGACATCGCGCAGAGCTTCGGCGAGCGCGTGCGCTACGTCCGCCAGGAAAATGCGGGCGTGGCGGCGGCCGTCAACCACGGCATACGCCTGGCCCGCGGGCGCTACTTCGCGTGGCTCTCGCACGACGACCTCTGGGCGCCTGAGAAACTTTCCGCGCAGTTGGAAGCCTTGCAACGTGTAAATGGGCCGGCGGTCTGCTATACCGACATCAAGTTGATAGACGGAGAGGGGAAGGTCTTCGATGAGAAGGAACTGCCTTTGCCCAACCGAAACGAGATCGTAAGGGCCATCCTGCGGTTAGAGCCTGTCTTGTATGCCGCTTACTCGCTCGTATGCGAAGTGCGCTGTTTCGAGCAGGTCGGACCCTACGACTTGAAGAAGCGGCACACGCAGGACGCAGACATGCTCCTGCGGCTCGCGCGCACCTTTCCGTTCGTGCGTGTGCCGGAGAAACTCATGTTCGTGAGAGAGCACGGTACGCGCGACTCGTTGCGCCCGACCTTCGTTGCAGAAGCCAACGCGTTCTACCGTGCGTGGCTCGACGCTTTGACACCCGCGGAGCTTTCTTCGAATCCATCCGCGCTCGCCCGCGCCACATCGCGCAAGGAGATCGCCGATGTGTTTCTGTTTCGCGGCACGGAGCCGTGGACCGGACTGGCGCGTGCGCAATACCGGAAGGCCCTCGGCGAAAGCCCTCTGGTGTTGCCCGGCGTGCTCGGTTCGCTTTTCTGTCACCATTTCAACTTGCCACCCCAGTTCTACCGGATCGGTGTGCGTAAGTTTCTGCGGCGGCAGGTCCGGCGTTTGACGAGGTCCAATGTCGAGGGCTGATCGACACAAGGAGGGAGGTTTGCGGATCAGCATCTACAATGAGCCCACCGGCAGCGGGATCGGTGGCTCGGAATTCCTTGCCGCGACACTCGCCGAAGCTCTAGCCAGGGATCACCAGGTCAACTTCTTTCATCGTATTCCATCATTGACGGTTGAGAAACTCGCAGCCAATTCGGGGACCAGCCTGGACAACGTTCGGCTTCATTATGTCGACAAGCCGGACGCTCAGCCACAATCGCGCCGCAATCCGCTCACTTATTACCAGGAGCTGCAAGAGTTTCAGGCAGAGCTGAGCAAGGGTTACGACATCTTCGTCGCGATCGTGCACGATGTGCCTCCTTTTTCGCACGCTAAAAAAGGAGCACTCATCGTGCTGTTTCCAGCGTCAACCGCGCCGTATGTAAAGCCTGAAGGTGGATTAGAATCCGTAGCGCTGAAACGTCCCGCAAAGTATCTCTACCAGAGTTGGGCGTGGAAGAAACGGATGGAGACTTACCAGTTCAAAACCGCTATTTCCGATTATTCTCGTCTCTGGGCCAAGAGACGATGGGGCATTGATTGCACGATCGTTTATCCACCAGTCAATACGTCATTCGGTGAAGCCGACAAGGAAAAGATCATTCTCAGCGTGGGACGGTTTGCTCTTCACGGCCACGGACATAGAAAAAACCAGGAAGAAATGCTCGATGTCTACGGCCGCATGCAGCGTGAGTGCTCGCTAGGGTGGAAATACTTTTGTGTAGGCGGGTTGGATGTAACACCTGCGCACCAGGCGTATTTCGAACAGTTGTCTGCGCTCGCTGCTGAAAGTGGCGCCGCACTCGTCGCAAATCTACCGCGCAACGAACTGACAAGCCTCTACGAGCGCGCGAGTATCTTCTGGCACGCTTCGGGCTACGGGCAAAACGGCGATCCTTTAATGGTCGAACACTTCGGGATGTCGACGGTCGAAGCAATGGCCGCCGGATGTGTTCCGGTTGTCATAAACAAGGGCGGTCAATCGGAGATCGTAGAGCATGGCGTCAGCGGGTTTGTTTGGAACACGCTGGATGAGCTCAAAAACTACACGACTCGGCTTATGAGTGATGATAACTTGCTACGACAAATGTCCGCCGCCGCGCGTGCGCGCGCGCAGATGTTTAGTCGTGAGGTGTTCCTGACGAATTTTGTGGGACGATTACTGGGCAACACCACGGCGCCCTACTTGGGTGAGGTCAGTACCGGAACGCGGTAACGTCGGGTGAGCCTTGTGCATGCGATATTGTTGGAAATATTGATGCGACTGTTTCAGCCAGGGTTCTTAACGCCGAAGGCGTTGGCTAACTCCAGCCGCACGTTTTTAACCCCGAAGGCGTTGGCTAACTCCAGCCCCACGTTTTTAACGCCGAAGGCGTTGGCTAATTCCAGCCCCACGTTTTTTAACGCCGTAGGCGTTGGCTAATTTCAGCCCCACGTTTTTAACGCCGAAGGCGTTGGCTAATTCCAGCCCCACGTTTTTAACGCCGAAGGCGTTGGCTAATTTCAGCCCCACGTTTTTAACGCCGAAGGCGTTGGCTAATTTCAGCCCCACGTTTTTAACGCCGTAGGCGTTGGCTAATTCCAGCCCAGGGTTGCTTCAACCCTGGGTAAAACGACAACCATCATTTCAACCCTGAAAGGGTTAACACTGCACATACCTAACCCTTTCAGGGTTGAAACGAATGATGATTCATAGTCCCAGGGTTGTCGCGTCCGCTTTTAATTATCATGACATCCTTTACACATCGTTATCATGACAGCGCCTTTTCATTCTCCCCAAGCTTTAGCTTGGGGGACACCGCTCCAGAATCGGGAAAACCATTTAAATGGTTTTCAAGA